>CAZODP010000001.1:0-23167 GCA_964578595.1 uncultured bacterium
CTCATCACACACTCCCCACAACTATACCGCTGAGCTGGGATCCGCAATCTACAGAGACCTATAGAAACCGATTGGGCTGCTTTTGAGATGCAAACTTTAATCAACTGAGGTGAATAATACAACTGCAATCAGGGATCCTAAAATCCTGAACCCGGCAAGATAGTGAATAATGTTGAAGTACAGAAATCAATTAAATCGCTGACCCACCCCCTCAACTTTTATGCGGATCCCCTTCAGTCTCAAAGTTGGCTTGACCACCACCCTACTGGCGGCAGGTATCACCAGCGGCGGCGTTTTTGTCTTTTACTCCTATGCCTACAATCTCTTGCTGGGGGAGATCACGGGGCGATTGCGAGATATCGGCCATCTGGGCACACTGCAATTTGACCCCGAAATCTTGGCCACGGTCACAACCTTCAAATCTGTCACCAGCAGTGAATCCCAGCTTTCTGTCGAGCAGATCCAAGCCATCCCGCCCGGAGAGGCTCAGCCCAGCCTGGATCCAGACACCACCGCAAGGTTGCAAACCTCAGATCAGTTTCAGCAGATCGTGCAACTGCTGCGCCGCATCGACCAGGTGGGATCCCAGACCATTGCCCCGGCCCAGGCCCGTTATCCTCAGTTGGATTGGGATCGCTCCAGCCTGGGGGTCTATCTGATGGTGGAGATCCCTGGGATCCCTGACTTTGAGCAGGTGAAGTTTATCGGATCCTCTCGCTACGAGGCCATCGACGACTGGCCCGGTAATCCGGTGGGCAATGTCTACAGCATCACGGATCCGACGTTTGCGGCGGTGTTTGGAGGGCAGCCCCAGAGTACGGGCCTCTACAGCGATAGCTTCGGCACCTGGATCACCACATTGGTGCCCATCCTCACCCCGGAGGGAGACGTTTTGGCCGTCTTAGGACTTGACTATGACGCCACCAATGAGGCCAATCAATTGGTGGTTTTGAGACTGATCGCCTTGGGGGTGGTGGGCATCAGCCTGGTGGTTTCGGCAGGGGGATCCGTGCTTTTGGCCCGCTGGGTGGATCAGCCCCTCAAGGCCATGCGACTGGGGGCCGAACGGGTGGGAGCCGGCGACTATGGCACTCAGGTTCACTTGGATCGGCAGGATGAGTTTGGTCTACTGGCAACCACCTTTAATAGGATGGTGCAGCAGATCCGCCATCAATCCGAAAATCTGGAAGCTCAGGTGATTGCTAGAACCACTGAACTGGCCCAGGCCAACGCCGCCATCTCGGCCCTCAATCAGCAATTGCGCAGCGAAAATCGCCGCATGGAAGCTGAGCTTCAGGTCACCCGCCAACTGCAACAGATGATCCTGCCGGGGCAAGCGGAGCTGTCGCAAGTCCCGGATCTGGATATTGCCGGCTTTATGGAGCCTGCTGACGAGGTGGGGGGCGATTACTATGACGTGTTGGTGGATCACGGCCAGATCAAAATTGGCATTGGGGATGTCACCGGGCATGGTTTGCAAAGTGGGGTGCTGATGCTGATGGTGCAAACCGCCGTCAGAACCCTGTTGGCCTCCAATGAGCGGGATCCGGTGCGGTTTTTGGCGGTGCTCAACCGGGTGATCTATGACAACATCCAGCGCATGAATGCTGACAAAAATCTCACCCTCTCGGTGGTGGACTATCAAAACGGATCCCTGCGCTTGAGCGGATCCCATGAGGAGATGATCGTGGTCAGGCAGAATGGATCCCTGGAGCGAATCAACACCATTTTGCTGGGGCTGCCGCTGGGACTAGATCAAGACATCACCGATTTTATTGGCCAGACGGAGGTGAGGCTAGAGCAGGGGGATGTGGTGGTGCTCTACACCGATGGCATCACTGAGGCCACCAATATCGATGGTCAGATGTATGGCCTTGATCGGCTCTGTGAGGTGGTGCGCCAGCATCGGCAGCACAGCTCTAGCCTGATCCAGAAGGCGGTGATCCAAGACTTGAAAACATTTATCGGATCCCAGGAGGTCTACGACGATATTACGCTGCTGGTGATGAAGCAACGGGTGCCGGAGGCTATGGCGATGATGGCCAATGGCCGTTCGCTCTAGCTGACAAATCTAGGTTGATCGAGCTAGGTCAGGCTCAATCTAAGCCAATTAATCTGGGTCAATCAGTCTAGGTCGATAGTTGGCGAAAAGCCCAATCCAGGATCCGGTGAGCCATCTCTGGCTTGGAGCAGAACGGGATCCGAATCTGGCTGCCTGCGGCTGTGATCAAGACCGCCTCATTGGTGAGACTGCCAAAGCCACGGTCAGGCTGGTCAATCGGGTTGAGCGCAATCGCATCCAACTGTTTTTGCTGGAGTTTTGCCTGGGCCAAGGCCACAGGATCCTGGGCCGAAGGGTCAAAAGTTTGAGCCGCAAAGCCAATGAGAATCTGGCCAGACTGTTTGCGCTGGGCCAGTCCCGCCAAGATATCTGGCACCGGTTCGAGGGGCAGACAGCGGGGTAGCTCGGATTTGGGCCGTTTGCCGGCATAGGGATCTGTGGGGCGCACATCCCCCACCGCCGCCGCCATCAGACATAGATCGCAGGTGGGAAAGGCTTGCTCTAGGGCAATCTGCATCTGGGCCGAGGTCACCACCGGGATCCGGTTGATCGGGTAGTCCGCAAGTCCGGCAGGTTCAAACCCCAGCGCCCCATGCACCCAAGTCACCTCAGCCCCCCGCCAAGCTGCCGCCTGCGCCAGGGCAAACCCCATCCGCCCCGACGCCGGATTGCCGATAAACCGGACTTGATCAATCGGATCCCGGCTGCCCCCCCCGCTGACCAAGACCCTCTGGCCCCGGCCATCCTGGGATCCTTGCGTCCAAAGCATGGCCATCAAGGCTGATTCCAGCATCTCTGGCTCCGCCATCCGTCCGGGGCCAACCACATCGCAAGCCAGTCGCCCCTCTCCCGGCATCAATCCCCAAACGCGAGGATCCGTCTGTAGGGTGGCCCAGTTGCGCTGCACCGAGTGAGCCTGCCACATCTGGCTATTCATGGCCGGAGCCACCAAAACCGGACAGCTAGAGGCCAAAATCAGGTTGGTGAGCAGGTTATCCGCCAGCCCCAGCGCGATTTTGCCCAGGGTATGAGCACTGAGGGGGGCAATCAAAATGCCATCGGCCCACTCCCCCAACTGGATATGCAGTGGCCGCCCCTGATCCGGCTGCCAAAAATCCGCATCGGTGTAAGCGCGGTGCCGAGACAAGGTGGCAAACGTCAGAGGAGAGACAAAGGCTTGGGCGGATCCGGTCAACACCACCCGCACCTCAACCCCCTGTTTGGCTAGGGCAGACACCAACCCCGCCACCTTATAGGCTGCAATGCCCCCACAGATGCCGATGACAATGTGCTTCCCCTGCCAAAATGTCTCTATCAACAGATCTCTCTCAAACCATTTGAATGGGCTTGGTCAATGGGCTTTATCAGTGGGCTTGGTCGATGGGTGTTGATGCAATGGCGGATCCCCTTTTGACTGCACCCCTGACTACACTGCACTTCTGACTACAAGGTAACGTAGAGGTATTCTGGGGCAGGATCTTCATCTTTGATTAGAATCTGTTAAACATTATGGGCTTTGTTGAGTTTTGTGTCTGAACTAAATCCTCCCACCAATCCCCATCCCTCCTCTCGCCGTTTTGATCGAGGGCAGGGTGGCTCGATCCGGCTGTGGGAACAGTTTTATGAGGATTCACTGGCTTGGCTGGGACGACCCCAAGAGGCCTATCGCTTGCTGAGTGAGGCGATGCTGCCGTCCATGTCCACGTGGGTGCGGGGGGATGTGGATACCTATGGCTTTAATCACTGGGAGTTGAGCGAGATCCGCACTTTTTTGTATCCTGTCCTTACCGTCAATCGAGCTGATGGCGATACCGAGGCGGTGGTGGTGCCCACTGAGGCGATGCTCCTGTGTGGCAGTGGCACCTACTACAATCCTTGCGATCTGGCCATCATGCTGTTTGTGCAGCGACCGCAGGAACCCATGAGCCAACTTCTACTCCGGATCCGACAGACGGAGGCCACCGTGATGCGCGGCCCAGATATGCGGATGCGCTCCGAACAGGTCAACCTCACCCCCAAAGGCCAGGACTACATCAATACCAAATACGTGGTCTGGCCCTACGATCTTAAGGATCCGGCTCAGGATACCCTGATCAAGCAGGGCTTTTCGCTGATCAAGCTCTCCCCCAAAGATGCCTCACGGCCTTTTTTGGCCTCTGGATCCCTATAGCTCATCCCTGTAGGATCCATCGGCACAGCGCTTTTATGGGCATCCCACCTTATCCGCAATATCTGGACATGGGCCAATGACCGATACTACTCTTCCTGTTTTGATCCAGCAGATGATGCAACCGGGGTTTTATCCCCATCCGGTGGCGGATCCGATTCAGTTGATCCAGACTCATATTTCTTATGTGCTGCTGACGGGAGAGTATGCCTACAAAGTCAAAAAGCCCATGAACTTTGGTTTTTTGGACTATAGCACTCTGGAAAAACGACAGCATTTTTGCCAAGAAGAATGGCGGCTTAATCAGCGGGGGGCAGCCGATATCTATCTTGAGGTTTTGCCCCTGACTGAGCAGGCGGGCAGATTTGGGCTGGCGGGATCCGGCGCTGTGGTGGACTACACCCTCAAAATGCGGCAATTTGACCAATCGGGCCTCTTCAGTCGGCTTTTGGCGGAGGGATCCTTGAGCGAAGAGCTGATGGTGCGCCTGGGCCAGCGGGTGGCCAGTTATCACGCCCAAACTGAAACCAACGATTACATTCGCAGCTTTGGCAAGGTGGATCAAATCCGGCAGGCTTTTGACGAAAACTACGCCCAAACCCAAACGTATATTGGTGGTGCCCAGACCCAACTCCAATTTGATGAGACCAAAGCCTACACCGATCACTACTTTGAGACCCAGGAAGACCGTTTTGTGGATCGGATCCGCGCCTTCCGGATCCGGGAGTGCCACGGGGATCTGCATTTGGGCAATATCTGTCTTTGGCGTGATGAGCTGCTGCTGTTTGACTGCATTGAGTTCAACGAACCCTTTCGGTTTGTGGATGTGATGTACGACATCGCCTACGGGGTGATGGACTTGGATGTGAAGCAACGGCCCGATCTGGCCAATGCCTATCTCAATGCTTACCTGGAGGCCACCGGCGATTGGGAGGGCCTCAAGGTGTTGCCCATCTATCTCAACCGCCAGTCCTATGTGCGAGCCAAGGTCACCTCCTTTTTGCTGGATGATCCGTCTGCCCCTGAAGCAGCCAAGGCCCAAGCCAGTCAAACGGCTGCCGCCTATTACACTCTGGCCCACCGCTACACCCAGCCCCGGCAGGGCAGCCTCACCCTGATGTCAGGGCTATCGGGATCCGGCAAAAGCACCGTTGCCCGCCAGTGGGCACGCCTCTGCAACGGGATCCAAATTCGCTCTGATGCTGTGCGCAAACACCTGGCTGGGATCCCGCTCTCTGTTCGGGGAGATCACTCCCTCTACACCCCAGAGATCACCGCCCAAACCTATCACCGGCTCATGCAGTTGGGGCTGATGCTGGCCAGCGAGGGCTACCCTGTGATTTTGGATGCCAAATACGACCAGGATCCGCTCCGTCGCCAGGTGATCGAGCCGGCCCAAAGTCAGGGGATCCCAGTGCGGATCCTGCACTGTCTGGCCTCAGAGAGTACCTTGCGCTCCCGCCTTCAGCAGCGATCCCAAGCCGGCACCGATATCGCCGATGCCACGGTTGATCTACTGGCCGCCCAGCAACAGGCCTGGGATCCCTTTGGGACCTTGGGGTCTCTGGTGGTGCCCATTCAGACGGAGGCAGACTGGAAGGCCCAATTACTGGAATTGATCTAGTAACTGGATCTGGGAAGGTTAAGGAGTTTTGCTCAAGTCTTAACCTCCAGACGGTATCGGGGGATCGTTCAATTCGGCCATAGTGATAGGATCCCGACTTTTGCGGTGGTGAGAGAACCCTGCAACAGGGGATCTTGATCCAGCTTGATCCAGATCGTGACCTGCGGAGCACTAGAACCAGAGCAGAGGTCAACCCCAATACCCATACTCTATCCTCGTGTCTCCGTGCAGCAAGGCCAGATAAAGGTAGCTCCATGAGACAGGCCGAACTCGCCCTTCAGATCAAACGCCTTCAGCAGGATGTCCTGCGGATGGGGGCGTTAACAGAGTCGTCTGTGGTGTTGGCCTATCAAGCCCTGTTTGAGCACAATCTGGCGGCGGTGGATCTGGTCTTTCGGCAGGACAAACAAATCGACCAGTTTTATCGCCAGATCGAGCAGGATTGTATCAGCACCATTGCCCTGCGCTCGCCGGTGGCACGGGATCTGCGCCTGATCAGCACCCTGATGCAACTGATCCGAGATCTGGAGCGGATTGGGGACTACGCCAAGGATCTGGCCGAGGTGGCCCTGCGGCTGGTGGTGTATCCGCCCCCCCCGGAGCTGGATCGGATCCGGGTGATGATGCAGCGGTGTCAGGTGATGCTGAGCCATTGTCTAGTGGCCTTGACAGAGCTGGATGCCGATATGGGGCTGCGGATCAAACGGGAAGATGACGCAGTCGATGATGACTACATGGCTCTCTATCAATCGCTGGCCCAACGCTCCAATCTGAGGGGGCCGGTGGAGCCGGTTTTGTTGATGCTGTTGATGATCCGCTATTTGGAGCGGCTGGCGGATCACACCACCAATATCGGCCAACGGGTGGCCTATGTGGTGACAGGTCAGCGCAATTGAATCTATGAACCCCCATAAACCTAAGTGAGTCTCATCAAAGTCCCCAGGATCCCTACAACGATCACTACAACAAAACCTATCAACTGACGATCCCCTCGGTTTGGGTCAGGGGATAACGCTCCATCAGATAGCAGAGGCAGTCTTGGCGGATGATGCGGCTGTTGAGGGTGAGCATACCCGGCATGAGGGGAACAGTGGTGCGGATCTCATTGTCTTGGGCATAAAAAAACCGCTCCGCCACATCTTGACCCTGTTGGTTTTGGACATCGAGATGAAAGCCGTTGCTGCTCCAGCCAATGCGGGTATGGGCCGGGATCTCCTGAAAATTGAGCAGATCCAGATCCGGAGGCAACCACAGATGGGATCCCTGCTCCTGAATTGAGCATCGGGATCCGGTTTGATCCATATAGCCACAGTCAATAAAGCTAAAGTCAACCTCTGCCGGGATCCGCACCACTGCCACCGTCTGAAACAGATCGATATCTTGGCTCAGCACCGGACGCTGCGGGATCCCAGACAGATGCAGGCACGCCTCCAAAAACTCAAGCGCATGTTGGGATCCGTGGGGCTGGTCGGGCTTGCCACATTCCAGCGTTACCGCCGGACACAGCCGACTGAAGGCCATACTCTGCACCCCGCGCGGGTGAGTAAAATACAGCACCGTCCGACCAAACAGGGCTGCCAACTGCAACGTGGGATCCGTCAGCACATTGACACAGGCGTAGTGAGGGTTGGTGCCGGTATTATTATGGACATCAACGCTGGCAAATACCCCCCGCTGCTGCATCTGGGCCACCACCTGCTGAGCCATCTGATGTTCGGGACTGGATCCTTCTCCCCAAATCCGGTTGAAATCCGGCTGGCCATCCAATCGCCGTTGGGCCTGGGCTGCTGCCGCCACATTGCCAATCAAAAGGGAGAGAGAACGGGGCAGTGGTTGCTGACTGTAGTGATTCAGCAGCCGCCGGATGGCCTGCCAGCCTGTGATCTCATTGCCATGTAAAAGGACAGACACAAACAGAGCCGGATCCCGTCGTCCCTGCAAATGAATCAAGGTTGGCCCTGTCAAAACTTGATCAAGCTGAGTGGCTTCGAGGCTGAGCAGACGCTCCGGCAGATGGTCAAGGACGGTGAGCATAGGCTCTGGCGGCAAATGAGTTCACTCTGGTGATCTAAATCATCTAAAACTAGCTAAAACCCAGGGATCCTTACCCCAAATCCCATTCATGCACTGGGATCCCCTGTTGCTGGCGTTCCCAGTAGGCACAGGTCAATTGTTGCATATCTTTACCATGCCGAGCGACATAGCGACGCTGCCAGGTGGCCCCATTTTGGCCTGATTTCACCCGTTGCCGCAGGATCTGCAATGAAGTCTGGATCGCCTGGGGATCTAAGTCCAACTGCGCCAATCCCTCTGCGGCCTGAGGCAATAGATCCGTCAAGATCAGATCCCTCATCGATCTCTGTCGGCCCCGGGGCCAGGTCACCACCGCCTCTAGTCCAGACTGAGCCGCCCCATAAAAATTGGCCCGACACTGCCCAAAGCTCAGGGCCGATTCGGGGGGATCCGACTGTGAGGCCAAAATTTGAGTCAGGCCAAAATAAAAGGCAGCATTGGCGATCATATCGGGAATCGTGGGGCCAGCCGCCACCACCCGCTGCTCGATCCGCACATGGGGCACCGGCTCAAAGCCAATCAGGGGTCGATTCCACCGCCAGATGGTGCCATTGTGCAGCCGCAGATGGGCCAGCTCCGACAGTGGGGATCCCAGCCTTTGGGGCAACACCACCGGATAGCGATGTAGGTTTTCCCAAAACAGCTCCATCAGGGATCCCTGCACATAGCCCTGCCCAAAGGTGACACGGGGATGATGGCTGGGGGCCAACGGTGGCGGCCCGTCCAGGGCTTGTTCAAACAATGGGATCCGGGTTTCGGCCCACAGATCCTGCCCCAATAAAAAGGGCGAATTGGCCGACAGAGCCACCAAAGGAGCCGCCACCAGCAGCGAAGCATTAAAAAACCGAGCGGCACGAGCTGGGGGCACCTGCAGGTGAATCTGAAATGAGGTGGTGGCCGCCTCCAGCATGATATCGGGATGACGGATGCGCAGATGGTCAAGCCCCAGACCCTGAATATCCAAGCCCAGGATCCCGTTGGGGTGCTGCTCTGGGTGCTGGCTGCGGTGCAAATTGAGGATCTGCTGATTGAGAGCCACATACCGCCGGCGAGGAGAGATCATCTCCAGAGTGAGCTGATCTTGGCGGACGGTGGGCAGGATCCCGATCATCACCAGTCTGGCCGCCATCTGTTCGGCGACTTTACAGCAATGGCCCCAGGTCTGGCTGAGGTCTTGGGCAAGGCTCTGGAGGGCGGATCCCCTCAATGTTTGGGGTTGGCCATTGATCTCCACATTAAATTGGGCCAGTTCCGGCACCACCAGCGGATGATCCACCTGGGCCAAATACCCTTGGTTGATGGGAAACGGATCCCCTGTGGGGGTGATCAACCATGCCTCCAGCTCAAAGCCCCCCACCAAGGATCCGGTTGCAAAGGGTTGACAGTTAGTAGCCAGCAGGGGATCCCCCGCCAGCCAAGCGGCCAGCAAATCGGTTTCCTGTTGCAGATGCGCCGCAAATTGAGCAAAATCTGCCGGACTGAACTGGAGAGAGCTGATCTCCTGCCCCATACCACCAACCCTCCGATCCTGAGAACTTTGCCTGAGAACTTTGCCTGAGAACTTTGTGATTGAGTTTTCAACCCAAATCTTCAAACAGAAGATGATCACAATGACATCACTGTAGGGCAGACCTCCTGCCAGTGGGCAGTTCAGCTCAGATCCTAGGTCTGCACTTTAGGACTGCTATCGCCTGGATCCGAGGGGGTAGAGCAAATGTTCGAGCTGGCGCAACTGATCTGACGTGCCCATGCAGATCAGTAGATCCCCTGCCATCAGAGGGGTTTGGGCATTTGGCCCCCCCACAATCGATCCATCCTGACGACGAATGGCAATCACCAAAGATCCGCTCTTGGCCCGTAAATGGGTATCCCCCAGGGTTTGCCCCGTCAATGGGCAGTGGTCTGGATCCAGCCAAAACTCCTCCAGATAAAAGGTACGGTTGGTGCCCGACAGGATCCCGTCCACAAAGTCCATCACCTGCGGGCGCAGAGCCGCCGCTGCCATCCGCTTGGCCCCCGAAATGTAGGGGGAGATCACGGTATTGGCCCCGGCCCGCTGCAATTTTGCCAGGGCTTCTTGGCTGCTGGCACGGGCGATGGTGCGCAGAGCAGGGTTCAGGGTTCGGGCCGAAAGGATCACATACAAATTCTCGGCATCAGAGGGCAACACCGTGATCAACCCTGCCGCCCGCTCCACCCCCGCCTCAATCAGGGTGGCATCCTCAGTGGCATCTCCCTCCAGACAGACATACCCCAGCTCAGCAGCCGGCTCGATACTGGCACCAACCACATCAATGATCACAAAGGGCACCTTCTCCGCCGCCAGTTCCAGGGCCAGTTGCCGACCCATCCGGCCATAGCCACAGATCAAGTAATGGTGATTGAGAGATTGCATCAACCGCTGCTGCTGCCTCCATCGGATCCGGGTCAGAAAGTGCCCCTCAATGACCGCCGCTGTAAACCGATTAACCATGTATCCAATGCCGATCAACCCCAACACAATCAGCACCACCGTAAAAGCTCGGCCCCGTGGCCCCAAGGGTTGGATCTCCCCAAAGCCCACCGTGCTGAGGGTGATCAGGGTCATGTAGAGGGCATCTATCCACGAAAATCCCTCCACCAACCGATACCAGAGGGTGCCCAGCAAACTGGTTCCCGCCAGTGCCACAGATCCCGCCACCAATTGCACCTGCAGCCGATGAGAGTCTTGAGTCAGCGGCTTCATGGTCCCCCAACCCCTAATCGCAACCTAGAGGTGATAGCAACCCAGAGACCCCTAGATCTGAAGGAGACCCCAGGATCCACAGCCATCTTACCGTCCGCACCCCAGAGCGGTGATCTAAACAGGTTCCTAAGGTTTGGGGGATGGCTGAGAATCTGTGTTAGCACAAAACCGTGGTGGTCAAGTGCTGTTACTCCACCCCTTAATTGAGTTAGTCCCGCTATCCTCTACTGTTTTGAGACGCTATCTATGGAAGCTTTGCAACACTTTTTGCCTCAAGTTTGGTTCATTATTTTGGCCCTATTTTTGCTGCTCTATGTGATGTTAGATGGCTTTGATTTGGGGGTGGGGATCCTATCCTTAACCGCTTCATCTGAAGAGCGGCGCGGGATCCTGATGACCAGTTTGGGCAATGTCTGGGATGCCAACGAAACTTGGTTGGTGGTGATGGGGGGTGCCCTGTTTGGGTCTTTTCCTTTGGCCTATGGCACGATTTTAAGTGCTCTGTATATCCCTATTTTTGTGATGATTTTTGGGTTTATTTTTCGGGCGGTGGCATTCGAGTTTCGAGAGCATTCCAACCGCAAGGTGTTGTGGAATACTGCTTTTGGGGTCGGCAGTTTCTTGGCGGCTCTGGGGCAAGGGTTTGCGCTGGGCAGTATTTTTGAAGGGATCCAGGTGGATGCTGCTGGACATTTCATCGGATCCCAATGGGATTGGCTGCGCTGGCAGACGGGATTGGTGGCTCTAACTTTGATTCAGGGTTATGTGTTGATTGGATCCACCTATTTGATCCTCAAAACGGAGGGGCCATTGCAAGAAACTCACTATCGCACCGCCAAAATTGCCGCCTGGACTACGTTGATCAGTGCCGGATTGGTGACGTTGGTGACGCCGGTACTCTATGAACAGACCCGCGACCGATTGCTAGAACGACCGTTGGTTTTTATCTTTGCCGCCATCCCGATTTTGGCGGTTTTGCTGATCTATCTGCTGCTCAAGAGCCTCAACAAAAAACAAGAGGTGGCCCCTTTTGTCTGGACGGTTTTGCTGTTTGTACTCTCTTTTGCGGGCCTAGGGATCTTGATTTTTCCCTATGTGATCCCGCCCAGTATCACCATTTATCAAGCGGCGGCGGCTCCGAGTGCACTGGTTTTTATGCTGATTTTTATCGGCTTTTTGATCCCGATTATGCTGTTTTACAACATCTATCAATATGTGGTGTTTCGCGGCAAAGTCACCGGATCCCTCTATGGTGAAACGGAAGAGTAACTCGCCCCTCTATCTCAAGCTCGATTCAGACCTCAGTCGCCTATCGCTTTGCTTTTACTGATTACTTTGCTGATCACCAGGAGAGATCAACTGTGATGACTTACACATCAACAGCCCCCCGCCGCCTGCTCAAGGGATCCATCATTGGTACGGGACAGGTGGGTATGGCCTGCGCCTATTCGATGGTGATCCAAAATATCCTGGATGAACTGGTGTTGGTGGATGTGGCCCGCCCCAAGGCCGAAGGGGAGGCGATGGATCTCAACCACGGCATCCCGTTTTTGGAGCCGACCGTGATCCGAGCTGGAGACTTGGCCGACTGTGCCGGATCCGATGTGGTGGTGGTGACCGCGGGAGCCAAGCAGCGACCCGGCGAAACCCGGCTTGATCTGGTGCAGCGCAATGCCGCTATCTTCAAAGACCTGATCGGCAGTCTGGCCCATCACTGCCCGGAGGCGATTTTGGTGATCGTCAGCAATCCCGTTGATGTGATGACCCATTTGGCTCTGCAATTTTCGGGGTTTGAGCCTCGGCGGGTGATCGGATCCGGTACCATCCTCGATACCGCCCGCTTTCGCTACCTACTGGCCAAAAAACTCCATCTGGATCCCCGCAGTCTGCATGCCTACATCATCGGCGAACACGGGGATAGCGAGGTTGCTGTTTGGAGCAAGGTCAATGTGGCGGGCACCCCGATCCGGGCTATTTTGCCGATTCTGGGGATCTCCTCTGATCCTGAAGCCGATCCGGATCCTTTGGCCGGGGTCTTTGAGCAGGTGCGGGATGCCGCCTACGAGATCATCCGCCGCAAAGGGGCCACCAGCTATGCCATCGGTCTAGGGGTGACCCAACTGGTGCAGGCGATCCTGCGCAATCAACATCGTGTTCTCACCATCAGCACCTTGCTCACAGGGCAATATGACCTCAACGATCTCTGTCTCAGCCTGCCCTGCATTGTGGGGCGCGAAGGGATCCGCACTGTCATCGACATCGACCTCACCCCCGATGAAACCACCCAACTGCAAAACTCTGGCCGGATCCTCCGCCAAACCATCGAACAGGTGCAGCTCTCAATGCAGCCCGCCCTATGAGAAACTCCAAAAACATCCTCAACCCAAAACATTGCTAACAAAACAACATAAAACTTAATTTTTTCTTCAGGAGATTGAGCCTCCAGGGCGGATCCTAACGATGGGATCTCTGCTGGCCAATTGCGAGAGCTGAGGCAGTTAATATAACCTGCCAAAGGCTTGCCCTGGGCAGCTCAGCATTTGGAGACAGGGATCCTTGGGGCACCAAAAAGGCAGATTGAGTTGCCAATTGACCCATGATCGCCGGCCCTCTTGGGTTCCGAAACTGAGGAGAAATGATAAAATCGCTTAGAGAACTGACACAATGCACACCCATACTCTTCTTTAGACCCAAGGTTTTTAGACTCAAGGTTTGACTTTAGTATGACTGGAAGGGTTTGTGATTAGAGGCTTGTGGGACAGGATCCCCTTGTCGGTGACGAGGTTTTCTATCGGCTGTTTCGTAATCGCCTTTTTTTAGGAGTCAACCCGCCTTGGACGTACAGCGCAAAGAGCGAATTCTGGTTGTGGATGATGAGGCCAGTATCCGCCGCATTCTCGAAACTCGGTTATCGATGATCGGTTACGACGTGGTGACGGCCTCAGATGGGGAAGAAGCTCTGAGTGTGTTTCGCCAAGAACATCCCGACTTGGTGGTGTTGGATGTGATGATGCCCAAGCTGGATGGCTACGGGGTTTGCCAAGAATTGCGCAAAGAGTCGGATATCCCCATCATCATGCTGACGGCATTGGGGGATGTGGCGGATCGGATCACCGGCTTGGAGCTGGGGGCCGATGATTATGTGGTCAAGCCCTTTTCTCCCAAAGAACTCGAAGCCCGGATCCGCTCGGTTTTGCGGCGGGTGGATAAAGGTGCCCACGAGGGGATCCCCAGTTCTGGGGTGATTCAGATTGGGGATATCAAGATCGACACCAATAAGCGGCAGGTTTACAAACGGGATGAACGGGTGCGGCTGACCGGGATGGAGTTTAGTTTGCTAGAACTCTTGGTGGGTCGATCGGGGGAGGCGTTTTCGCGCTCTGAGATTTTGCAAGAGGTGTGGGGCTACACCCCTGAGCGTCACGTGGACACCCGTGTGGTGGATGTGCACATCTCTCGATTGCGATCCAAGCTCGAAGATGATCCCAGTAATCCTGAGCTGATCTTGACCGCACGGGGCACGGGCTACCTATTTCAGCGCATCATTCAAGATGAATGACATCAAATCCCTAAGACTTAAATCCATAAAGCTCCATAAAACTAGGCCAACCCCTGGGCTGGCTTGGGAACGGGATAAATCTGTAAAACTCATCGAACCCAATCAAACTTAATCAAACCGAGGCTTAATCAAACCGAGGCTTAATCAAACGGAGGCCGCCAGATCAGGGGCATCCACAGGCTTAGGATCCTGCTGTTCTGAGCTGTGGGAAGCGGCGCCGGGCAAGCGGATCTCTAAGCGAGGGCGGCCCTGGCCATAGGTCAGGTTGTAGCTCCAGGTGAGCAGACGGTGCCAGAGGCGGGGAAATCGGGGTTCGAGCTGGGGTTGCAGCCCTCTCAACAGGGGTGGTGCCCAGGATCCGCACAGCCAACTCACCCAGGCCGCCGCCGTGAACCTCAAATAGGTGGGGATCCATCGCCGAAAACCTTCAAAACCCACCATCTCCCAGATCCAGACCAAGATCCGGGGATTAGAGCGAGCCGCCCGCAGGGCCAGCCGGGTAAAATCCCACCAACTGGCCCGATCTTTGATAAATCGATCCGCCACATCCGGATCCTCTGCCGCCAAAATCCCAAAAAAACTATTGAGCATGGCGTTGGCCTGACCTGGCCGCAGGATCCGCCCAGTCGGCACCATCATCCCCTGCGAAAACATCCAGGTGACCGCCGCATTGCCCTGAAACGCCCGCACCCGCTGCAGATCGCGAGCCTTGAGCAAGTCGTGCCGTAGCGCTGTATCCAGCAGATCCGCCAGCCGCGGCGCATTGCGCACCAACGCCCCAAATCCTGTAAAACTGAGGGGCGATTGCATCGCTGCCGCATCCCCAATGGTCAGCACCCGATCAAAGGCCAGATTGCGATCCCCCACCCGCCCAAATCGCCCTGGAATATAGCCAAAAGTCGCTTTTTTGAAGGTCAGATTGTCCATCTCACAGCGACGATACTCCGGCAAAATGGTGAAAAAATCTTCATACATCTGCAACAGGGATCCGGGATTGTCGGGATGCACCTGATGATAGTGAAACAGATAAATGGTCAAATCCTGACCCGGCCCTGGAAATAGCTCCCAGATCATCTGTCGGCCTCGGCTGATATCCCCATGACTGGCCAAAATATCCCCAAATTGCGAATCCCAGACCGCCGCCGGGATCCCACTTGTAATCGTTGCTCCCACAGTCGGACAGACACTATCAAAAGCCCGGTGATGGTTGAGCTGCTGAGCAATCGGGGAAGCCGTTCCCATCGCATCCACCAATAGCCGGGATCCCACATAAAAAGTCCCGCCTGGATCTTTTGGATCCTTGAGGTTTTTTAGCTCTAAGGTCGCCTGGTTGGGCTGGATATAAGCTCTTTGAAACTCCGTTTGATCAAAGATGGCCCCCTTGGCTTGACGGATCTTGTCACCACAGAGCCGCAGTAGCTTTTCGGCATCAATCGCCAGATTTAAGACCGTTGGGGTGTGCAAAATTGGAGCTTTGACCGGACTATTGCCATCAAAAAACTTGTTGAACCCATCCACATACGTCCGCAAAATCAGATCTTCTGTTTCTGCCTCCGAAAACAACCCCAGCTCCGATAGGGTTCCCATCTCTTGCCGCGAGATATTCCACTCTCGATTCATCCGGCCAAAGGGCAGTCGTTCCACCAGCGCCACCCGGTGTCCCATCTGGGCCATGATCGCCGCCTGGATCGCCCCCAGTGCCCCCCCGACCACCACCACATCCCACTCCAGATCCACCACCACCGGAGGAACTTGATGGGTCAGGGGCAACTGCTGCGGCGGTCGGATCCCGTTTTGGGCCTCCTGTCGCCAGCGTTTTTCCCACCAGTAGACCCGCTGCAGATCAAACTCCCCATTGGGGATCCGTTGAAAGTATTTGACCGTCAGGGGGTAATCAGCCGCCAAAGCCGCAAAAATCGATCCCTGGCCATCGTAGGCGGGCAGCTCTGGGTAGCGGATGGGAAAGTGCCGATGGATAGCAGCCTCAAAGGTTTTGAGCCAAGCCGCCTGACCCGAAAGTGGCTGAGCCGACCATTGAAAGACCTTGAGATAGGTGGTGTTATTGACCGACCACGTCAATACCCCCAGAGCCTTGGATCCCTGCTCAATCCGGATTCCATCCGGGGTGGCATCGACCGAAGCGGAAGCGGGTATCAGAGTGAGCTGCTGCAACCAAGCCACCACCGCCGCCCGATCTGGAGTCGGGATCTCAACATACAAAAGCTCTTTGATCATGGTTGGGGTCAGGGCCATTCAAAACATTCAGCACTAGGGATCCAGTCACCCTGCCTCTCAAAGCTGGGCTGATCAAAATGGATATCCAATGGTCTTAGTCTACCAATCCTTAGGGATCCACTGGCCCTCAGGGATCCATGGGCGGCTCAAGAAATCGGATCCGGTTGAGCCAAGAGGGCTTGCAGTGCAGCCAGATACTCATCGATATTGCGTTGATTGCCGCCAAAATCGTATTCTCCAACCCGACCCACCGATTCCACCGTGACGCGAGTATGGGTTTCATCCTCAGACTGGATCTCCACCGAGATGTCATCCACAAACTTAAAAAAGCGGGTGCGGGACAGCCCCTTAACTTGGGTTGCGTCTGCCCCTTTCTCCACAGTCACCAACTCGCCTCGATCCCACTGCTCAAAAGCCCGTGGAGCCGCCGTCTGGACTGCTGTGACGGGATAATCCAGGATGATTTGCTGTTGGGCCTGATTGCCAGCGGATCCTGCTGCTAAGCTGGGCCATGCCGTCAGCATCACCCCCACCAGCGCCAGACCCAAGAGGGTCAACAGCCCTTTCCACAGCCCGGATCCGAGTGAAATGGTGTTCATCTGCTTTGCTCCTGCTAGACCTGTAGTTTACCCGTAGTTTAGATGGTCTGATGGTTTTAACTCTCCCCCTCAGCATAAACGCCATCACCGGGATCCATCTGCCTCAAGCAACCTGCTAGTGTAAAACTTGCTGCTGGGAAAAGGCTGGGTTTGGGTTATGAGGCGATGGCTGGCGGGACTAATAGTAGGGATCCTGGTGGGATGCGGGGATCCCAATGTTCCCTTGACCCGCCCACCGGATAGCGAGTTTCGAGTCTCGACGCCGCGTCCCCCCCGCATCGACCGAACCCCGACCCCCAGCCCACCGCCCACCCCCACCCCTACGCCGGATCCCAATCGGCCCTCACTGGCCACCATCACGGCTCGTTTTTTGGGGATCCCCTGGCAGCAGCCTGAGCCACCCCCCACCTTGATGGAGCTGACCGCCCGCTACTTTGGCATCTTGATTCCGACCCCCCGACCCATCCAGCAACCTGGCCTAGAATCCGCTCTGACAGATCAATTGACGGATCAAGAGATCCCGGCTCTTTTGCAGGGATTGGATCTCTCGGCCCTAGAAGCCCTGGGGATCGATCTCAACAGCCTGGATCTGGATAGCCCAGCATTGGCCTCCTACATCGAAACCCTACGGGAGAGCGGCTATGATCTCTCGGATCCCGAAGTGCGGGAGTTTATCAATAATCTCACCCCCGAAGACATCCAAAACTGGATCAACTTGGGGACGCAATATGGCATCGATGTGCGCAATCTATTGCCGCTGCTGCCCACCCCACCGGCCTCCCCGGATCCGGCCCAATAGTCACATTCAGCAATTGGTAACCCCAGCATCAAGCCCTCAGGACAAACTCCTCCAGAGCCGCCGCCACCCCATGCTGATCCACACTGGGGGCCACCCAATCGGCTTGGGCTTGGATCTCAGCAGTGGCATTGGCCATGGCCACCCCGATCCCGGCATAGGCCAACATCTCGACATCGTTGTCGCTATCCCCAATCGTCATCACCTGGTGAGGCTGCAATCCAAACACCTCTTCCGCCAGATATTTGACCGCCGTGCCTTTGTTGACCACCGGATGGGTAGCCTCCAAAAATGTGGGCACCGAACGGGTCAGATAGAGCTGATCCGCCGGAAACCGCTGCCGCATCACCCTCTGCAACTCCAAAATCAGATCCGTATCTTCAGACATGGCCAAAACTTTGGTGGGATCCGCCCTCAGGGATCCGTCTAGCACATGAATCGGCACCTGCGACCGCTCGGCATAGGCCACGCTGAGGGGATTCAGCGCCTGCACATACAGCTCATCCTCGATGTAGGTATGCACAATCAGCGGATGCTGTCGCAAAGCATTGATCAGCTCCATGGCCAGGTTTTGCGGAATCGCCCAGTGACGATAGACCTGCTGCTCAGGATGGTCAGGATCCTTGATCAGAGCACCCTGATAGGAACACAACGGCACATTGGCCCCAATCGTTTGGTGAAAGCGCACCGCTGAGCGATACATCCGCCCCGTCGCAATCCCCACCTTGATCCCCTGCTTTAGTGCTCTATCAATCGCCGCCACCACCACCGGATCCACCTCATTAGACTGGCCCGACAGAGTGCCATCAATGTCGATCATCACCAATCGAATATCAGCGGGAATATCAGCCGTATCGGTTCCTTTAGTGGTGGCAGGAGCAGTGGCAGAAAATGTCATGGCAAAGGATCCCAGCGATTGACCTTCAGAGGTTATCACAAAGTGTTACAAAACGCCTGGGCGCCCAGCTCCCCCCTCAATCCATCCCCATCGCTCTGGCAATGGACTTGATATCCGGCTCGATCCCGGTCTGGATCTGGGTCTGACTGTGCAAAATCGCCGTCTCAGGATCCTTGAGTCCATTGCCGGTCAGCACACAGACGATCCGGGCATGGGCGGGCACCTGATCCCGGTACTTGAGCAAACCCGCCACCGAAGCCGCACTCGCCGGCTCGCAAAACACCCCGCACGACCGAGCTAACAATCGATAGGCGGCCAAAATCTCCTCATCGGTGACACTGTCAATGGTGCCGTGGCTGGCTCGATAGGAGGCCACCGCCCGCACCCAACTGGCCGGATTGCCAATCCGGATCGCTGTGGCAATGGTTTCGGGATGCTCGATCACCATATTTTTGACAATGGCAGCGGATCCTTCCGCCTCAAACCCCATCATGCGGGGGCGACGGGTGCATTTTTTTTGTTGATGGTAGTGACAAAAACCCATCCAGTAGGCAGTGATATTGCCCGCATTGCCCACCGGGATACAGAGCCAATCGGGGGCATCCCCCAGCGAATCCACCACCTCAAAGGCCCCTGTCTTTTGGCCCTCCAGTCGATAGCGGTTGACAGAGTTGACCAAGGCCACAGGGTAGTGCTCAGTCAGACGCCGCACCATCGCCAGAGCCTTGTCAAAATTGTCCTTGATGGCAATAATCTCAGCCCCATACATCAGGGTTTGGGCCAGTTTCCCCTTGGCCACATAGCCATCCGGGATCACCACGTAGGCTTTCATCCCCCCTTGGGCGGCGTAGGCAGCCGCAGCAGCAGAGGTATTGCCCGTGCTAGCGCAGATGATCGCCGTGGCCCCCGCTTCTTTGGCCTTGGAGACCGCCATCGTCATGCCCCGATCTTTGAAGCTGCCCGTAGGATTAAGGCCGTCATACTTCAGAAAAACCTCACAGGGCTTGCCCATCCGCTCGGCAATGGCTGGGGCTGGGATCAGAGGGGTATTGCCCTCACATAGCGTCACCACTGGCGTGGCCTCTGTCACCGGCAGCCATTGGGCATAGTGATGGATTAGTCCCGGCCAATGGCGGGATCCGGTGCTGGGAGGACTTAGGGTCAGCATGACTCAATGGGATTAAAAAGGTTGCTAAAAACTGGGATAGC
This sequence comes from uncultured bacterium, assembly GCA_964578595.1. Classification (GTDB taxonomy): domain Bacteria; phylum Cyanobacteriota; class Cyanobacteriia; order Thermostichales; family Thermostichaceae; genus JAAUUM01. The sequence continues at coordinate 19,948 of CAZODP010000001.1, forward strand.
CCTAGCGTATCCCCAACTCACTCTATCTTGAACCCCCGGATCCCCCATCGGATTCTATTCTTGGCGCATTCAACCTGGTGCATTTAATATCCAGAGCATCGCCAGAAGGCTTGACAGCAGGCGGGAGGTGGGGGATGAAGAAAAGGTGAATAACCCTGTTATCTATCTCTTAATAGTGAGGCAAACATGGCGATCAAGCGCGGATCGATGGTGAGGGCAGTGCGGGAAAAGCTCCAAAACAGTCTGGAGGCTCAGGCCAATGATGTCATGATCCCGGAGTATGTGTTCAGCACCCCCGGCGAAGTTTTGGAGGTCAAAGAGGACTATGCCCAAATCAAATTTGGATCCGTGCCGACTCCTCCGATCTGGCTGCGGGTGGATCAGCTCGAAGACTTTCCGGCTTAATGGGTAGCTCTGATGGGCTGCCAGAGATTCAGGTGCCAGAGATTCAGGTGCCAGAGATTCTGGCCGATGGGATCCCAATGGGTACAGCCCAAGTGGGTACAAAAGGATCTGCTATGGCGGTAGAGGATGCTTTGATCGTCTATCAGCCCCCCACCCGTGAGGCTTTGCGGCAGCGACGTCAACAACTGCGGCAGCAGCGGCGGTCTTCATTTTTGCAAGCGGTCTGGCGGTTAGGGGTCAGTGTTGGGGTACTGTCTGGCTTGGGGGTGATGATTCGGCATCCCTACTGGCAATTGGTCGATCCTGAGCAAATTGTGGTGACAGGCAATCAGTGGCTCAGTGATGATCAGATTCGGCAAAACTTGGGGATCCGCTTTCCGGTTGAGCTGTGGCACATCCAGCCTCAATCCCTCGAAGATGCTTTGCTGGCAACAACGCTGATCCCCAATCACAATGGCACAAATAACAGCAGTACAAATGAGAGTGGCACAGTGGTGGTGGGGCAAAGCCCAGTGCGATCGGTGCTGATCCATCGCCAACTGATCCCGGCGGGATTGCGGATCCATGTGGAGGAACGGATCCCGGTGGCCCGCAGTACAGTGCAGGGGATCCCTGGTTTTGTGGATCAAGAGGGTGCTTGGCTATCGTTGCAGCACTATCCCGAATTGGTGTCGCGGCTACCAGGGCTGACCCTAGAAGGCTGGGAACACCATGCCCCCGATTCTTGGGCCACCCTACTCCGGGGCCTCAAAACCTCAGTGGTGAGGATCGATCAGGTGATCTGGCCGGCGGGAGAAGCTCTGCGGCTAGAAACCGAGATCGGCCCAGTGGTGCTGGGATCTTTGGGGGACAACTTGGCTGAGCAGCTCTATGTGCTGGGACAGATGCGGGAGCTGGAGCAGTATTGCAACTGTAGCCCCGACGAAATTGAGTTTATTGATCTGACCAGTGCGCGGGCACCCTCGATCCAGTTTTTTGAAGCGGCGGCAAAATCTCGCTTTGGGGAATAGTATCTCGATCTGGGGAATCAGGGGATCCCTGGCTGTGGCTATCTCGACCAGCTTAGGCCAGAGATGCTAGTGTAAGTACAGACTCAGGCCCGTGCGGCTTCAACGCCCAAACCGTGTCAGGATCGGAAGGTAGCAGCACCACGGGATGCTTTAGGTTGGCGCGGTCGCCTGGGTCGTCTATCGCCTGTGTTTTTAGAGACTATCTTTTTTTGAGAGACGCTATCCGAGCAGTGCAGCCCAATCGTTCAACCTGTCTGCTTCATCTGTAAATACGATATTTGCGATATTGATGAATGCGATATTGATGAATAGGATTGATGGGCTGCCTAGTTTCCAAAGTTTTGATCCATTTAGTCTCTTGCTCTCTCAGTGATTTGTTGTTCCAATGGCTTCAGAGAAACCTCAAAATCCCCTGTCAAACTTTGCTCGCAAAGCCTTTTACTTGGGGGTGGGGTTGGCCGGTGTGGCGGCTGATAACGCGGCCAAATGGGTGGGCCGAGCCGGTGGGCAGTTGGGGGAGCTACAAAAGCAGCTTCAGGATGTGGTGGACGAATTGGTGCAGCGGGGGGCCATGAGTGCCGATGAAGCCCGTGCCTTTATGGAAAAGAATCTTAAGCAAGGATCCGCTGCTCAGGAGGCCAGGGCTAAAGCTGCAAACGGCCCAGTCAAAATCAATATCGATGATCTGAGCGATGAGGATCCTGAACAAGGGGATCCGGCGGCGGCAATTGAGCTGTCTGAGGCAGCCCGGTTGCGGCGAGAAATTGAGTTTTTGCAGCAGGAGTTGAATCGAGTCAAAAAACAGCAGTCGAGCTGAGCCATAGCCATTAAAGCTGCCAGGGTAGCTTGAGATCCTCACAGGGCTTTCAGTCGTTGGCAATGGTTTTTCAGCACTTCAGAAAGGTGGTTGACCGACTAAGCTGTGTCTCACTTGGGGCCGTCTGGGGACTTTTCGGGAAGTTGGATCCCGGCCTCTCGCATCGCCAGATAGGCTTGTCTAGCCGCTTCCACTTCGGCAGCTTTTTTGGAAGGGCCGGATCCCGATCCCCAGCACCGCTCTTGACACCAGACCTCCACCTCAAACCAAGGGGGCTGAGATTGGGAGGCTATAAGCCGATAGTCTGGCAACTGGCCGGCCCAAACCCCCTGGGTTAACTCTTGTAGGGCTGCTTTGGGGTTGCGATGGGTGGGATCCGCAAAAAATTGCTGACTACGCCGCTCCAAGAGAGGGTCAAGCCAGCGGTGCAACCGGTCTAAGGTTTGGGGCACATGACCCCAACTGAGATACAACGCCCCCAAAATCGCCTCAAACGCATCCGACAACCGCCGTTCTCGCCCCAGATCCTGGGGTTTGCTCCCTGGCCCCACGGCCAAATAGCGATCCAACCCGTAGAGATCCCCCAACTCCGCCAGATGAGCATCGCTGACCAGATCCGCTCGCAATTCTGATAACAACCCAACCGATCCTGTGGGAAAGGCTCTATACAAAAACTCCGTCACCACCAGCCGCAGCACCACATCCCCAAAAAACTCCAGCCGATCATTGTTGTGCTCAGGATCCAGCAGAGGATGCACCAGAGCTTGATCCAGCAGATCCCAATCCATTGGATCCCAAGCCGCCAGCCCCAGTCGGTACAGCAGCTTTTCTAAGGCTTGTTGGCGATGGTCAGGAATCATAGCAGGGAGAGACTCCAGCACAGGATCGGGCTTTTAGGATTTCACTGTGTCATTTTTTCTCATCCACTGCCAAATCCACTGCCAAATCCATTGCTCTCTGGCTTCGGGATCCCCCCGTTATTACATTT
>CAZODP010000001.1:23267-31684 GCA_964578595.1 uncultured bacterium
ATCCACTGCCAAATCCATTGCTCTCTGGCTTCGGGATCCCCCCGTTATTACATTTATGTTTTATGGCTTCTGGGTTGGGTCAGCGGTTGCTTGCCACAGCCAGTAGGCCCGCACCAGATGACTATCCCCAATCAGCTTGATCACAATCGCCAACAGGGTACCCGTCAACGCCAGTGGCCCCAGGGCAAAACCTGCGCTTGCCAGCAAGGCCAATCCCGACACGTTCAGCCCCAGCCCTTGAATCACAGTCAGCAACAAACTCTCATGCTCTCGCATATCACAGCTCCTATCAGGGATCCAGCTCATTTCCGTAGCTCTAATCTCTGGGATCTAGGATCTCAGCACCATCGGCAGGATCCCCAACCCAGATGCCACTTTGTGCAGCTTTGGGGTGGGGCTTGACCTGCGCCAGTGGCTGCTTGAGGCAAGCCAATTCAGCCGTCCGATGATCTAGATCAGTTGTGATAGGACCAATGAGATAAGGCCAAAGGAGACCCAAAGCCTCAAAACGTTGTCCCCCCTACCAAGAGTAGGGATCCGAGAGGCTATCCTAAAAAAGATTGATCCTCCGTTTTTTGTTTTAACTCGCACAACAACTGGATCCAGCCTTTTTAACTTTCTTCAGTTTGTGCTCTGATGATCGCCCTTGCCGACTAGAATACTTGCTTTTATGCCCCTTCCCGCCATCACCCTTTGTAACGTCCACAAGTCCTACACCAATGGCACAGTGGCCCTTCAGGATATGAACCTGACGGTGTTGCAGTCCCAATTCATCAGCTTGGTGGGGCCATCCGGCTGCGGCAAAAGCACGGTGCTCAAACTGATCGCTGGCCTCAGTACCCTGACATCTGGCCAGATTCAATGGCAGGATCCCGCCTGTCAGCCCGCCTGTCAGACGGAGCGGGGCAAATTGGCTTTTGTGTTTCAAGAAGCGGCTCTGATGCCCTGGACGAGGGTGCTGGAGAATGTGCGGCTGCCCCTGAAGTTTGACCGTGTACCCAAAGATACGTCAGATCGGGAAGCACGGACGGCCCTAGAGCTGGTGGGCTTGGCAGGATTTGAAAATGCCTATCCCCGCGAGCTGTCGGGAGGCATGAAAATGCGAGTGTCCATTGCCCGTGCTCTGGTGACCAAACCGGATGTCTTGTTGATGGATGAGCCATTTGGTGCCCTTGACGAGATCACCCGCAGCAAGCTCAATACCGACCTTCTGAACCTCTGGCACCAGCAGCAATGGACAGTGCTCTTTGTTACTCACAACATCTATGAAGCGGTTTACCTCTCCAATCGAGTGGTGGTGATGGCAGCTCGTCCCGGTCGGGTGGTGGCGGATGTCACCATTGAGGCTCCTTATCCCCGCACCGAAGCCTTTCGCACCTCTGCGATCTACAACAACTATTGCCGGGAGGTATCCGAGCGGTTGACCGAGGCGATGTATGGCTATCGACCTGTGGTGGGCATTGGCTAAAGTGACAAGCATTCAGTAACAAGTGTTTAGGTAAGAGCGTAAAAAGCAGCAGGGGGAAGGATGTTGAGCACGCTGATCGGGGATAGTGTCCGCTGGATCTGGCGCATCGCGTTGGGGATCCTGGGGGGTGGTTTGCAAGCCTCGTCAGGATCCTACGTGGGGTCGGCCTTGAGTGAATCTAATCCCAAACAATCCAGTGGATCCTTACTCTTGACAACGCTGCGAAAAAAACTGTTCTCCTGGGATGTGCTGGCTCCGGTGGGGGTAGGGATCCTGTTTTTAGTGCTCTGGGAAGGTTTTGTTCGGGTCAGCGAAACCCCTCCCTATTTGTTGCCAGGGCCGGGGCTGGTGGCCCAAACCCTAGTCAAAGAGTGGTCAAACTTATTTCCAGCTCTCTTGATTACCCTACAGATCACCCTCTTGGCCTTCTTTTTGGCCACAGTGGGCGGGCTATTTATTTCAATTTTGTTTACCCAAAGTAAGTGGATCGAGCGCAGTTTTTTCCCTTATGCGGTGGTGCTGCAAACCACGCCGATTGTGGCGATTGCGCCGTTGATTATTATTTGGCTGCGCAATAATACCTTTGCGGCCATGGTGGTGGTGGCCTGGATTGTGGCTTTTTTTCCGATCCTTTCAAACACCACATTGGGTCTCAATAGTGCCGACCAAAATTTAGTCAATCTATTCAAACTTTATCGGGCTAACCGCTGGCAAACGCTGATCTACTTACGCTTGCCCAGTGCTATGCCCTACTTTTTGGGGGGACTGCGGATCAGCGGCGGCCTGTCTTTGATTGGGGCGGTGGTGGCGGAGTTTGTGGCTGGCACAGGTGGACGGCGGGCCGGAATCGCCTATCAGATTTTGATGTCTGGCCTCAATCTTCAGGTGCCCAAAATGTTTGCGGCTCTGGTGCTGACCAGCGGGCTAGGGATCCTGATTTTTGTGGGGATGAGTTTTTTGTCTAACTACCTCCTGCGTAACTGGCATGAGAGTGCTGTTGATCGTGAGACATGAGTTTGTGAGTATGGGGATCCTGGCGGGGCTAATTTGGGGAAAGATCTAGAAATCCAGCTCAGGAAATAGCTCAGCCACCGCCAACTCAAATCCAGGCAGTATCTCTTCACCAATTAGCGCGTCATTGAAGGTGCACAAATGGGCAGGTTCAGGACTGCGGTAAATCAAAACACTTCTCTCTGCGGGGTTAATCACCCAGGCCAATTGCGTGCCATTGTCAAAATACTCCACTAACTTGGTGTGAATCTCCTCAAAGGTATTGCTGGGAGAAAGCACCTCAACGACCAAATCTGGGGATCCTTGAAAGTAGCCCTGCAGCGGTCGCTTGAGTCCAGTCAGTCGCCCCCGCGACACAAATGAAACATCGGCAGATCGCCTGTTGCCGGAGGCCATCGTAAAAGCGGTGCTGGAGTCACAGGTGATGCCCAGTTTGCTCTGTCTAGCCCACAACTCGATCATGCCGCACAGAAATCCTGCGATATTGCCCTGCTCCATGCCTGAGTTGCCCATGATCTTCAGCTCTCCATCCACCAACTCATAGCGACCGCCATCATCCGGCAAGGCCATAAAAGCTGCATCTGTCCAGCCTTCAGACGGCGGAGCAAATGGATCCAGAGGCTGATCAAACCCAGGATCCCGGTCTAGGGACGGAGAGAGCAGATTAGTCATGGCAGGATCTTGACCTCAGAGCTGCATTTATTCATGGCCGTTCAAAAGCCAGGGTGAACTAGGGCACGATTGAACTAGGGCACGATGGTCAAAGGATTGGGATCCGCCTGAATGGTGCGTTGACCATCCCGGTCGAGGGTGACTTCTAACCGGGCACCCACCACAGGCGGTGGATTGGGCGGGATCCGCACTTGGCCTTCGTAGACGCCGGGGCTGATCTCCCTCAGTTCGGTATCTGGGATCACCCCTGCCACCCGAAAGGATCCGCGTGCCCCCCGATCGCCGCGCACCGTCACCTGGAGCAGATCGTTGGGTCGTAGGGTTACGCCTGCCCCTGAGCTAGTGATGGCCTCGATGCGAGGGGGATTGGCCGAGATGGGAACGGGGGGCGGTTGAATGGTGGAGCGGGTGCCAACGGATCCATCCAGATTATGAGCAAAAGTGGTGCTGATCTCTTGGGTTTCGTCCAGGGTCAGCCGGATCCGCACCTGGGGCTGAATCAATCGATCGCTGGCTGCCACCACATAGGTGCCCTCATAGATCACAAACTCTCCACTATCCCTGACCGGGCGCATCGGGATCCCTAGAGCTTGATTGCCCAGATCAAAGCGGGCCACTCCCCCCCGTCGACCTTGCATCTGCACCGTCAGGATGTCTCCTTCCTGAAGATCCCGCTGAGGTTGCAACTGAATCGAGTTGATCAGCCCTAGATCCCGATTGGACTGAACCTGGGGTGGGGTGGTTGGTGGGCTGGGCTGGGGCTGGACTTGAGGCTGGACGGGGGCCGGGGCTGGCATGACAGGAGCCGGAGTCACAGGGGTTGGCGAGACAGCAGCAGATCCCAAGATCAGATCCGGAAATCGCTGTTGGGCCTGATCCCGCTGATCCCTAAACAGCAGTTCCACCCGGACTTCGGTGCCCTGAACCGGTTGCACCCTCTCGGTGACGGTGTAGGTGCCCAAATAGATGCCAGGGGAGGTTTCCTGAAGCTGAATCACCCCGATCCCCCCAATCTCAGCCCGGGCCAAACCGCCAGGGATCCCTTGGATCCCCAGTTGGAGTTGTTGATTGGGAAAAATCACGCCTGCAGAGGGAAACACCCGAAAGGCACTGATCAATCCTTGCCCTGCCGTTGTTCCCGGCAAGGGGAGACCGGGGACCGGGGGCGGTGGATCAAACACGGATCCGCTGGATGGGGGTAACCCTTCTGGGACTATAGTTTCTGGGGCTGTAGCTGTGACAGCAGCCGGAGCCAACTGAGCCACCGGAGGTTCGATCGCCGGGATCCGCCCCTGAGCTACTAAGGTTTGGTGCAGCAGAGCCGCTCCATCCCCCCGCCGCAAAATCTGATTGGGGCCAATCTGAGCAGGATCCGGCACATTCAACAGCAGTCCAGCGGATCCGGCCATGGCGATAAAAGGATGCCCCACCTCCGGCACCGCATTGGCATCGCTGAAGAGGGCCAGCCAAGCATTGATCTGGTCGGCAGAGGGGGCAGGCAACCGCAATGCCCGCACCAGAATGGCCAACGCCTCTAGTTTGGTCATATCCCCCGTAGGCCGAAACTCCTCCCCCTCAAATAGCCGCATCACCCCGGCCTGCACCACCGCTTGAGCATTTTGAAAATCGGGGGAATTGGGATCTAGATCCCGAATGGCAACCGTCTGGCTCGGATCCGGCAGATAGCCAAAAAACTCCACCAGCCATTGCGCAAATTCGATCCGGGTCAGAGGCACCTCCAGGGATTGGCTGCGCAGAACCAGAGGGGTTTCAGCTTCGAGGGCAGCAATATAGCGTTCTGTCCAGGCCAGGTTGGTGTCCAGATTGGTCTCTTGGGCCAGCGCCATAGGAGCCAGGATCCCAATCGTCCCAATTATCCCAATCAAGGGAGCAGCAGCGGCCACAGCCATCATCACCAGCCATGAAGATAAGACGCGGTTTGACATGATAGCGACCCAGGCAAGGGAGATTTTTAACATAAGACTACTCAGCTAACCCATAGCTTAACGATCCATTAGACCCCCCTCAAGGATCAACACAGGGATCCCGATTGCCATCAGCCGCAGTTCAAGGTCTCTCAAGATCGGGGGCACAGATGACGGTGGAGCCATTCCCAGAGATAATTAACCCGTTGTGACCTGTTGTCAGTGCTGATCTGTTAATGCTGATTCGTTAATGCCGATTGGTGGGTGCCAAGATTGATCAACATTTCAAAGCATCAACATCTGGAAGCATGGATATGGCATGGATATGGCATTGACAGTTGGGTCTATCGTCCTTCTCTTCTCTACACCCGATGGATTTTTCTGTTCCACAGCTTTTTGAGCATTTGTTTGCTGCTGCCCCTGAGCCACTGTCTCTAAGCCAATTGCGTCTGGATCTGAATGTCTCTACACCCGAGCAATCCGCTGCTCTTGATCTGGCCCTCGAAGCTCTCCAAAAGCTGGAGTTTATCAGCCTCCAAGATCAACAGATCACCTATCGTCAGAACCAAGATCTGGTGGTGGGTCGGCTGCGCTGCTCTAGCAAGGGCTTCTGCTTTGCGATTCGAGATCAGCCGGGGGTTGAAGATATCTATATTCACGGATCCAACCTGCACGGGGCCTGGAACGGGGATCAGGTCTTGGCCAAGGTCACCAAAGATGGCAGCCGTCGCCGTAGTCCCGAAGGCCAGGTGGCAGCGGTGATCGAGCGGGCTAATCCAACCTTTGTGGGCCGGATCAAGCAGGCAGAAGATGGCTTTCGGATCCTGCCCCTCGATGATCGGCTGTTGTTTGAGCTGCGTCTGGCCTCTGACACATCTGGTGTATCGGCTCGCGAAAGTACATCAACCGGGTCTGTTGGACTCGATCAAGTGCCGGCATCCCCTCAGCCAGAGGGATCCCATGAATCCAATCAATCCCATGAATTAGCCGGTGAAGTGGCGGGACTGGAAGATGGCCGCTTTGCCTATGTGGAGGTGCTGCGCTATCCGTTGGCGGATCAGTTGCCGCTGGGTCGGATCCGCAAGATTTTGGGCAGTAATCCTGAGACCTCAATGGATATCGATCTGGTCTGCTGTCGCCATGATCTACCCCAACATTTTCGACCGGAGGCCCTAGAGGAGGCGGATGCCGTCACAGGCAAAATCAGCAAAACGGAGATGGGTCGCCGCCAAGATTTTCGGGACTGGCTGACGGTGACGTTGGATCCCTCCCCCTTGGATCCGGGCCGCTATCCGGGGGTAGCCCTGTCACTGGGGAGTACCGACGATCAGGGCTGGCAACTGGGGGTTCACATTGCGGATGCCGCTTACTGGATCCCAGCGGCGGGTGCCCTAGAGCAGGAAATTTTGGAGCGGGGGACAGCCGTTTATTTGGATACTGCCACCCTGCCGATGGTGCCCCCACAAATACAGGATATTGTGGCCCTGCGCCCCCAAAAAGAAACCCTGACCTTATCGGTATTGATGGAGCTGGCGGCAGATGGCAGCCTGGTGGGAGCAGAGATTCACCCCGGTATCATCAACCCACGGGCACACCTGAGCTACGAGACTGTGCAGGCTCTGCTGGCCAACCCTTCTGTTCCCATCAATCCGGATGACTCGGCGGGGGTGAGCAGCCGCAATCTCCCCGATCTGATCAGCCTGTTGCGGGATCTTGAAACTGTGGCCCAGATCGTAGCTCAGCAACGACGGATCCAGGGGGGCCTTGATTTGCCCCTGCCGCCGCTGCATCCCACCCATGCACTGGCGGAAACTCGACAGGGGATCCTGTTGCTGAGTCGGGAGCAGACAGCCCAGCGGATGATGGCGGAGTTTAGCCTCTTGACCCAGCGGGTGGTGGCCACTCATTTTCAGCAGTTGGGGATCCCGGCCCTCTACCGGGTGCAGGATCCGCCGTCGCTGGAGGTGATGCAGAGCTTTTTGCGGCTGGCGGCCAATCTGGGGCTGGTGCCGGAGGCCACTGGCATTGAGGCGATCACGCCAGAGCTGTGGCAGGGTCTTGTGGGGCAGATCCAGGCCCCCGAACAGGCTGAAGTTTGTTTGGCCCTGACCGCTCAGATGCTGAACTGTTTGCCCCCAATGCGCCATGAGTTAGAGCCGGATCCGGCGGTGGGTCACTTTGGCCTCGGGATCCCGATGCCCTATGGGCCGGTGGTGGATCCGTTGCGGGATGGAGCCGCCCTCCTCAATCAGCGCTCACTGCACTTGCTCTTTAGGAAGGGCCGGGATCGTCGCTCCACCCGTGTCAAAGAGGGGGTCAACTTGCACAGCAGCAGTTGTCACGGCCAGATCACCTGGAAAGTCTTGCCCCCCAAAGAGCAGACCCAATGGAGCGAGACCCTGCAAGCGATTCAAGATCCCCTCAATCAGCAATATCAACGGGTGATGGCGGCAGAGCAAGAGCTGGCTGGCCTCAAAAAATCTCAATTTATACAGGAGCATCTGGGGGAGACCCTGTGGGGCCTGGTCACCGGCGTTCAAAACTACGGTTTCTTTGTATCGGTGGATCCCGTTCAGGCGGAGGGTTTGGTTCATGTCAGCTCTCTCAAGAGCGATTGGTATGAATATCGAGGCCGCCAGCAATCTTTGGTGGGTCGCAAAAACCGGCGCCAATTTCGCCTTGGGGATCGCTTGCAGGTGCGGATCAAGAGTGTGGACTACTATCGCCAGCAGATCGATCTGGAGGTGATCAGCGAAGGCACCCTAGTCGAAGACGACAGCCCAGCAACCCATGGATCCACTAATGGATCTGCCAACGGATCTGCCAATGGATCCAGTGACAGCAGTGGGGACGAGTGAAACCCATCGCCTATCTTGAAAATAGATAGATAAGGGTCTGAATGGATCTCAATTCAATTTTGATGTGGATCGTGGCCATCAACTGCGGCATCAATTTGTCCCAGTCTTGGCCGATTCGCCACCAATTATCGCAGGTGAGCATCCGGATCCCTGTGGTGGTGTTGGCGGTACTGGGGCTGGGCTGGCAGATCTGGCCCCAATGGGCTGGGATCGTGGCGGCGCTCACGTGGGGGATCCTGTGGGTGCTGCCCTTGCAGCTTTTTCGGCAGGTGCGGGAGCTGATCCTCTCCCATCGCTACGAGTCAGCGTCCGGGCTGGCCACTGGGATCCGCGGTTTGTACGGGCTGTTTGAGATGCCGGAAGTGCCGATCTTGGCCCAAAAGCTGGCTCAGGCGGCCCAAGTCACTGGGGATTTCGATGCCGAGGGTCTTGGCCCAGAAACCAAAAGTGATGCCAAAAGTGATGCCAAAAGTGATGCCAAAA
>CAZODP010000001.1:31784-49069 GCA_964578595.1 uncultured bacterium
CTTGGCCCAGAAACCAAAAGTGATGCCAAAAGTGATGCCAAAAGTGATGCCAAAACTGCGGTGGGGCGGCTGGCTCTGATCCATTTGTATACCCTGCAACGGCAATGGTCGCTTCTGGTGGACTGGCTCCATCCTCAGGTTCAGTTGGGATCCACAGATGCTGCCACTTTGCCGGCCTATCTACGGGCGTTGGGGGAGCTAGGGGAGACCGAAAAGCTGATTCAGACCTTTGATCACCTGGAGGCTCAGCATTTTGAGGATCCAGCGGTGCGGCGCACCAGTGCCTTGAGGGTGTTGGCCTTTGGGGGGCAGGTGGATGGGCTGGCCCCTCTGCTCCAAGATTTGGAGGATTTTGATCGAGTTTTTTGGCTGGCAACGGCCAGGATGGCGGCAGGGGATCCCGACGCAGCCCAAACTCAATTACGGCATGTTCTGACGGGCCACGATCTCAACCCCTTCCAACAACAGCTCCTCGATTGGCGATTGACCCATCCTCTGCCCAAGGCCAATCTCAGCGGTGGATCCGAGCTGATTTTGAGACAGCTTCAGGATCCTGCCAACTGGACAGGGCTGGAGGGATCCTTGGCCTCCCGCCAGGGGGGATTTTCGTGGCTGACTGGGGCGATCATCGGCCTGAATGGGGTGGTCTTTTTGCTCGAAAGCCTGTTGGGGGGCAGCACCAATCCCCAAGTCTTGGTGGGACTGGGTGCCCTGATCCCACCGCTGGTGATCCAGGGACAATGGTGGCGGTTGGTGGCGGCCACGGTGCTCCACTATGGGATCCTACACATTGCCCTCAATATGGTGGGCCTGGTGGTACTGGCTCCTACGGTGGAGCGTGCTCTGGGGCTGTGGCGATATGGCCTGGTTTACTGGGGATCTGGGATCCTGTCGATGGCTCTCCTGACGGGGTTTTGGGCATGGGGGCTGACGGAGGTGGATCTGGTGGTGGGAGCATCCGGCAGCATTATGGGTCTGGTGGGATCGACGGCGGCCATCCTGCTTTGGGCCTGGTTGCGCCAGGGATCCAGTCTGGCCCAAAAACAACTGGGCTGGATCGGGTTTTTGGTGGTGCTGCAAACGGCTTTTGATCTGTCCACCCCTGAGGTCAGCTTTGCGGGGCACGCCGGGGGACTGCTCGCGGGCTTTGTCCTGACCGGCTTACTGCTCCAACAGCAAGGCTGGCAAAAGCAATGATGGCTTTGGGGTCAAGCGAAACCCACAAGTTAGACTCAGAAGACAGGTTATCCCTCAGGATCCGTATGTTTCTCGAATCGTGGCAGCTCTGGCTCTACCAACTCGAACAGTGGTCTACTCAGGTGGTCAATGCCCAACTGGAGCATCTGTCGTGGCTGAGTTTGGGGGTGATTGGGCTGGCGGGACTCCTGACCAGTCTCTCCCCCTGTATGGTGTCGATGTTACCGATTACAGTGGGCTATATCGGCGGCTACAGCACTGAATCTCAATCCCGCTCCCCCGCCTGGATCCAATCGGGGCTATTTGCGCTGGGGGTGGCGATCACCTTGACCAGCTTAGGGCTGGGATCCGCTTGGCTAGGCCGAGTCTACGGTCAGCAAGCCGGCGGGATCTGGCCGATTGTGATGGGTTTGGTGGCGGTGGTGATGGGGCTTAATCTGTTACAGGTGCTCCCGATTCAGTTTCCAGACCTGGCCAGCCGGATGCCGATTTCACCCCACTGGCCTCAGGGGATCCGGTCGTTGGTGTTGGGACTGACCTTTGGGTTGGTGGCCTCCCCTTGCAGTACACCGGTGTTGGTGGCTCTGTTGGGCTGGGTGGCTACCGCTCACAATCCGCTGGTGGGGGCGGGGCTGCTGTTGGCCTATGCGGTGGGATTGGTGGCTCCCTTGGTGGTGGCCGGGATCTTTACCTCAACCCTCAAACAGTTATTGGCTGTGCGGCAGTGGTCAAGCTGGGTGACAACCATAGCCGGGATCCTATTGGTGGGATTTGGATCCTTGACGGTTTTTGCCCAGATTTGACCCCTGCAGACTGGTCAACCTCAGCTTGAGCAACCCGCCCCTGATTCATGACTGAAAGTGCTAAAACTTGAGATGCTAAAACTTGAACTATTGAAGAGTCTCAAACGGTATTGGCGACACGATCTACTGCCATTGCTGGCGGATCTGCGACTGGCGATTGCTCTGTTATTGGTGATTGCGGTGGCCAGTGCCACCGGAACGGTGATTGAGCAGGATGAATCTCTGGGATTTTATCAAGCCAATTACCCTGAGGATCCGGCCTTATTCGGTTTTTTATCCTGGCGGGTGATTCTGGCGATTGGGTTGGATCATGTCTATCGCACCCCTTGGTTTTTGGCGATTTTGATCTTGTTTGGGGCCAGCCTGATGGCCTGCACCTTTACCCGCCAGTGGCCTCTGCTAAAAGTAGCCCGCCGCTGGAGCCACTACACCAAGCCCCAGAGCTTTGAAAAACTAGCCTTGAGCGGGATCCAGCCCGATCTGACGCTGCCTGACTTAGTGGCCCGGTTAGAACAAAAACGCTTTTTGGTCTTCAGGGATGAGGATAAACTCTATGCCCGCAAAGGCTTGGTGGGACGGATTGGGCCAATTCTGGTTCACTTCAGCCTGATCTTGATTTTGTTGGGGGCCATTTTGGGATCCCTTTCAGGCTTTAAGGCCCAAGAGATGATCCCAACAGGACAAGTGAGCGGGATCCAAAACTTGATGATGGCTGGAGATTGGTCACACATTCCTGATTGGCAGATCAAAGTCAATCGCTTTTGGATTGATTACTCCAATGAGGGCCGGATCCGGCAATTTTATTCAGATCTCAGTATTGTAGAGGACGGACAAGAAAGGCTCCGCAAAACCATTTTTGTCAATCAACCCCTCAGCTACAAAGGGGTGACCCTCTATCAGGCGGATTGGTCCATCGATGCGGTCAAAGTGCGGGTGAACAATAGTCCCCAATTTTATATCCCCGCCGTCAAACTACCCGATAATCCCCAACTGTGGGGATCCTTTGTGCCCACCCAGCCGGATATGTCGGAGGGGTTGACGATGGTGATCCCAGATTTGCAGGGGACGGTGGTGCTCTATGACGAGGCGGGGCAGATGATCGCGCCGGTGCGAGCGGGCATGAGTCTGGCGGTCAGCCCCAATCTCACGATCCATGTGGATGAGGTGGTGGGCAGCACAGGACTGCAAATCAAGCGGGATCCGGGTATCTCCTGGGTATATCTGGGGTTTGGGCTGCTGATGCTGGGGGTGATGATGAGCTATGTCAGCCACAGCCAAATCTGGGCCTTGCAGACTGAGCAGGGGCTGTATGTGGGCGGCAAAACCAATCGCGCCCTGGTCACGTTTGAACGGGAGTTTCTGGCGGTAACGGAGGCTTCTCAAGAACAGAAGGTAGTCCAGGGGTGGAGGGCAGCGGATCCGGTCGAGGTGTAGAACCACACCAACTCAGCAGCACCCAGACCACCACATTGATCCGGGCATCCAGCATCACCGCATCCAGCCCGCCTGAGGCAAAATAACAGGTCAGAGCCAACGCCGCCCCCAAGCTGAGGGGATCCTGACTCGCCTGTCGCCAGCCCCGCCAGAGCAGGATCCCCCACAGCCCCAGCAGCCCCCCCAGCACCAGGATCCCACCCTCGGATCCCAACATCAGGTAGAGATTGTGGGGATGGGTCAAAAACTCCGGTGGGGCCGGGATCTGGGCATTGTAAAGCTGCTGAAAACTTTGCCAGCCCCAGCCTGTCCACGGTCGCTGCCCCATCATATCTAGGGCAAACCGCCAGCCATCCACCCGATTGGTGGTGGAACTAAAGTGGGTGGCCTGCGGATCCAGGCTGTCCGCCAGTCGGCCCCACAGGGCAATGGGCAGGATCCGCCGTAGCCCCAACAGATTGAGAGCTGCCCCCACCGGCAACGCCGTCAGCCCCAGCCATCCCGCCAGGATCCGCCAGTGCTTGAACCAGATCAGCCCAATCACAACTCCCCCCCAACCGATCCCCCAGCCATTACGGGATGCGGTCAATCCCAGTAGGGGCACACTGGTGATCAGCAGGGCAAGACTGAGGCTCTGATCTAGGGATCTGACCCTCAAAGTCTCACGATCCGGTTTCGCACCAGAATCTGGATCTAGATCAGGATCCGATTTTACTGGATCAGACTGATCAGCCAGCCACAGCCCCAGTGCCAACGCCTGCATCATCACCAGATAGACCGCCAGAGTATTGGGAGACTCAAAAATTGAGGTGGGTCGATCCGTCTGGAGCAGGGTCAACACCATCGGATCCCAGCCCAAACGGTAGTGCCAACCCCAAACCGCCTGCCCCAATCCCAACAGAGACACCAGGATCCCCCCTGCCACCAGGATCCGCACCACTTGTTGCCGCATCCTGCCGGATCCCAGAGGCTGCCGACAGGCCAGCAATACCCCCACAAACGGCCAATGATTAAACGATCCCAGCAGGCTCAAATCCCAGAAGGGACTGGTCACCGTCGCCACCCCGATCAGCAGCACCACCAGAGCGGAGCATTGTTCCACCCGATCCCACTCCGCCTGCCACCGCCAAGACCGCCGGATCCAGGTGCCAACGCCCCACAGCAGTAGCAGCAGTGTGGGAGCCACATTGATGGGCAGAAAGGCCAACCCTGTCCATAGCCACCAGGAGGGAAGCCACCAGGAGGGGGTTGGAGCTGGAGTCGGTACTGTATTCGATACTCCATTGAGCAAGCAAATCTGAGGATCCGCGTCAGTCATGGTGCCCCCTTTGACCTTGGCCTAACCGTGACACACATCACCACCTCCTAGATATCCGCATCACTAATCGAAGGTCGGTTGACGTTTAGAGTATTCACAGTTGCAGCCAACCCAATGGCTTTAACAGGTCAAGGCTCAACCAAGGTTCGATTAAGTTCAATGATTGAGTTCAGTTAAGTTCAACTCTAAGGTTGGCTGAGAGGGTGACTCAAACCAGCCCAGACTCTATTTTTATGACTCTATCTCCACAAGGATGCCAAGGGTCTGACAACGGATCCAACCTGGATCAACTTATCGTTTGTGAGTCCACTGGCAAAGCCCCCGTAACCCATGAACCTATATTCTCTGGTCTCCAAGGTTCAGGCTACTGCACGGAAAACCGTACATTTTGAGAAGATTTCCATGTCAACCCCCTCCTTTGGTCTACAACCAATGGCAGATTCGACTAAAGGAGAGTATCACCACCAACTGTTCATATCTGCCTTTACAGCCCTGGGGTTTTTATGATAGCGAGTCGAGTTAAACGGGATGCACACTCATCTTCGCAACCCTTACATCTAAGCGAAGGGCTAAGCGGAGGAGAGGCTGATCTATCCCCATCCCCTCAACCCAACACTCATCCGCTGGAGACCTTCTGCACGGCTCTGATGCAAACCCTCCACAGGATCCCTGCGGTTTTGATGGTGCGAATGGTTTATCAGGTGGGTCAATCTTATGAATGCTGTTCAGACTGGGCCCTTTCCTCATCGCCCCAGCCTTTGCGGGCAGCGTTGGTCTCTACTTTGGCCGCCTCCCAACCTCCCCAGTGGCGGGATCCACAGCCTCGTGACTGTGTGGTCACCCAGGCCGGATCCCAATTGTGGGTCTATCATCTGCTGTTGACATCGACGGCATCTGTAGCTGTTAATACCCCCAGCGATGGCTCTTTAGCTGATGGACCTTTAGCTGATAACGTTGTGCAGGTGGCCACCCGTCGGCTCTTGGATCCCAGCGAAACGCAAATCCTGAAGGCCCAATGCCAACTCTTGCGGGTTCATCTTGAGCTTTATCGGTCTCAGCACCGCCAACAGGCCACTATCACCCTGCTGGAGGAGGTGATCCGGCGGATCAGTCACCAGCTTTTTCATCCCTTGGCCACCATTCGGCTGTGTGTCGAAAATGCCCGCTGGAATCTGAAGGGGCTGAGATTTCCCCAAACACCGGATCCCCGGCCTGATCTGTGTCCAGAGGAGGCGGACTTTGTGGCTCATCTGTGGGCAACTCAGGCCCGCGCTCATCAGGCTGCCCATCAAGGGGTGGCTGAGCAGATCAATACGATTGCCTCCACGACCGATTCGCTCGGATCCACCCTCAAGCGACTGGTGGCCTGTGCTCGTGGCACCGTCCTCAACCTGGGCCGGCATGAGCTGGGATCCCTCTTGGTTGAGAGTATTGACCGGCTCACCCCCAAAGCCGCCCACAAACAGGTGCGGATCCAACAGCAAGGATCCCCGGCCTGGGCACAGGTGGATCCGATCTTACTCGGCCAAGTGTTGGATAATCTGTTGGGCAATGCTATTGACTTTAGCCCCAAAGGAGGACTGATTGAATGCCATTGTCAATCTATTCAAGACCAGGTTTTGATCACTATTGCTGATCAAGGATCCGGGCTATCTGCAGAAGCAATGAAGTCTGCTTTTAATGCCTTTTATTCCTCCCGTCCTCAGGGCACCGGCTTGGGTTTGACGATTGCCCAAAAAATTGTCAGCGATCACAATGGCACAATTTGGGCCGAAAATCATCCTCAAGGGGGGGCACGTTTTTCTGTTGTTCTACCTTCAGGGTCATAAGAATATAACTTAAATTAAAACAATTTGAATTAACACGCAAACTTGAGGCTGTTTGTCATGACTACCGCAACACTTTCTTTTAAACAAACTGTTTCGGTGATCTTAGTCGAGGATGATCCTGTGTTTCGCCACGGGATCCGCACTTTGTTGGGATTCTATTCGGGGCCGAACCATCGCCGCTTTCAGGTGGTGGGGGAGGCAGATTCTGCCGGTCAAGCCCTACATCTGATCAGTCAGCAGTGGGTGGATCTGATCCTGTTGGATCTTGAGCTGATCGAAAGTGATGGCCTTAACTTTTTGGCATCGATTCAAGCTACCCAGTTTGCCTGTAAAGTGTTAGTTATTTCAGGTCACCAAGAGGACGAGTCGGTCTTTCGAGTCATGCAGTTGGGTGCTCACGGCTATCTGTTTAAGTCAACGTTTACGGATCACCTGGCCACTGCTGTCAATGCGGTACTTAATCACGAAATCTATCTGCCCACAGAGGTGGCAACCCGATTTTTTCGGCAATTTAAAACTCATCAAGCTGGATCCCATCCTGCTGCCGAAGAAGCGGTTTTGACCGAGCGAGAACAGGAGGTTTTGCTTCACCTGATTGATGGACAATCCAATCAAGATATCGCCCGTCAGCTTTATATCAGCACCGCTACCGTCAAGGCCCATCTCACGGCTATCTACAGCAAATTGGGGGTCAGCAGCCGCACCCAAGCCATTGTTGCTGCCATGAAAAGGGGGCTGATCCAATCCCACTGATAGCCTTTTTCACAGCCGGATCCCCAGAGCCTCAGGTTGTGGGAGCTGTGATAAAGTCCAAACGGTATCTGTTCTCTGTTTTAGGGTCGCTATGCCTGTTCAGCCTGAGTCCCCTGCTCCTGAGGATCCGCCGTTTGAGGTGGGGGCGGTGCTGGAGGCGGTGCTAAGCAAGCTGCGGGTCTTGGCAGAAACAGGCCAAACCTTTGGTCAGCCCATCACCATTGGGGAAACCACTATCATCCCTTATATGTCTCTACACTTTGGATTGGGGGGAGCCGGGGGCACCCTGGAAGCCTCAAACCGTGATGCCCGTAACCGTGATGCCCGTAATAGAGGATCCGGGCCCCAGGCTAGGGCCAATGCAGGATCCCTTTGGGGCGGAGCAGGCGGCGGGGTGCGGATCGAGCCGATTGGTTTTTTGGTGGTGCGGGGGGATCGGGTGGAGTTGCTATCCATCGACCAGCAGCCCGGTGCCTGGAGCAAAGTGGCTGATCAAGCCCTTCCCCTCTTGCAGCAATGGCTTCAAACCATTCAACCCAATGGCATGGCCCCCGCTCAAACTGAGGATCCTGAGTAGCCTTTTTAGGCTATGCCTGCCCTGCTCAATCATTGATGATCATTGATGACGAATCCAATTGGCTATCTTTACTATCTCGAAACGGTGGCTGCGCCGGATCCTGATGAGGTGGCTCGCCTTGAGGAAGCAACAACCCTAGAGGTGCTCTGGGACTGGGGATCCCGACATCAGCTCTCTCAGCTTTCAGCACGCATGAAGCAGGGTCAGGTCTCAGCCCTTTGGGTGCTCCGCCTTGAGGATTTGGGGGATAGCATTGCTGAGTGTCATCAGATGTTTTTGCAGATCCTAAACGCCAACGGATCCCTCAAACGGGTGGATCCCAATGGCACGGTCACTGAGATGCAGGCTCCCCAAGACTGGCTGCTGGCGGTGGCTGATCTGCCCCAAAAGCTGCACTCTCGCACCATGCAAGGGGTCTATGCCCGTCAGCGGCTGGCCGCCAAACCACCCCCCGGATCGGCACCCTATGGCTACCGCCGCGAGGGGGATCGCTATGTGCTAGAGCGGCGGCAGGCGGCCCTGGTCAAAGCCTTTTTTGAACACTTTCTGATCTATGGATCCCTGCGGGAATCGGTGCGCCATCTGGCCCAACAGGGTAAGACTATCTCGGTCTCAACCGGACGGCGGTGGCTGGCCCATTCAGTCTATCGGGGGGATTTGGCTTTTCCCTCCGGTGAGGTGATCCGCAATACCCACAATCCGATCTTGTCGCGGGATGAGGCGGCCCAAATCGACCGCTGGCTCCAGCGCAATCGCGGCATCCCTCGCCGCAGCACCAGTGCCCAGCGTGCCCTAGCGGGCTTAGTGTTCTGCCATGACTGTGGATCCTTACTGCGCATCGTTCAGGTGACTCAGCCCAATCCATCGCGGCATTCGTATCTCTACCTGCGCTGTCCCACCTGCCGCTATAGCCTGCCCTACGACAGGGTTCTCAATGGCGTCATCGATCATCTTTGCACCCAACTGCCCCACAAACTGGCCAACTGGGATCCTGCCCCTCTGATCGCCCGCAAAACTCAAATCGAGACCCAATTGGCCTGGACTGAGCAGATTCTCTCCCAACTGCCTGAGCTGGAGCAACAGGGGATCCTGGATCCCTTCACCCATCACCACCGTCGCCATCAACTCCAGTCCGAAATCAGCCGCCTATTGACTCACCTGGAGCAGTTTCCGCCGATCCAGTTGCCTCAAGTGGCCCAAACCCTCTCGATTCGACCCTTTTGGACCGATCTGAGCGAGATCGAGCGTCGCCGCTATCTGCGGGAGGTGCTGCACCAGATCACCGCCCAGCCGGATGGATCCCTGGTTCTCAGCTTTATCTTTGAATCCTTCCCCTCTACTCAAGCCGGATCCAGACTGGTTAAGGATTGACTGTTTGTATCCAAACAATTAAGATTAGATCAAGAAATGGTCAAATCAAGAAATCATCTGCTTTAGACACAACAGGAGGCGATTGAGATGACAACACAAACCTTAACCCCCACCATGACTCTGCGGCGCAGCCAAGAGCGTGGGCAGGCCCATTTTGGCTGGTTAGATAGCTATCACAGTTTTTCGTTTGGCAGCTATTACGACCCGGCTCACATGGGCTTTCGGGCACTGCGGGTGATCAATCAAGACATAATTGCCCCCAGTGGTGGCTTTCCCACCCATCCTCACCGGGATATGGAGATCATCACCTATGTGTTGAGTGGAGCGGTGGAGCACAAAGACAGCCTCGGCACCGGATCCATCATTCGTCCAGGCGAGATTCAGCGGATGACAGCGGGCACCGGGATCCGTCACAGCGAATTTAATCCGTCCTCAACCGAGCCATTGCATCTGCTGCAAATCTGGATCCTGCCAGAGGCAGCAGACCTTGCCCCCAGCTATGAGCAAAAGGCCACCCATTTGGCAGACTATCCGGGGCAACTGCGGTTGATTGCCTCCCGCGATGGCCGCGATGGATCCGTGACGGTTCACCAGGATGTCAACCTCTATGCAGCTCAGTTGAGGTCCCAAGATCAGGTCACATTTGAGCTAGATCCGGGTCGGGCCGCTTGGATCCAGGTGGCACGGGGTCAGGTGCGGGTGCAGGATCGCCCCTTGGGGCCTGGGGATGCCGCCGCTGTGGAGCAGTGGGAGCAAATCACCCTTATCGCCAGTAGCGATGCGGAGATCCTGCTATTTGATCTGGTCTAGGGGCTGATTTGGGATGGGATCCGCCCATTTTTGCGAACGCAGTCTAGGATCGTGAGGGAGAGTGATGGGTTTTCGACACCCTGTGGGATCTCTCCCTTTTGGTTTGAGTTTTGTTTAAGTTGCGAAGAAAGTCTGCATGACTGATGAGATCCCAGTAGCGCGGCGACATTCGGCCCTGGCCCCATCCAAGTCGGATCCTTGGGTCGGGATCCAACAGCTTTTGCAGAAACAGCCCTGGCTTTGGGGGATGGTGGCCCTGATGGTGGTGATCCTGATTGTTGGGGTCTCATCTCTGCTGAGGCCAAGTCCTGTTCCCGCTGAGGCGGTGATCCCTCTGCCAACTCCCACCTCCGTGATCGCCCCTGAGCTAGAGGCCCCTGATCAAGAGCTTTTGGCTGAGGTCGCTGAACCTACAGGATCCCGGGTTTCGGTGCTGGGACATTTTGCTCACCAAGAAGCCCCCCTTGATCAACTGGAGGGGGTGGGGATCTATCATGGGCGCGAGATCCAGTTGCGGCGCAATGCGGCTCAACCCTACCGAGAGATGAGTGCAGCAGCTTTGGCGGCAGGGATCCGGCTGGTGCCGATTTCGGGATTTCGCAGTATTGCTGACCAAGAGTTTTTATTTTTTCAGCGGGCACAGGCCCAATCCCTCCGTCCCCAACAACGGGCTGAGGTCAGTGCGCCCCCCGGTTACAGCGAGCATCACACCGGCTATGCCATTGATATCGGCGATGGATCCGCTCCCCAAACCGATGTGGAAGTCAGTTTTGAGCAAACCCCGGCCTTTGGCTGGCTTGTGGCCAATGGGGCCAGATTTGGCTTTGAGCTATCCTTCCCCCGCGACAATGCCCAAGGGATCAGTTACGAACCCTGGCACTGGCGGTATGTGGGGGATCGCCACAGCCTCGAAACCTTTTATCAAGCACGGGAGTAGCGGCGATGGGGCCTTCAGTACCGCTGCCCTTGCAGGTGCTTTGCTACGGCCTTTGGCTGGGATTAGTCTTTGGGCTAGCTGAGCTGCTGCGCTGGCGTCAGGTCAATGGCGAGTTGGTGCGCAAAGTGGTTCATATCGGGGTGGGCAATATCATTTTGCTGGCCTGGTTTTTGCAGGTGCCCCGCCCGATCGGGATCCTGTTTTCGGGGGTGTTTACGCTGATTGTGTTGCTCTCGTATCGAATCAAGATCCTAGAGAGCCTGAATGGGGTGGGGCGCAAGAGCTTTGGCACGTTTTTTTATGCCTTGAGCGTGGGGATCCTGCTGGGATTGTTTTGGTTTCCGGGCCTAAAACCCTTTGCGGTGATTGGGATCCTGGTGATGACCTGGGGCGATGCGCTGGCGGCTCTGGTGGGACAGCGGTGGGGCCAACATCCCTACCAAATTGGATCTGCTCGCAAGAGTTGGGAAGGATCCCTGACGATGTGGACAGTCAGCACCGGGGTGGTGTTGGCGGTTACAACGGGGGTGTATGGCTGGTCGGGATCCTTGGTGCCTGCGGCGGTGGGGGTGGGGGCAGTTGCCACCGGCTTGGAGGTGATCTCATGGCGGGGTCTGGATAACCTGACCGTGCCAGTGGGCTGCGGCGTGCTAAGTTATTGGCTATTTAGGGCACTGTTATAGTTTATTGCAGGATTTTGCCGATTAAAATTTTGCATATCTATTTGAAATGAGTGCCTAAAAAAGAATCCTTGGAGGACAACACCATGCTGGAGCGTGAGCATCGGGTTCGCCAGTCATTTGAGGAGGCGATTGCTGCTCTGCCCTTAGAAGGCCCCTACTTTGTGGAGCAGCGGTTGGCACGGCATCGGGGGCCATTTTTGCGGGCGGTCAAGGATGTTGCGCCGGGGGAGGCTTGGTGGGAGATCCTCTATTTTTTCAAAACTGAGGAGTTGTGCTGGGCTTTTTTGCCCACCTGCCGCAGCTCCACCCAATTCGCCTGGGGCTACACCGCCACACAAGCTTACCTCAACGGGATCCTGGCCCAATCCACTGGTGAACCCTGAGCAATTTTCAATGCTAAAGTCTTCAACTCAGTCTCTTGGCCTCAGTCCCTAAGTCTTTTGGGTGCTAGGGGGCTTCTGGGTCTGAGATCTGGGGATCCCGACCGGCTTGGGGGGATGTTCGGGCAGGATCCCCTGAGGCCGAGTCAGCAGGATCACCTGCAACAGCACCCCAATCAGCAGCACCCGCAACGCTCCCGCCCGGGTGGCCAAATCGGCTGGCAATTGCCCCGTCAGCAACTCTGTGCCCGACCAAACCCCCCAGATCACCAATGCCCCCAGTAGCGCCCCGCGATTATTGCCGCTGCCCCCTGCAATCAGCATCACCCAGACCATAAACGTGGCAAACTCCGGCTGAAAGGCCTCCGGGCTAATAAAGTTGACAAAATGGGCATAGATCGCACCCGCCAACCCCATGATCATCGATCCCAGCACAAAGGCTTGGAGCCGAAACTTGAGCACACTTTTGCCCGCTGCCAGGGTGGCCAATTCATCCTCTCGGATCGCCCGCAACACCCGGCCCCACGGTGAACGATAGGCCCGCTCCACCCCCCAGTAGATCAGCCCCAGGATCCCCAGCACCAGCAGCAAAAACACCAACGGATCCCACTCAGGCACCAACCCCCGCAGTGGTCGAGGGATCCGGGTGATCCCCCGCACCCCATTGGTGAGCCAACCCTCATTTTTGAGCATCTGACTGATGATCTCGGCGATCCCAATCGTGGCGATGCCCAAATAGTCAGAACGCAGCTTCAGAGTAACCAAGCCAATCAAAAACGCAACGGATCCTGACACCGCCATCGCCGTCAACAATCCCACCCCAAAGGGCAAACCCAAGCCCCCCAGATGCTCCGTGGTTTCGGGAGTAGTCACAATCGCCGTGGCATAGGCCCCCACCGCAAAAAAAGCCCCAATGCCGATATTAAACATTCCCGCAAAGCCCCATTGCAGGTTTAGCCCCAGCGCCAACAGCCCATAGATCGACACCAGCGTCAAAAAGAAAATGCCATAACTCAGCATCAGACCCGGCCCCCAAACAGTCCCGTTGGCTTGACAATCAGCATCAGCACCAAAATGGCAAAGGCCACCGCCGCTTTGTAGGCTGGAGAAATGAACACCGTCGAAACCTCCTCCGCCAGCCCGATCACCAGCCCCCCCACAATCGCCCCATAGGGTCGGCCAATCCCCCCCACAATCGCCGCCGCAAAAATGGGCAACAGCAATGTCCAGCCCATCGTCGGGTGCAACCGAGTGTCCATCCCCAAAAACACCCCCGCCGCCGCCGCCATCAGAGCACCGATCCCCCAAGTCCAGAGCACAATCCGTTCGGTATCAATGCCGGTCACCATGGCCAGATCAAAGTTGTCGGCCATCGCCCGCATCGCCTTACCCACCCGCGTCTTTTGCAAGAAAAAATGCAAAGCCAAGACCAACACCACCGCCCCCACCATGATCACGATCTGATCCTGCCGCAGCCGCAGTCCCCAAAACCGCATCGGCAGTTGGATCCCGGTTCTATAGACTTGATTGCCGGATCCCCAGATCAGTTGCACCAGGCTGCGCAAGATCAGCGCCGTGCCAAAGCTCGATATCAGCAAAATCACCGAAGCCTGCCGCCGCAAATGCTTGTAAACCACTTGATCCAACAGGAGGGCCACCCCGATCGTCCCTCCAATCGCCATCCCCAACGCCAATGGCAGCGGCCAGCCCATCCCCACAAACACCAGGGCAATATAGGCCCCCAGTGTCATCAGATCCCCGTGGGCAAAATTGGCAAACCGCAGGATCCCAAAGGTGAGGGAAACCCCAATTGCCCCCAGCGCGTAGATGCTGCCCAGCACAATGCCATACAGCCCCAATTGCAGAACATCAGTCACAGGCTTAAAAGAACGTCAGTTGAAAAGATTCTATCTACTCTACCTGCCCCGACGATTCTGATCTGATCTCATCTGATCGAGATCCCATCTCAGGGTCTTTATCCCACAGTTCCACCGGATCGATCCAAGTGGGCCTGCAACCAAGAGCACACCTGCATCAGGCTATCGGGATTGATGGTGTGGCCCATCTCATACTCGCGATAGGTCAATGCCACCGGCAAAGCCTCGAGTCGCTGCCGAATCTCCCGCCCCTGCTCAATGGTCAAAATCGGATCCTGGGTGCCATGCACCACCAATACCGGCAACTGCTCCAGCTCAGGTGAGGGATCCACCGTCAACCCCATCGGCCAGCGACCACTCAGAATCACCGCCCCCTGAACCCGCTGAGGATAGCGCAGGCTTAACAACAAACTCATCATGGCCCCCTGACTAAACCCCATCACATAGACCGGGGATCCCGTCAATATCGGATCCATCTGCGGCAGATCCTCCACCATCTGCTGCACTCGCCTCAAACTCTCCAGGGCCTGATCGAGATCCCCGGTCACCCCTGTTTCAGACCAGACCAGATCAAACCAGCTATAGCCCCCTGATCCACCTACGGATCCATAGGTGCGGGGTGCCCGCAAGCTGATCACATAAAAGCGAGGATCCAAGGATTGGGCCAAACCCAGCAGATCCGACTCATCGCTCCCTACCCCATGCATCAGCACTAAAACCGGCGGAGGTTGGATTAGCCGTAGGGGTTTACGAGACTGATACGTCAGGGGCATCATCAGGGGGGCCGGATCCTACTTACGGATTAGGAGCTGGGTTGACCAGAGAAACCCGAATCGGCTCGGAGTCTTGACCAGAGATCTCTTGACCAGTGATGCCTTGACTAGTGATGCCTTGACTAGCACTGGGCACCTCCACCTCTGCCACCGTCGGGAAGCCCAGAAAGGGACTCGTCTGCACCGACTGAGTGCTAATGCTAAACAGGGGATTGGACAGGATCCCGGTCAATACCGTGGCCAGAACCGTGATGAGCATCCCCATCTGCAGCGAGCGCATCCCCGTCAATGACCAGTTGGTCTCAGGATAATTTTCCACCGAGGCGGACATCTCTGACGGCTCCTTAACCACCATCGCCTTGACCACCCGCACATAGTAGTAGATCGAGATCACGCTGGTGACAAGGCCCACAAACACCAGGGTGTAGGCTCCCGCCTGCCAACCGGCCCAAAACAGGTAGAGCTTGCCAAAAAAGCCAGCCAAGGGCGGCAATCCCCCCAGCGACAACAGGCACAAGCTCAGGCACAACGTCAGAAAAGGATCCTTTTGGTAGAGGCCGCTGTACTCATTGATCTCATCGGTGCCCGTCTTGAGGCTAAACAGGGTCACACACAAAAAGGCCCCCAAGTTCATGGTCAAATAGACCAGCAAATAAAAGATCAGACTGGCGTAGCCCGCCTCAGTGCCCACCACCAAGCCGATCATCACAAAGCCCGCCTGCCCAATCGATGAGTAGGCCAACATCCGCTTCATCCGGGTCTGGGCAATGGCCACCACATTCCCCAACACCATGCTCAAAATGGCCAGCGTCGAAAACACCGTCTGCCACTCCTCTGTCATGGCTGGAAATGTCGTGGTCAAAAACCGTAGTGCCAGCGCAAATCCCGCCGCCTTGGATCCCACCGACAAAAACGCCACCACTGGAGTCGGGGATCCCTCATACACATCCGGCGTCCACTGATGAAAGGGTACCGCCGCCAACTTAAAGCTGATCCCGGCAATACAGAGCACCAAGGCCAAGATCCCAGCCAGTCTGGCATCCACCAGATAGGGGGCAATCGCTGCCAACTGAGTTTCGCCGCCCGACAGGCCATACAGCAGCGACATCCCATACAAAAATATCGCCGTGCTGCTAGCCCCGATCAACAAATACTTCAGGGCCGCCTCTGAGGAGCGAGGATCCCGCTTCATATAGCCCGCCATCAGATAGCTGGCAATGCCCAAGGTTTCCAAGGCCACAAACACCATGATCAGATCCGTTGCTCCAGACAGCAACATCCCCCCCAACGTGGCCGTTAGCAGCAGCACATAAAACTCTGGGGAGGCCGATCCGGCTTTGGTGAGATACCGCTCTGACATCAACACCGTCAGGATCGTACTCAGAATGATGATGCCCCGAAACAAGATACTGATGGGATCCGCTGTAAAGCTGCCCAAAAACGACTCCATATCAGGATGTTGCCACTGCAATACCAGAGTGACCAACCCTCCCACCAAGCCACTGACCGCAATGATCGGCAAACTCTTGCGCACCGACTGATCCGCCACCAGATCCACCACGATCAGGATCAGAAGGGTGAGAGTCACCACCACTTCAGGCAAGATTGCCCCAGCATTGAGGTTTAGATTCGGATCAAACAATTCCATAGGTCAGTCATCCGGTTGGGTCGTCAAAGGTCTGTCTGAGTGAGCTAAAAACAGTCAATCAAAAGATTGGCGGGCTAAAAATGTTGCCAATCGTGAAGCTGCCACTTTACACAATACAGCCCCATGAGCATCTGTTGGGGTGGGGGTACCATCGGGATTAAAAATTATTTCCATCAAAAAACCCCCCAAGAGGAGGGCTAATTGACCAGATAAAGCAGTTCCGAAGTCTACACAAGATCCATCAGTGGCAGCTAACCGCTAACTAGCCTTCGACAATAACTTTGCCTGCCATGCCAGCCCCACGGTGGGGGGTGCAATAGTAGCTGTACTCACCTGGAGGCAGATCGCTAAAAGAGGTCTCC
Source organism: uncultured bacterium (assembly GCA_964578595.1). Lineage (GTDB taxonomy): Bacteria > Cyanobacteriota > Cyanobacteriia > Thermostichales > Thermostichaceae > JAAUUM01. The sequence continues at coordinate 48,537 of CAZODP010000001.1, forward strand.
ACCACTTGATTGGGGCGGGTCATCAGCTTTTTGTGAGAAATTTGGGAGGCTAGAGCCGCATCTCCACCCGGCACCTTGTCAAACACGATGTTGTGGGGGAAAACTTTGTTGTTGACCCACTTGACAGTGTCCCCCTGGTGGATGGTGACGGTGGCAGGCTCGAACTTGAGTTGGCCGCTGTCGGCTCCCATCTTAACGGTTACGGTCTCAGCAGACGCAGATTGCAGAGCCAAGAACAAGGATCCGACCATCGCTACTAGGCCGATCAACAGCACTTTTTTCAGACTCTTTACCAAAGTTTGCATTAAAACGCTCTCCACAAGATCAAAACACTTATTCATAATCTACACCAATCTCTCCTGCTCAGTCTGTTCTTTGCCATACCGGATTCTTGGTCATAGCGGATCTGGGGTGACTGAGGGGATCTGGGTTGCGGGAGCGTATCCACCAAGGTTGCATCCCTCTACTTGGTGTCCTAGTGATATGTCTGGGTGTGATATGTCTGGGTGAGTTTTGTGAGTGAATTGGTCAAG
>CAZODP010000001.1:49169-86325 GCA_964578595.1 uncultured bacterium
GGGTTGAGATCCCGAAGTTGGGTCTGCGGTTACAACCTTAAATGAATCTGGCTCAGATGAATCTGGCCCAGGGGAGTCTAGGTCAGTGGTTTTGGTCTCTGAACTGGCATTCTCTGAACGGGTACCCTCAGGATTGGTTTGAGGTCGATTGGCTTTGGGATTGAGCCGACTGGGACGACTGGTGGCGGCACGGGTGGTCTTTTCGAGTTCGTTAGCTTCACGATTGATGGCTGTCTCAAACTCTTTGGAGGCATCTTGAAGGCTCTTGACGGTTTTGGCGATAGTTCGGCTGATCTCGGGCAACTTGCGGGGGCCAAACACCAACAATGCCACCACAAAAATCAAGATCATTTCTGGCAGTCCAACACCCAAAAAGTTCATGCTTATGACCTCTAAGTTCAGCTTTACAGCATTTGGCTACTAGCTTAACGTGCTCTTGCCCCTGGATCCGGCCTGACTAGATCCAGTCCCATTGGCTTGGGTCGGTTATCAGGATTGGCTAGGGGATCGTAAGGGATCCGTTAGCGGGCAACTGACTAGCGATCTCGCCCACGCTCTTCTCGGATCCGTTGCAGAGTGCTGCCAGGCGGCGGCGGTGGGGTAACTGGGACTGGAGGCGGAGCGGGTGTGGCCACAGGCGGGATCAAAGGGGTAAACAAAGGTGCGGGCGCAGGCGGTGGCGGAGCCACAGGAATCGCTACAGGCGCAGGTGGGGGCGGAGCGATCACAGGGGCGGGTGGTGGCTCAGGGGTAGGGGGCTGGGATCCGGCTAGGGCTTCTTCTGGGGAGGCCAGACGATTGGGTTCCACAAACCTCGGCTCTGGTAATAGTAGCGGGTTGGTGGGCAGCCCCAACACAGGCTCAGGATCCAGAGTGATGTCAGGGTCGAGATCAACTTCTTCTGGTGGCGATGGCTGCCTAGCCCAATACCCCACTCCCCCTATGACAATGGCTGCCACTGCCAAACTGATCAAGATCCACAAGCGGGAGGAGGCCGTTCCTGGGGCGGGGGAGTTGAGAACAATAGTCTGCTCCCTTTGACTGGGATGTGAATCATGAGGGCCACTCGGTTGTGGGTTGGGGCTGGGGGCTGTGGTGGCAACTGGAGCCTGTTTGACCGCAGCCTGCTTGGCCGACTGAATCGGTTGTCGCCGGGAGGACTGGGTGGCGGCCCGTATGGATCCCTCTAAGGTTGCGAAGGTTGGGGTGCTCTCTGGGGCGTCTAATGAAGGGGGAGTCCAAGAGTGAGTCCCCACTGTCAATGAACTGCTATGGACAATGGGGACTTGAATCGGGCCGGATCCACCCAGACTGAGGGGGGGCAGGGTTTCTAATACTGTCTCCAGGGCTTGTCCCAACTCCTGCATCGATCCAGGCCGATCCGCAGGATCCTTGGACAGACAAGCCAAAATCACTTCCTCCAATAAAGGGGGGATCGGGTGCGGAGCATATACCTCCCCAAAGGACAGGGGCGGCTGAAAATTGTGGGTCTGATACCAAGCCGAAAAAGAATCCGTCGGCGGCGAAAAGGGCATTTGCCCCCCCGATAACATTCGATACAGCACGATCCCCAGCGAGTAGATGTCGGAGCGGTGATCCAGGATTTCGCCGCGAATTTGTTCAGGGGAGGCATAGCGAGCTGTCCCCAAAAATCCAGAGGTTTGGGTGCCCAAGGCCTGGGATAGATCACTGTTGACCTTGGCGATACCAAAGTCTAGGATTTTGACACTTTCCTCGATATTGGCATCCCCAATCACAAACAGATTGCTGGGCTTGATATCTCGGTGGATCACCCCGCGAATCTCGGATCCCTCCCATGTCTTCAAAGTAAAGGTATGGGCATGGTGTAGACCCGAGCAAATTTGTCGGCCCAGTTGCACCACCCGGCGGGGTAAAAGAGGCTCTGCTCCGGTCATCAACTCCGCAAAACTCTGGCCGGAGAGGTATTCCATCACCAGATAAGGTTGTTGGTTGGCCTCAATGCCATAGTCAAAGATATTGATGATGCGGGGGTGTTCTCCCAGTAATGTGCTGACCCGCGCCTCCTCTTGAAAGCGCTTGCGCAATTGCTGGTGAAGGGGATCCTCTCCCAGTAGGTTTTGGTGCAAAAACTTGATGGCCACAGTCCGCCCAAACAGTTGAGTATCCTCTCCTTTGAAGACAGCCCCCATCCCCCCGCCGCTGATGTGCTGCGTGAGACGATATCGCTGAGCAATGAGTGTTCCGGCTTCACACTGAACCACAGCAAGGATCCTCAATTAGGCAAGAAATTAGGCAAGATAAGAGAGAGTATCAAAACACTGGTAGAGCTTATCTCATCCTGTGGAAAGAAAAAACCAGCAAAACAGCTCTCTACTGACCTATGAGCCTATGAGCTGGGATCTTGGCTCTCGCTTTGCTGCTGGAGAGGGGTTAACTGGCGGATCACCCTTTGATAGCGGTCATAATCTTGGCTCACCAGCCGCTCACGGGCCTCAATCAGATCGGCAATGGCAGCCTCTGTCTGATCAAGGTCTCGATAAGCGATGCCACGATTTTGATAGGCGGATCCCAGGTCTGGATCCAGCTCCAGAGCACGGTCAAAGTCTGACAGGGATCCTTCGATATCCCCCAGGTGATAGCGAGCAATCCCCCGCAATTGGTGGGCGGTGGCCAGGTCTGGATCCAGATCTAGGGCGGTATTGGCATCATTGAGCACCTCCCCAAAGGCCCCCAGCTCCGCCTGAGCCAGACCCCGATGGACAAAGCTGGAGGCCCGCTGAGGATCGGCGGCAATGGCCTGATCCAGGATCTGCTGGGCTTGCTCCGGATCCCCTTGCTCTAGGAGTAGGATCCCTTGGTTGTGGAGAGCCAACCCTTTGGCGGCAGCCACCAACCCGTCCTCTGCCTCTAGCTCGATCACCCAGTCCCAATCCTGGCGAGCCTCTTCAACGTTGCCCAAGCGGGCCTGAGCCATGCCCCGATGCAGCCGTGCTCGCACCAAAGCACCCAGTGGAGCTTGGAGGGCCTCTCTGTCCTCAGGGTCTGTTGCCTCGATCAGCCTACTCAGATCCGCAATTGCCCCGCGCCAATCTTGGTTATCCAGCTTCCACTGAGCTTGGGCAAACACAGCTCTGACCCGAACAGCCGGATCCACAGAGGCTTCTTGAGGGTAGGCTGCCCCCATCCAGCTCACCCATGCCCAAAAAAAACATCCCACCAGATGGCAATGGATCTTGATCCCATCAAATCTGACCATTTGGATCCCCCTGCGAGTAGAGCTATTCTGACACCTGCCAGTCAGCCTATAGAACCACCCATAGGATAAGTCTGGGTATGGCTCAACGATGATTGAGGGGCAGAGCAGAAGCCAGCACGGGTTTTGGCATCGCATCCACAAAGGCTCGCACCCGAATCGGATCGATCAACCCGCTGTGGGTCAGCCCTTTGCCGGCTCGCTTGAGGGCCGTGGAGACGATCACCCCATCTGCCGCTTGCATCAGGGTTGGGATATTATCGACGGTAGCTCCGGATCCGATCAGCACAGGGGTATGGGGAGCCGTCTCCTGAGCACATTCCAGATCGGCCAAACTGGGGGGGTGTCCTGTGGCCCAGCCCGACACAATAATGCCATCGGCTAGACTTCGCTCCACCGTTTCCAACACTGCTGAGGCCAAGGATAGGGATCCTAAAGGGCTGGCGTGCTTGACCAAAACATCCGCAAAAATCTTGATGTCGGCCCCCAGCTCTCGCCGATAACGCAGGAGATGATGGGCATCCCCTTCGATCAACCCTTGATCGGTCACCATTGCCCCAGCCAACACATTGACCCGAATAAACTGTGCCCCCACACAGGCTGCGATCCCTAGGGCACTGTGGCCATCGTTGCGCAGGACATTGAGGCCAATGGGCAAAGCGATCAGGGTTTTGAGCCGCTGCACCACCACACACATGGCACTAACCACCGCCGGATCCACCCGATCCCGGCTGTAGGGGGCATCGTGATAATTTTCCACAATGATGCCATTGGCCCCCCCGGTTGCCAAAGCGGTGGCCTCCTGCTCCGCCTGAGCGATCACCTGTTCCAAATCCCCCCCCCAACGCGGCGAGGTGGGCAATGGCAGCAGATGAACCACCCCAATCACAGGCTGGGGTGTCTGAAAGAGGCTTTTCAACAGTGTCACCGTTGAGGAATCTCCTGACCAATAGCCCTATCTATCCTACCGATGTCTGGTGCTGTTGTCCGAAAGACCGGATCCCCAGGCCAGCGGAGGTCGTCTAAATGATCCACTAGTTGCTGCCTTCTGCGGAGTCTGCGGAGTCCAAATCAGGCTCGTTCCCAGAGGTTTCAGTATCCTCAACTTCATCCTCAACTTCTCCTGTCGGGGTGGCTTCCACGGGATCCTCAGTTGCTTCAATCTGATTGTTGGCATTAATTGAGGCAAGCTGGCTGTAGAACTGGCTGATCTGTTCCACCTGTTCCCGTTGCTGCGGAGGGGCAAGTTGCAGGGCTCGAGCAAATAGGTCTTGAGCCTCTGCCTGTGTCTCCTCATCCTCTGCCGCCACGCTGAGGGCCATCCCTTTGCCCATCAGATAGCTGTAATCGGTCGGATCCTGGGCGATCAGCTCGTCATAAATGGGGATAGCTGCCTGCGGTTGATTGGCCTGGACATAGGTGGCTGCCAAGTCCCGCCGGATATCGACAGACTCAGGATCGGCCTCCAGACGCTCTTGCAATAGGGCAATCGCCCCCTCCGTATCGCCGGAGCGGATTTTGGCGGAGAGCAACTCTTGAGAGATTTGTTGGTTATCAGGATTTTGCTCCAGCAGGGCCTCGTACTGAGCCACTGCCCCCGTCGCATCCCCCGATTGCAGCCTTACGCGTGCCAAAAGCAGGCCCAGGGAAAGATCCTCTGGTTCCAGTTCCACCAGCTTTTCCAGCGGCTCAAGGGCCACATCCAGGTTATTGCTTTGCAAACCCAGATCAATCAGTCCTGTCAAAGCCACCCGATTATCTGGCTCCCGCTCTAACACCGCCTGATACCCCTCAATCTCCTCTTGGATCAGCTCAGGAGATAGACCCCCTTGCGTGTCGGAAGACTGCAGTGCCGATAGCAGCGGCGCAATCGACAGCGAGATCAAAAATAATGGCGCAATCACCGCCAAGGCAATTTTGCCAAACTTTTGAATGGCAGGAGTACGATTTGACTCAGGCACAACACACCCTTAGACAGCAGCACTGCCTAGAATGTAGCACCCTCATTCCATATGTAAAGGAGGCAAAGGTCGGATCCCCCTCTTGCGCAAACCTCTATCCACTCGATCGGCTCTCCCTTCAAAACAAAAAAGCCCCCGACAAAGGAGCTTAGTCAGATTCAAACCCTGAGAGTCGTCAGAACTCGGTTCAAAAAACCACTCAGAGAACTAAAGCGTTAGAGGGCGTTGAGGGTGGTTTGCAGGATCCCAGCCAGCAAGCCGCTAAACAGACCCAGGGTGATGTAGCGACCAACACTGGGCCTAGATCCCAGGATCCCATCGTTGGAGCTGACGGTGAAAAACAAAGACCAGGCTTGGGTGGCATTGATGGTCTCAAATTGGTTGAATTCGGGGGTGAAAATCTTGGCCATGATAGTCCTTTGGGTGGGTGTACTGATTGGCTTGTCGTGATGTTAAGTATTGTAACAGAGTCTTGCTAGGATCCGCCACTCCTGCTAAGAAGCGTGCTCTGGTTCACTCCTGTTGAGGGATTGTTTCAGATAGGGGATGGCTGACTGGCCTGCTCCCTCACCAACTGCTCGTAGATGGCTTCCAGTCGGCGCACCAAGCCCAGGGGATCCCAGAGCACGCACGCAGGATCCTGCTGTGAGGCCAGAATGGTCTGCCTGAGCTGGCGCAAGGTCTGGGGGTCTTGGCCCAATTGGATCCCCTGCTGGATGTAGTGTTCTCGATCCCAGGTGATGCAAGGTTTGAGCTTCAGGGTTTGCAGCAGAGAGTAGCTCATGCGGCCATAGTAGTGGCGGCCCACCAGCGTCAGCACCGGGATCCCCAGATAGAGGGCCTCAAAGGTATGGGTGGCTCCGGTGTAGGGAAATGTATCGAGAATTAGGTCTGCCAATTGGAGTTGGGCACGGTGGTCTTCGTTGAAACGGGTCATGGGCAAAAACCGCAACCGATCAGCCACATTCCATCGCTGCGCTCGACTGCGATAGGTGGCGATCACACCGGTGATATCCCCCACCCCTTTGATCACCAACACTGCTTGGGGCACCGCTGCCAGGATCTCTAGGTGGGCCTCAATACAAGGATCCGACCGCTTGCGGGCATGGGCCGATGTCCAAAACACCACACTTTGATCTGGGATCCGTAATTGGGATCGAAACGCCTCTAGATCTAGGCTGGCCACCGGAAATGATCTCACCGCCGCAAAGGTGGGCAAGCGCACCAAGGTTTCGCCATAATCCGCCTGGGCATCGGCTGCCACAATATGGGGATCCACCAAAAAATAGCCGATCTCTGGGATCCCGGGGGCATCTCCCCCCAACCAACTGATCTGAATTGGAGCTGGTTTGAGTGCCGCCACCCGACAGCCCACATCCGATGTTGTGGCATCCATGTGCACCAAAATATCTAGATCATCGGCTTGCACCTGAGTCAGCACCTGGGGCCAGTCTTGGTGGGCCAGATCATAAAATCGCCAAGCGCCCTCTCGAAAGGCCTGATAAATCGGATCCTCTGGCTGATCCAAGGTGCCGGTGAAATAGTAAAAACTTTGCACCCGCTCCGGATCGTGCTGAGTCAAGGTTTGATAGCTGAGGGTGCCCACCGAGTGTCGCCGAAAACAGTGGCCCAGATACCCCACTCGCAAAGGCCGGGATCCCACTTGAGGCCATGGGTGCTGAGTCCTGGGCCAGTCACGGAGATAAATCTGCTGGAGGCAGCGACTCACCCCTAGCCCTGCCAGTTGTTGATACTGCCGGATCGCGGTTTGGTCGTCACTGAGGTAGGCCCAATCAAAACAGACCCGAAATACAAAGGTCCAGGCCAAGACCAAGGATCCGGGCTGAGGATATTGGGGGATTTGAGCCAGCCTTTTCAGGGGCCACACCTGCAAAATCCGCTCCAAATGCTGCTGGGCCTGACTTGGGATCCCCGACAGACAACAGTAATCTAAAGCATCCGCCAAAAGCCGCAATTCCAATTCTGGATCCTGAGCCACTTGGGGTGCAGTGGCCAGGTGTCCCATCTGTTCGGCAATGATGGAATAGCCCCGCAACGAGGATCCGTCAAACAGCAATTTCAGCATCTCTGGCACACTCCAATGGAGCAGATCCTGAGGTTGCCACTCCAGGGGGGTCTCTGCCAGCCAATCGGGGGCATAGTAGGTTGCCAATTGAGCCAGTACCGCCCGAGCTGGATTCTGCTGATCAACAGGCAAGGCTGGGACATAAGCTAACCCCAACCCAAAAAACACATCCCAATATCCCGCCAGCCCCAGCCCACTCAGCAACCCCTTGAAAAACGGATTGGCCTGGATCCCAAATTGAGAGGATGGCCTATCTGAGGGTAATCCTTCCCAGACCTCCGCCAGAGCTTGGGCGTAGAGATAAACCCGCCATTCATCCTGAGTGGCCAAGGCCAGCCCCACCAACTGCACCAAATTATCAGCCGCCAGGGGATCCCACTCCAGAGCCAACTCCCGCCCCCGGATCGCCCGTCTGAGGGCTTCAGGATCCTGACTAACGTGCTGCTGTTGGTTGGCCCAAGCGATCAGTTGAGGATAGAGGGCTGGCCTTCGCTCAGGATCTTTGCCCAGGGCGCGTACCCGCTCCAGATCATCCGCCGCCAGCGCTTGCACCATGTCTGGACTTGCAGAGGGATCTGACATTTCGAACTCGTTTTAACTACATTTTAGCTATTGGAGAAAGAGTATCAGCTTCTCACAGCCTGACTGGATTGGTGGGTTTTATATGTGGGTATGCCATCCACCGGCAGGACTGAGAGGGGATCTTGATCAACACCCAATTAGGCCGACTGATTGACCACAGATCTCGATTCGCGCGTCCAAGGCCGGGATCCCTGGCCAGGGCCACTGAGTGAACCCTCTGAGACAGAAAAGATCCGATAGGATTGGCGGGCCAGAGCCACCCGAACTCGACTCCCCAAGGGCAGCCTCCGATCACTGAGGGCATGAAACGTTCGCCCGCCAGCACTCTCAACGCAGTAGCGATAGCCCCGCCCCAAAAATTGGCAATCCTTGACCCAAGCGGATCCCTCCGGATCAGGCACCACCTGTAGATCCTCTTGGCGAACCATGATCTCCCCCTGCTGCGTGGCCGCAGGCGCGATCACATCTGAGACGGATCCCATCTCCGTCAGCCAGTGCTCCCCCTGCCGCTGGGCGGGGACAAAGTTGGCCTGTGTAACAAACTCCGCCACAAACCGCGTCACCGGACTGCCATAGATCTCCTCCGGGGATCCCAACTGCTCGATCTGCCCCTGCCGCATCACCGCCACCCGATCGGATACCACTAGAGCCTCCTCCTGGTCATGGGTCACAAACAAGGCTGAGGTTTGGGTGGCTTTGAGAATGGCCCGAATTTGGTTACGCAGATAAAAGCGCACCTGCACATCCAGATTGCTGAGGGGTTCATCCAGTAGGATCAGAGCCGGTCGCGGGGCCAACGCCCGGGCCAGAGCCACCCGCTGCTGCTGTCCCCCCGACAGCTCATGGGGATAGCGGTGGCCATACTCCGCCAGTCCCACCAGATCCAAGACCTCAGCCGCCCGGGCACAATGGTCAGCTAGAGCTAGAGGCTGCCGCAAAAGGGCTGGCCGAGCCGAGGATTTCTTCTTGAGACCAAATTGCACATTTTCTAAAACCGTCAAGTGCGGGAAAAGGGCAAAATCCTGAAAGACCAAGCCGATCCCCCGTCGCTCCGGTGGGATCCAAGTGCCTGGCCCCGATACCAACTGCCCTCCTAGATGGACGCTTCCCTGCTGATGTCGCTCAAATCCCGCCACCACCCGCAGCAGTGTAGTTTTGCCACATCCCGATGGCCCCAAAAGTCCGACGATCTCTCCGCGCCCCAGCTCCAACTGGATCCCTTGCAACGCCGGTGCCTGTTGAGGGTGATACCACTTGAAGAGACCCTTCAGCTTGAGGAGTGAATCATTGGGCAGGGGATCCTGGGTGAGGCTGTCGGAGGGAACCATCATGCTAGCTAAGAATCTTTATCATCTGGCCCATTTTATCATGTGGGATTAGCTGAAAAGAATTGGCTAGAGATATTGAAAGCCTGACAAAACCGGGATCCCGGTGTCGTTCTGGCTCAAAGATGTCAAAATAGTGGGCGAATGAAACTAAAAATCGCGCAACCTAAAGCCGGGAGAGGTGTCCGAGCGGTTTAAGGAAGCAGTCTTGAAAACTGCCGTGGTGCAAGCCACCGTGGGTTCGAATCCCACCCTCTCCGTCCCAAAAAACTAAGCACAGAGCCGATCACAGCCGAAACTGATCCAGCCATGAATGTGACTTGATGCCACTGGAGGCGGATCCTGTCCAAATTGCTGTTGTCAGAGGGTTCACCCGCCACGCCAGACCATGCCCAGAATCAGCAACGCCGAAATAGGCTGGCAAAGTATTGCTACTCTGACAGCTAATCAGTGAGAAAGCTGTAATTGTTGGCTGATCTAATAACTTCCGAGCTGCCCTTTGGATTTAGCCTGTCGCACCGCTAGCTTAAACGTCAGTATCCCTATGGCAAAGTAGCCGGATCCGACCGCAAGCGAAATCAGCCAAGCCCAGGGATCCAACCCTTGCCCCCTTGCCATCAGATCGCGCAATAATCCGGCCCCCCCCACCATGGGCAAAAGCTGGCCCAGTACTGCCATCCTCCCCTGCCACTCCTCAGCCGGGATCGCTAATAAAAAGAGTAATCCAAACTGCATAATGGCCAAAAGCTGCTGGATCCGCTTAAACAAAAGGGCTAAGGATCCCGCCAAAAATGACAACCCATAGGCCCCCAGAATTACGCTTGTCAGTGGCAATATCAACAGCGGCGGAAAAGAAAGACGGGATCCAGTCAGCACTAAAATCACTACTAAGATCGTGGAGATCAAAGTTAGTCGTAAGGTCAAGCTGGCTAGGGCGCGAGCCACAAAAATCTTGGGCGCACTAAAAGGAGACAATAAAACTTGCTCTAGGGTACCGGTCTGGGCCTCCACCTGAAGATTGATCCCCACATCGTTAACAATAAAAATCACCAATGTCCACAATACATAGCCAATCACAACCGCATCCTGCCGCTCTCCAAACTGGGAGGCTGGCCCCGCCATATATTGCGCCCCCAAAAATAGGGCATAAAAAAAGGATGTGGTGATAAAAATAGCCCCCAAAGCCTCCACAGGATAGCGAATAAACTCAATCCACTTTCGTTCTAATTCGGCCCGAAATAGCTCCAACATTCCCTTAGGATCCCGATCTCTTCAAGGTGATACTCTTCATCAAAGCACGGGTGCAGATCCAGTGGATATACTTGCAGCAGCAAACAGGTGGAGGTGATGCCTTGAAGCAGGGGATCCGGCAAGTGCTGATGGCGGCTTGGGCGGGATTGGGGATCGGCTGTGGATCCAGCAATCCGGTGCAGCAGTTGATGAGCATGAACGACTGTCAGAACTGCAACTTAGATCAGGTCAGCTTGGGTCAGGCCCAGTTGATGGGAGCCAATTTGGAGGGATCCTCTCTGTGGCAAGCTGATTTGGCGGGGGCCAATTTGCAGGGGGCCAATCTGCGCCGGGCCAACTTAGCCGGGGCGAACCTAGCCGGGGCCAATTTGCAGGGGGCCGATCTGTCGGGGGCCAATTTGCAGGGGGCCGATCTGAGTGCAGCTCTTTTGATCCAGGCCAAGCTGGTGGAGACCAATCTCAGCGAGGCACGGCTTTGGGGATCCCATCTGCAGGGGGCGGATCTGCGGGGTAGCCTGCTCTGGAAAGCCAGCTTACAACAGGTCACCCTCCATGAGGCCGATTTGAGCCTGGCGGATCTGCGGGAGGCCGATTTGCAGGGATTGGATCTGAGTCGTGCCAACCTCTGGTTTACCCAGCTCGCAGGCAGCTATTTTGACGAGGGCACTGTGCTGCCGTTAGACCAGGATCCCAATGCTGCGGGAATGCGGCGGCTGAGCCATTGAGCCTGATTCCAATTGATCCTGACTCAGGGAGCGAATCATCAACCCTCCTTAATCTTTATCCCTTAATCCTTAATCTTTGATGTAATCTCTCGTATTCCAATCGAGATTATGTAGTTTACGCCACCGATCTAAGTTAGGGTGGTGGGCGAAAGTTAAATCAGCTAGCTTTTTATTCTGCAAAGATGCCTGTCCTCATGACCCCTCCTTTGGCTAAGCCTCCCATCATTGGCATCACCACCCGCTGCCGTGACCGATACGGATCCTTTGTGGTGTCAGGCAACTATCTTGATGCGGTGCGAGCGGTGGGGGGGGTGCCGATCCTATTGGCCCCTGGCGAGTTCAAAATTGCTCAGGTGTTGGGGATCCTGGATGGGTTGATCCTGTCTGGGGGAGGGGATATCGATCCGGATGTTTACGACGGAGAACGGCACCCAACGGTGGCTCACGTCTGTGTAGAGCGAGATCGCTTTGAGCTGGAGTTGGCGCGGCTGGCTCTCAAAACTCCGATGCCGATTTTGGGGATCTGTCGAGGGATGCAGATTTTGAATGTGGTCTGTGGGGGCAAGCTCCACGCCCATATACCAGAGCAGTTTGACGGGATCCATCACTTAAATCCTGCCGACCGTGAGCCGATTCGCCATCAGGTGGATGTGTTGCCCCAAACCAAGCTGGCGGAGATCACCAAAATGTCCAGTCTGTCAGTGGTGTCTTGGCATCATCAGGCGATTCAGACGGTGCCTCAGGGTTGGCGAATCTCAGCCCGATGTGAGGATGACTTGATTGAGGCGATTGAGCATGAAACCCATCCTTGGGCCATTGGGATCCAGTGGCATCCAGAGTACTCAGCCCATGAAGCGGGGCACTGGCGGCTCTTTGAAGCTCTGGTTCGGGCGGCCCGAAGCGCTGGGGTGGTGCCTTTGCAAGCGGCCAGCTAGCTAATAGGGGTTTTATCTGTCTCATCTGATACCCAGTCAGCACTTCACCTCTCATCTTCGAGCTAGAGCTTCGCTATCCTGGAGATGCCCCTGAACTGAGTGGATCCTTACGCTATGCCTCCTAAATTGTTGACCTCTGCTAAAGGATCCGGTCGAGAGCTAGAACGCTACGACATCGCCAGCCATATCGATCACACCCTACTGCTGCCCCTGGCCACCCCCGACCAGGTGGATCAGTGGTGCGGGGCAGCGGAGCAGTATCGTTTTGCCAGTGTGTGTGTCAACCCTTGCCATCTGCGCCAAGCCGCCGAGCGTCTCCATCACTCTCATGTCAAGGTAACGACGGTGGTGGGATTTCCTCTGGGCACATCTCTGCTGGCGGTCAAATTGCATGAAGCCCAACTGGCGGTGGAGCAGGGGGCACAGGAACTGGATCTGAAGCTCAATCTAACCCTCTTGAAAGCAGGGGATCTGGATGCCCTCCATGCCGAAGTGGCTCAGATTGTGGAGGAGACTGGGGTGCCCATCAAGGCGATTTTGGAGACCACCGCCCTGACGGATCCTGAAAAAATCACCCTGGGGAGATTGTGTATTGATGCTGGGGCCGCTTTTTTGAAAACCTCCACCGGCTGGGCTGGGGGGGCGACCGAGGCGGATGTGAGATTGTTGTGGGGCCTGAGTCAGGGCCGGATCCCGGTCAAGGCCTCCGGTGGGATCCGCACTCCGCTTCAAGCCATCAAACTGCTAGAGGCTGGGGCCGAACGACTGGGCACCTCCTATGGGGTAGAAATCCTCAAAGCCAGTCTGGATCAAGATGATCCCAATGATGATCCCAATCTCGTATCCCTGGACTAAGCTCATGGGCCTCTGGGATTGGCTGATCACCCCCCAGTGTCCGGTATGCGGCAAGTCTGTCCAGGCCGGAGAGCGGTGCTTTTGTCGAGATTGTCGCATCCAACTGCTTCAGCAGCGATTTCAACCCTGGCTGGATCCCCACCAAACCATTCCCCTCTACACCTGGGGATCCTATGACGGAGCCTTGCGGCGGGCACTACAAGCCCTCAAATACAACCGTCAGCCAGAGATCGGGATCCAACTGGGGGAATGGCTGGGCCAAGCCTGGATCCAATCTCAGGGAGCAAGTTCACTCAAAGAGAAATGGGCTGTGATCCCGATTCCGCTTCATGCCGACAAGCTCAAGCAGCGGGGCTACAACCAAGCGGCCCTGATCTCTGAAGGGTTCTGTCGGGTCACGGGCTACCCTCACCGGCCCCAGGCTCTACAGCGGATCCGGGCCACCGAGGCCCAATTTGGCCTCACCCCTGACCAAAGACAGCAAAATATCCAGGGGGCCTTTCAGCTTGCCAAAAAGCATAGGATCCAGACCCCTGTGCTGCTGCTGGATGACATCTACACCACAGGCTCAACCGTGGCTGAAGCAACCCAAACGCTAAGACAGAGCCGGATCCGAGTGGCAGGGATCCTGGTGATCGCCCGTCCTGTTTTTGTGGCCCAGCCCCAGCTTGAGTGAGGGTTTGATTGAGCCAGTTGGGATCTCATCAACCTCATGGCTTGATCTGAGCTAGGCTTGCTGCTCCAATTCCAGTTGGTGGAGCAACTCCATATCCCCTCGCTCTCGTGCCGATTGCATCCGACGTTGGAGCCGATACCTCACATTCTCATGATGAGTGCTGGCCAGATGGTGCCCCATCTCCACCGGGATCCCAATGCCCAAAAAAGCATGATCCTGGACAGTACCTTGTGAGAGATCTGGGGCAAGGGCAGGATCCCTGTCGGTCTGAACGTGGGTCTGAACCCCTCGGTAGACCAGACCAGCGGATCTGACAAGTGCGGGGAAAGATCCGGTGATCTGACAACCATACGCCTGGCCGCGATACAGCCCTGCCACCGGCTGAGATTGAAAGCCCTCAGCCACTTCCGACTCTGGGAGCTGATCTGAAATCTCCACGGTGGATCCCGGCCTTGGATCCCAGGCCTGACCCCGATAGATTTGGCTGTTGATTGGCTGACCCTTAAGTTTCATCTGCTTTATCTCCAAAAGTTATGATTAAAATCAGAACCGCAGAAATTCTTTTTTAATTTCTGTATTTGAAGATACTGTTTTAGCCTAATTCTTGGAGAGATTGCCACATCCTCTCATCCTCATCACTGTTGATCGGCAGGGGCAGGGTTGTTGTCGAGCGGGGCCATAGCCGGATCCGGCATCGAAACAAAGCTGGGGCGTTGCTGCTGGGTTAGAGTCAACACCTGGTACAGAGATCCCCAATCCTCCTGCTCGATCAGAGCGATTAGATGCCCCAACTGCTGCTGGTAGGCTGATAGGGCATTGAGTAGGGCCGATTTGTTGAACTGAGCCATCGCCGCGCCCAATTCAGGATTGCCTCCCCCGACTCGGCTGGTGTCTCGAAATCCACTGCTGGCCAACCTCTGGGCCAAGGTCAAAACCTCGCCTTTGGCAGCCACTCCACAGGAGCGAATCAAGCTGGCACTGACCATCACCGGCAAATGGCTGATCCAGGCCACCGCCTGATCATGGGTCAGTGGATCGCACACCACCGGATCCGCACCCAGATCCCGTGCCAGATGCCGCAGACAGTCCACCCCCTCTGGATCCCCATTGGGCAGGGGGGTGAGCACATAGGGTCGCTGACCAAAAAGGCCTGGTTGAGCGGCTCCAAGGCCACTGGCTTCGGTGCCCCCCATCGGATGCCCCCCCACAAACCGGGGCCAGATCGATTCAGCCGCCGCCACAATCTCCGCTTTGACGGATCCCACATCTGTCACCAAGACCTGGGGGGACAGGCAGCCCGCCAACTGTCTGAGGGTGGGCACAATCGCCTCCATCGGGGTGCAGATCACCACCACTTCTACTTGATGGGCAGCCAAAGTTTCTAAATCCGTACTGGCCCCATGTACCGCGCCCACCACCCCTGCCTGCTGACAGGTCTGAAGATTGCGGCTCACCCCCCAAACCTGATGGCCTGCTGTCACCCAATCCATCCCCAGGGATCCGCCAATTAGCCCTAGCCCCACAATTCCGATTCGCATAGCTCATCGACCCAATGCGTCTGCTGTCAACTCAATCTCTACATTCTGAAGCAGGTCAGATGCAGATCAGCCATAGAGAGAGCAAGAGCTTTCCCCTTCAGTCGGTTGTATCGGTCTCTAAAGCCAGTTGATCTCGAAAGGATCCCGATGGCTGATGGATCACCACCCGGTTGCCATCCGGATCCAGCAAGTCCACCTCTGATCCGTGCCCCTCAGTACGCACCGCAGAGATAGAGGATCCCTTCAGCAGCGGATTATCCAGCATCTGGGCCAGATCCCGCACTTGTAAACACAGACTAACGGATCCCAAGCGGGCCTGAAACTCTGGCTTGTGACTGCGATAAAGCCCCAAGCGCAATCCCGGTGGCCGAAACTCCCAGTAGCGATCTGCCATCACCACCGCCGGCGGGATCCCCAGCAATCCTTGATAAAAGGATCCGAGTTTTGGCACATCTGGCGTAGCCACACTAACCAGAGTAGAGAGCAGGAGACTTGAATTGCTGTTCATTAGCTCTCAGCAAAGTCAGCCTCAACCACCCCACTTTCGGTGCTGCTGGATCCGGATCCGTTGGCGGTGCCATTGACAGCAGGCTTTGCAGAAACCTGTACCGTTCGGGTCTGGGCAGGAGTGGCCATCTGAGGCCGGAATTGATAGAGATTAAACACCGTATTGCGGCGGATATCTCTCATCATGTCCAGGAATAGCTCATAGCCCTCATTTTTGTACTCAATCAGAGGATCCTTTTGACCGTAGCCCCGCAGACCCACCGATTCTCGCAGAGCATCCATCTGCTGCAAATGTTCCCGCCAAAGGGTGTCGATCTGCTGCAACAAAAAGAATTGCTCCGCTTTGCGCATCAGGCCAGGTTGGACGGTATCCACAAACGATTCTTGAGCTTCATACGCCAGTCGAGCCTGCTCTTGCAAATAGTTGAGCAGCTCCTCAAGCGAGAAGTTTTCTAATTTTTGGCTGGTTAAATCGTTGAGCAGAGGGACAAACTCCTTGACTTTAGCCACTAATTTTTCTAGCTCCCATTCTTCTGGAGGCAGATCAGGGTTGACATAGGCCGCTACGATTTCGGCGATGGTCTGATCCGCATAGTCCAGCATTTTGGGTTTGAGATTTTGCCCCTCCAAGCTGCGGCGACGCTCGGCATAGATCGCTTTACGCTGATTATTCATCACCTCGTCATACTCAAACACCTGCTTGCGGATGTCGTAGTAATAGACCTCCACCTTGCGCTGGGCATTTTCGAGCGAGCTAGTCAACATCCCCGACTCAATCGGCATATCTTCTTCGACCCGGAACATATCCATGATCTTGGAAACCCGCTCACCCCCAAAAATCTTCAGCAGCGGATCCTCAAGGCTCAAGAAAAAGCGCGTTGATCCGGGATCCCCTTGTCGGCCCGATCGACCGCGTAATTGGTTGTCCACCCGCCGGGATTCATGCCGCTCCGTGCCGATCACGTGCAATCCCCCTAACTTCACCACCTCCTCGTGTTCTGCATCAGTCAGGGTTTCATACTCGTGCTTGATGCTGAGGTAGACATCCCGCAACTGCAAAATCAAAGGATCCTGCACAGGAGCCTTCTCACAAGCCACCGCAATCAGATCCTCCACCGTCAGTTCTGGCTGGGTGTTGAGGCCATATTTTTCGACGGCTGCTGTAACGGCCTGTTCCAGAGCCTGAGAGGTGGACTCAGAGAGTTCACAGGGATAGAGAGACTGAGAGACCGCCCAAGATTTGGGTTTTTGGGCCTGCTGGCCGCCCCCAAAACCGCGTCCGCCCCCTTTGCCCCCCAACCGGATCCCCACACCCCCCATCGGATCATCGAGATCCAATTGCACCAACTTGGGCATCAGCCGCTCCCGCAACTTGAGACGGGCCATATAGTCGGCATTCCCCCCCAGAATAATGTCCGTGCCTCGGCCTGCCATATTAGTAGCAATGGTCACCGCCCCTTTGCGACCGGCCTGGGCGACAATTTCTGATTCTCGCTCCACATTTTCGGGCTTGGCGTTGAGGAGGTTGTGGGGGATCCCTAGCTCCCGCAGGATGGCCGACAGCCGTTCAGACTTCTCCACACTGGTGGTGCCCACCAACACAGGCCGACCCCGCTCGTGCATCTGCCGAATTTCTTCGGCCACCGATTGCCACTTGCCATTTTCGGTTTTGTAAACCACATCGGGGGCATCCTTCCGGCGGATGGTGCGATTGGTGGGGATCACCGTCACTTCGATGTTGTAGGTTTTGTTAAACTCCGCCTCTTCGGTTTTGGCAGTCCCCGTCATCCCCGACAGCTTGGGATAGAGCAAAAACAGGTTTTGGTAGGTGATGCTGGCCAGGGTTTGGCTTTCCTTTTGGATGGTGACACCTTCTTTGGCCTCCACCGCTTGATGTAAGCCATCTGACCAGCGGCGACCCGACAACACCCGGCCCGTAAACTCATCCACAATCACAATCTCGTCATTGCGGACAATGTAGTTCACATCTTTGATAAACAACTCTTTAGCTTTGACCGCATTAAAGATGAAGTGGGCCCAGGGATCCTTGGGATCAAACAGATCCGAGACCCCAAGGGCCTGCTCCGCCGCCTCAAATCCTTCATCGGTGAGGGTGATATTGCGGGCTTTTTCGTCCACTTCGTAGTGTTCTTCTTTGATCAGTTGGTTGGCGATCTCGGCAGCCCGCTGATATTTCTCAGAAGGCCGTTCCACCTGCCCGGAGATGATCAGGGGGGTGCGGGCCTCATCGATCAAAATCGAGTCGGTTTCGTCGATGATGCAGTAGTTAAAAGGCCGCTGCATGACATCCTGCATCGAGTTGGCCATGTTGTCCCGCAGGTAGTCAAAGCCCAGCTCACTGTTGGTGCAATAGGTCACATCACAGCCATAGTTACGGCGTTTTTCTTGGGGTGACATGCCCGACTGGATCAGTCCCACCGTCAGCCCCAAAAAGCGGTGCAGTTGACCCATCCATTCAGCATCTCGGCGGGCCAGGTAATCGTTGACGGTGACCACATGGACGCCTTTGCCGCCCAATCCATTGAGGTAGGCGGGCAAAGTCGCCACCAAGGTTTTGCCTTCACCGGTTTTCATCTCAGCGATCTGGCCTTCGTGTAGCACTACGCCACCGATCAGTTGCACATCGTAGTGGCGCAAGCTCAGCACCCGCTTACCGGCCTCACGAACCACAGCGTAGGCTTCGGGCAGCAAGTCATCCAGGGTTTCCCCATTCTCGAGCCGCTGCTTAAACTCGGCGGTCTTGGCCTTGAGTTGAGCGTCAGACAGGGAGGCGGTCTCGATTTCTAGCGAGTTGATCAGCTTCACCGTCGGTCGATACTGACGCACTTTGCGGTCGTTGGGATCGCCGAGAACTTTCTGGAGAGCCTGAATCATACTAAGAAACCAGATCGGTGTGGACGTATTCACTGAGGCAATTCTACCATTTTGACCCCAGCAGGCCGGAGCAACCCAGGTGCGGGATCCCGTCACCGATAGTCAGAGGGCTGATGAGTCTCAGGTTCAGTTCACCGAATTAAGGGCGAGTGGATTACGTTCTCAACCCCGGATCCCATCGGCCAGGATCCATTGGAGATATCAAATCTCCCTTCATTGGAGGATGTAAGAGTTATGGAGCTTAGCGGATTCGAACCGCTGACCCCTTCAATGCCATTGAAGTGCTCTACCAACTGAGCTAAAGCCCCAGGATCCCTGGTTTTTTACTTGTGATGATTGTTCTGTTACAGGGCTTGATGATCATGCCTGATCCGCAGGAAGTCTGTCAAGGAGCTATTTCAGTTCTGCTGTCTGGGCTACCGGTTTTGGATTTCTTTTAGGTTTGGGGAACTTTTGCCGGATCCCTGGGGTCATAAAGAAATGTAAACCCCAGATGGTTTTTCATATGATTCGCAATCTATTAGCTCTCACCTTAGCTGCTGTTGCCACCATTGGCATTGTGGCTACTCCAATGGCCATTGCTGACAATGAGACCCCTGACATCGTGACCATTGCGGTGGAAGCGGGCCAGTTCGATACCTTAGCGGCGGCTCTAGAAGCGGCTGACCTGGTGGAAACGCTCCAGGGGGAAGGCCCCTTCACGGTGTTTGCCCCCACCGATGATGCTTTTGCGGCTCTGCCGGAAGGCACCCTCGAAGACCTCCTCAAGCCTGAAAACAAAGAGATGTTGGTCAGCATCCTCACCTACCACGTCGTGTCTGGTGCCGTCCTTTCCACCGATCTAGAGTCTGGCGAAGTGGAAACGGTCGAAGGCAGCAGCATCATGGTTGAAGTCTCTGAGACTGGTGTGACGGTGAATGAGGCCAACGTGATCTCCGCTGATATCGAAGCCTCCAATGGTGTGATCCATGTGATCGATGCCGTGATCTTGCCTGAGTAATGTCAATCTTGCTTAGATCCTTCTAGCCTTCGGGTCAGGATCCGACTAGCGTTGAGGCCCACTCTCTTTGAGGGTGGGTTTTGTTATGGGAAGGATCTGGATCAAGATGTGGCTAACAGAATCGAGGTAGGTTCCACTGGGATCCGACCGACGGTGAGGGTCTCCAGCCACTGGATCAGGCTTTCCACCTGTTTGGGGGGAGGAAGTTGGCCCAGGCCCCGGACGGTGACTTTGCCGGTCTGGTAGACAAAGCGGGTTTTGAGGTGGTTGGGGAGTTTTTCCCGCAGGTCTTTCCAGGCGGGTTCGGCCATGGGGGTTTCTAAAATAACGTGCTCCTTGGCGGGCTTGATTCGGGAAAAGCCCACTGACTTGGCGATCAGCTTGAGATCCATCACCCGTACTAGCATCAGCACCGAGGCGGGCAAGGGGCCAAACCGATCCACCCATTCAGTGGTGACTTGCATCAACTCAGGCCGGGATCCAGCGGTGGCCAATTGGCGATAGGCGGCCATTTTTTGATCGTTGTCGGGGATGTAGCTCTGGGGGATCAGGGCGGTGATGTTGAGATCGATCTGGGTATCGTCTACGGTTGGGATCTCTTTGCCGCGAATCTCGTCGATGGATTCCTGCAACATCTCCATATACAGATCAAACCCGACCGTGTTCATCTGCCCCGATTGCTCGGTGCCCAGCAGGTTGCCCACCCCCCGAATTTCCATGTCCCGCATCGCCAACTGATAGCCGGATCCCAGTTGGGTAAACTCCTGGATGGCTTTGAGCCGTTTGCGGGCGTCTTCACTCAGGGGTTTGTCGGCCCGGTAAAACAACCAGGCATGAGCCTGGATCCCGGCTCGTCCCACCCGGCCCCGCAATTGGTAGAGCTGCCCCAGACCAAAAGACTCTGCTTGTTCAATCACAATGGTATTGACGCGGGGGATATCCAGACCCGATTCCACAATCGTGGTACAGACCAAAATGTTGGTTTCGCCGTTATTGAAGGCCAGCATGGTGGCTTCTAGTTCTCCTTCCGGCATCTGGCCATGAGCGATGGAGAGGCTGGCCCCAGGGATCCATTCCCGTAGTTTTGCGGAGGTTTCTTCAATCCCTTCAACGCGGGTGACCACATAAAAGACTTGTCCTCCCCGATCCAATTCCTGGCGGATGGCGGTACGGACGGCTTCAGGATCGTAGGGGGACAGGTGGGTTTTGATCGGGCGGCGAGAGGGGGGAGGGGTTTGGATCAGGCTCATCTCCCGCAGTCCAGAGAGGGCCATGTAGAGGGTACGGGGAATCGGAGTCGCCGTCAGGGTGAGCACATCCACTTCGGTTTTGAGGGCTTTGATTTTTTCTTTGTGGTTGACCCCAAACCGTTGTTCTTCGTCAATCACCAGTAAACCCAAATCTTTGAAATGAACGCTTTTTCCTAAGAGTTGATGGGTGCCCACCACTACATCTAGTTCTCCACTTTTAAGGCGGGATTGGATCTCTTTTCGCTCTTCATGGGTGCGAAATCGATTGAGCAAGCCCACTTGAACGGGATAGGGGGCAAACCGTTCTTTGAGGGTGTGATAGTGCTGCTGAGTCAGAATGGTGGTAGGAGCCAACAAAGCCACCTGCTTTCCGGCTAGGACGGCTTTAAAAATGGCCCGGATTGCCACCTCTGTTTTGCCAAAACCCACATCTCCACAGACCAGCCGATCCATAGGACGAGGGGATTCCATATCTTGTTTGACATCCTGAATTGATTTGAGCTGATCAGGGGTAGCTTGATAGGGAAAAGAATCCTCCATTTCCAATTGCCAAGGCGAATCAGGGGGATAATTAAATCCCTGCTGTTCGGCCCGCTTAGCGTAGAGTTCGAGCAGATCAAAGGCGACTTTTTGGACAGCTTTTTTGACTTTGGCCTTGGCTTTTTCCCAAGCTTGGCCAGACATCTTACTCAGGGTTGGAGCTTTTTCGGAGGTGGCTCGGTAACGGGAGAGGGCATTGACTTGATCGGCGGCCACCCGCAATACCCCATCGCTGTATTGCAAGACCAAATACTCGCGGGATTCGTGATTGAGAATCAGGGTTTCGAGCTTAAGAAATCGTCCGATGCCATGGGCTTTGTGCACCACATAATCGCCGGGTTTGAGCAGATTGGGATCCACTTGACGAGAGGCGGCTTGTCGACGCCGACGCACATAACTGGGGGTGGCCAAACTGCGCTGCCCAAAGAACTCCCGATCCGTCAGCAGCACCATGCCCACCACTGGCAACACAAACCCCTCCAATTCCGCTAAGCCTGAATACTTGAGGGCAATGGGGATCCTCTGATCGCTGAGCTTATCGATAGCCGGAAAATCTTTGGGATTGGGCACAAACTGGGCCGAACAATCGTGCTCCTGTAACAGGGCCACCGTCCGGGAGGGCTGCGCCGACACCAGCCACACCTGGGATCCCTGTTTGCGATAATCCCGCACCAACTTGGCCAGGGATCCGAATTGATGGGGGATGGCGGCAATGCTGCGACTGTTGCAATTGATGCCTTGATCGCTGATCAACTCTGACAGCTCTAAGCAGGGGATCCCGGCTAATGTTTGGATGTTTTGATCAAAATCTCGATGCAGCGGCACCAGGTCGGGAGAGGCTGCTTGAGCCAATTGATACTGCTCAGTGGCATGGGCTACCCACTGCCGACTATGCCCCTGACATTGAAACCGCTCATCCAAAACCAGCAGTGTTTTTTCAGGCAGATAGGCAGGCAATCCCACCGGATCAAAGGCCCAACCCATCCATCGTCGCGATCCTTCGGGGGGATCCTGACTCAGCAGCGATTCCAGTACCTGATCTGGGATGCGGGGGTTGTCCAGGAGGGCAGGTAAGATCATCGCCCCGTAGCTGGTGGGGGTCAGCATCAATCGGGGAATCGGATCCTGGGATCGCTGACTGACCGGATCAAACTCGCGGATCTTTTCCAGCTCATCCCCAAACCATTCCAACCGGATCGGCCACTCAGAGGCCACCGGAAAGATATCGACAATATCCCCCCGTTGGCTCCACTGTCCCTCGCTTTCCACCTGCGACACCCGCTCATATCCCAACCGGGCCAGATGCTCCCCCAAGGTTTTGAGTTTGAGCTGGATCCCAGGCTCTAGGGTCAAACAAGCCGCTCGAAACACCTGGGGCGGTGGCAAATGAGGTTGCAAAGCCCGCTCTGTGGCCACAATGGCTACTCTGGGCTTATTTTCAATCAAATCCGCCAAAGCCTGAAACTGCCCCCAGGCCAACTCTGGCTCTGGATCGGTGGCCTCATAAGGAGAAGCCTCTGAGGTGGGATAAAAATGCACCACATCCCAGCCCATCGCCTCCAGTTGGCTACTCCAGCGTCCGGCATCCTCCAATGTGGCCGTGATCACACACAGTGAACTCGATTTTTCCTGGGCCAGGGCCGAGGCCACCATCCCTTTTGAGAGGCGGGTCAATCCTGTCAGCACCAAGGGATCCGGCCCCAATTGCCCTGACCACGTTTGGATCAGGGGACGTTGAGCCAGAGCACGCACAAACGGAATAAACGACATCGGGATCCACACTCTGCAAAGGGTCAGGATCCCAGTGTAGCCAGGTGTTGCGAGGGGATCCCTGGTTTGGTTCAGCCTCTGGAGCTGATTTTTAGTGTTAGTAATTTTTAGTATCAGTAATTTTTAGTATTGTTCAAATCCTTCCTGGCAATGCTGTTAGTGATTCTCCTGGGATGGGTCTCAACACTGAAAGTGATTTGACACAGAACACAATCTTTTGACTTCAAAACTAACGGCTCAGACTCACACTCCAGCCATTGCCCCCTTGATCTCTTCCAAAGAGCCTTTTCCACAGAGCGTCTCCATTCATAAGAAATCGTCATCAGGGATCCTGCCTGAATTGTCTGGATCCGTATCGGGTTCCACATCACCATAGGGCAGCACCGCCTGATGGGATCCCGTTTCCCCAGTTTTTAACCTTCAGCCCAGTGGGTTAAGAGGGGTGTTGAGGGGCACACGGATCCGATGAGGGTGCTAGAGTATTAAGGAAGATTACGTTGCTGAAAGAGGGTGGACATGAGCCGCAAGCAAGCCGTTGTGATTGGGGCCGGGATCGGTGGGTTAGCAATGGGGATCCGTCTTCAGAGTTTGGGCTTTGACACCACCATTGTTGAAAAGCTAGATGCTCCTGGTGGACGGGCTTATGTGCGGCGAGTGGACGGTTTTATCTTTGATATGGGGCCAACGGTGATCACAGTACCCCATTTTATTGAAGAGTTATTCAGCCTCGAACAGGATCGGCCAGACTTAACCAGTCCTGATTTTCCCGCCGGTGTTGTGGACGAAAGCAAGCGGATCAAAACAGGTATTTCAGGCGGCGAACACACCAGTCGCTATGTCAAAATTGTTCCGATTTTGCCCTTTTATCGGATCTACTTTGATGATGGATCCTTTTTCGATTACGACGGGGATCCGGTTCATACTCGTGAGCAAATCAAAGCTCTGGGAGAACCCGGAGACCTAGAGGGATATGAGCGTTTTCACGAGGATGCCAGGGCGATTTTTGAGCGAGGGTTCCTGGAGTTGGGTTACACCCATTTTGGTACGGTTGGATCCATGCTCAAGGTGGTGCCTGATCTATTGAAGTTGGGGGCGGTGCAAACCCTGTTTAAGTTCAGTAGCAAGTATTTCAAGAGTGACAAGCTACGGCAGGTTTTTAGCTTTGAAACCCTGTTGGTGGGGGGGAATCCTCTGTCTGTTCCAGCCATCTACGCCATGATCCACTTTGTGGAAAAGACCTGGGGGATCCACTTTGCTATGGGAGGCACAGGTGCTCTGGTTGGAGGATTTGTCCGGAAATTTGAAGAATTGGGAGGCCGGATTCAGTATAATGCCGAGGTCAAGCAGATTGAGGTTATCAAACAGTCAGGACAGAAAAAGGTTACTGGCGTTACTCTTGCGGATGGATCCCTTCTCAGGGCCGATGTGGTGGTTTCCAATGGCGACTGGGCCAATACCTACCAAAAATTGATAGACCCCAAGTATCGCTTTTGGAATAGCAATACCCGCGTCAAGCTGACTCAACAATCCATGTCGCTATTTGTGATCTATTTTGGGTTCAAAGCAGATGGCCATGAGGATGCCAAGTTGCGTCATCACACCATCATCTTGGGGCCGCGTTATGAAGAGCTGCTCAAGGATATTTTTGGCCGCAAAGTTTTAGCCCAGGACTTTTCACAGTACCTGCATGTTCCGACCCTGACGGATCCATCTTTGGCCCCGGCTGGCCATCATGCTGCCTACACACTGGTTCCTGTCCCCCACAAGGGATCCGGAATTGATTGGCAAACCATTGGCGATTCATTTGCCGAGACGGTGTTGCGCTTCATTGATCAGCGAGGTTACTTGCCCGGACTGATGGATCGTCTGGTTCACATGAGTTTTGTGACTCCAGAGTACTTTGAAGATACTCTCAATTCTTACCTGGGTAATGCTTTTGGCCCTGAACCTTTACTGGTGCAATCAGCGTTCTTTCGGCCTCACAACCGCAGTGAAGATATCAAAAACCTGTACCTTGTGGGAGCAGGAACCCAGCCCGGTGCCGGGACTCCCAGCGTGATGATGTCTGCCAAAATCACAGCCCGACTGGTGGCCCAAGACTTTGGGATCCCAGACCATCAGCCCCCAGTTTCGCAGTCTAGTCAGGCTGTTTCTCCGGAGCTGACCCTGAGGTAAATGGGGTTCTTTGAGACAATCTCGTTCTAACTTCTCAAGTTGGCTAGGCTCAGCCAATGACTTGTCAATAGACCGGATTCAGGTCAGTCGGAATAGTGATTTGAAAGAACTTCACGCGATCTCCCGGTTTTCCATAATAATGGGGTCAACTGGATCCACTGACCTTTATCTTGACAATCCTCATGAATGCCCCTGTCAAGCCTCA
This sequence comes from uncultured bacterium, assembly GCA_964578595.1. Taxonomy (GTDB): domain Bacteria; phylum Cyanobacteriota; class Cyanobacteriia; order Thermostichales; family Thermostichaceae; genus JAAUUM01. The sequence goes on from CAZODP010000001.1 coordinate 74,681, forward strand.
AGCGGTCGCCCGCATTTTGGATGCCAATCTTGACCGTGCCCGTGAGGGATTGCGGGTTCTGGAGGAGTGGTTTCGATTTGGGCTAGAAGCCGGCGACTGGGCCAGTGATTGTAAAGAGATGCGACTGGCTCTGGCCCGCTGGCACGCGGATCCGCTGCGGGTGGCTCGTGATACGCCTGCCGATCCGGGCGGGGATCCGGGCTATCCTGATCAGCAGGAGCGGGAAAGTTTAGAAAAGCTGTTGCAGGCCAATTGTTGTCGGGTACAGGAGGCTCTGCGGGTTTTAGAGGAATATGGCAAATTGGCTGAAACCCATGCCTTTTGGCCCAGCGGGATCCCGCAATCCTGCAAACAGATGCGCTACCGCCTCTATGCCATCGAAACGGAACTCTTGGGCCTGACCCTAAAGAAACGACTGCTGGGATCCCGGTTGTATTTGGTCACCAGCCCTGTGCCCAATTGGTTAATGGCAGTCGAAAAAGCCCTGCAGGGGGGCGTGACGCTGGTGCAGTATCGCCACAAAACCGCCACAGACCGACACGCATTGGCGGATCTGCACTTGCTGCGTTCCCTGTGTGATCACTACCGCGCCCTGATGATCGTCAATGACCGAGTGGATTTGGCCTTGGTCTCCAATGCCGATGGACTGCATCTGGGCCAGACGGATCTGCCTCTTGAGTCTGCCCGCCATCTGTTGGGGCCTCATAAGTTGATTGGCCAATCCACCACCAATGCGGAGGAGCTGACGGCGGCTTTGGCTTCCTCTGCCGACTACATTGGGGCTGGGCCGGTCTATGCCACCCCCACCAAAGCAGGCAAAGCTCCAGCCGGTTTTGACTATCTGCGGCTGGTGCAAGAACGATCCCGGATCCCTTGGTTTGCGATTGGGGGGATTGATCTGCAAACGCTGCCGGAGGTGGTGGCCGCCGGAGCACAGCGAGTTGCCGTTGTCCGCTCCCTGATGGAATCCCCCGATCCGGTGCAGACAGCCCGGTTGATGTTAGCCCAGCTCCAGCAAAGTCTTTAGGTTTGTCGGCTATCTCTAGCGAAAATTGGCCCACTCCGTCTCAAAGATAGTGGTGCCCGGAAAGGCAATCGGATTGCCCAAGGCCTGAATCTGGGCTTGCAGACCATCGAGGTGCTGCCGCTGGGCCTGTTGAAATTGGGGAATCTGGGCCGGAAGGATCCCGGTTTTCAGGGCATAGACGGCTGTATGTCCGGCTGCTGTGCCGATGGCCCACTCCACCGGATGAACCCGCAAAGATCCGCTAGCGATCCGGGTGGTGGCAATGTTTTTATTACCCGCCAAGAGATTATCAATCTGCTGGGGGATCAGCGCCCGTAGCGGGATTTGATAGGGAAAACTGGGGGCCTGGGCATCTTTGTTGGCCCATTCTGGTGTCGAAAAATCTGGCAAGATGCAGTCATGAAAATCAATCGGATATTGCCCCACCCCCACCGCATCAAAAAACACCGTAGGCCGTCCCCGTTGCCCCTCAAAATCAATCGTGGTGATATCACTTTCATAAATGGCAAAGCCATCTGGGTAGCCCAGGCTAGGACGGCCAATAATACGCCGACTTTCACGGATATAGGGATAGCGAGAGAGGCCACTGGCGGTGCCCATCGGACTCTCGGCCCCCTGCACATAGCCATAGCGAAAGTATTGATCTTTGCGGAAATCTGGATCCGCTTGTTGCAGTAAAAAATCAGTGGTGCCAGCCACCAACCAATAAAAAAAGCCCAGGGCGTGTTGCTCCCCCAATCGCAAGGACTCAGGCCGTAATCCCCCCTGCCAACCCCCTGGATCTAGTTGTCCAGACTCCTCAAGTTGCCGCTGAGTCAAGATGAAATTATCCTCTGGGGAGGTGCTCAGTCGCCAATCGTTGCCCCAGGTCCAATTTTGCATCGATAGATCGCCAATTTCGATCGCATCAGCCCCAAAGCCAGGGATCCGACCTTGGATCCGGCGGTAGGTAAAAATCAGAGGAAAATTAAACCGATCTTGCTCGTAGCTGTAGTAACGACCATGGACTTCATCATCATAAAAATCGGGACGACGGGGTAAAGCCGGGATCCCCGTTTTTTCGATCACAAAGGTATAGGTGAACCCCTGGGTACAGTACTCATTGGTGATGGGTTTGCCGCTGGGATCCCAGATCGTGGCAGGATCCGGCCCCAAGCGATAGGGCACCCCCGCCAAAGGCAGCAATTCCCCCGTTTCGGTGGCATCGATCACCATCCACGGGATTTGCTCTGAAGCTCTGGCCTGGGAGGGCAGGAACCGCAGGATCTCTTTGTTCCAGTCGGGGGAGGGATCCGGGTCATACCAGTCCAAAAAATACTCCGATAGATTGCCCCGTTGCCCCCCCTCCAACTCCGGGCGGCGTGGGATATGGGCGATGGCCTGCACACTGGTGATCAGATTGTCAGTGATTTCAATATCTTTGATCACAGTGTCGGTGAATAATAAAAGCTGGCCTGACTCCAGATACGGATCCAGCATTTCCCTCAAGACCTGATGCCCCACCTGCGGCGAAAAGCACAGCACACTGACCCAACAGGCCCCAGGATTGGGGTTGCCATCGTAGGCGGCGATCACCCGTTGCCGAAACTCGCTGTAGCCCGACGGAAAGATATCATTTTCTCGCTGCAAAGGCCGTTCATCTAGGGCCGAAACCCCTTGAGCACTGACCTGCCCCCCGATCCAATCGGTGATCTCCGTCATGCACACCTGCTGACCCAGCCGCAGCGCGTCATAAGCCGCCGCCACCCCCCCTAAGCCCCCACCCGCAATCAACAGCTCACAGGTGATCTCTGTTTCAGGCCGAGGACTCTCGGGGATCCCTTGGGCCAGTCCTGTTTTGCTGCTCGCCCCCATCCCCACCAGGATCCCCGCCATAACTGAACCCCAGATCCTCAACTGCGCTATGCTCATAGGCCGACCCATGCCTCACCTCAGTCACACGTCCAAGACGATAGACGATTTTAGACCATCACTGGCTCAGCCCCAGCTCAGGCTACGGCCTTTAAGAAAATAACGTCTCAAACACAACTCCTGCCTGAATCCCGATTCCGTAGCCCTACGCTTAGGTGGATCCGATCTCAAGAGATAAAATTGATATCACCAGAAGGTATTGAGCAACACTTTTGACTCGCAAGGCCGGTCAAACTTAACAGCCATTCATTTTTAGTTGGCTCAACTCCATGTCGTTGATCTGTGCCTTTGGGCTCAGCATTTGTATCCTATGAGGCTTTTCGTTGGCACAACCCACTGTTCTAGTTAACCTTTCCTCCGCCACAAGGGATTCCGAGGACTATCAAACCTTGCTCCAAGAGCTGCATGATCAAGCGGAGCGAGAGCGGCTCCTGGTGGAGATCAGTTATCGGATCCGGCAGGTGTTGGATCTCGATCAGGTGTTGGAAACCACCGTCAGAGAAGTGCGACGGCTACTCAAAACCGATCGGGTGGTTCTTTACAAGTTTGCTCCCAACTGGTCCGGCACCATTGTGGTGGAGTCCGTCGGATCCCAGTATCGTTCCATTCTCAATGCCCAGATTCATGATCCCTGTTTTGCGGATGGGCGGATGGCCCAAGCCTACGCTGAAGGCTGGATCCGGGTCATCAATGACATCTATGACGGATCCCTCAATCCCTGCCATGTGGAGCTGCTAGAGCAGTTTGAGGTGCGGGCCAACTTGGTGGTGCCTATTGTCTACAACAACAATGGCCAAGACAGTAGTGGCCTGTGGGGCTTGCTGATTGCCCATCACTGCACTGGGCCTCGCTTTTGGCAACAACAGGATCTGGAGTTACTGCAAAAGCTATCGGTGCAGGTGGCCATCGCCATCCATCAAGCCCAGCTCTACCAACAGTTGCAGGATCTCAATGCCACCCTCGAACATCAGGTGCAGCAGCGCACCCAGCAATTGCAACAAGCCTTGGATCGAGCCACAGTGCTGAGTCGGATCACCGCTAAGATCCGAGATACCCTCGATGAAGAGTTGATCCTTGAGATCGCAGTCCAAGAACTAGCCCAGGTGATGCAGGCGGACTATTGCTGCACCTCCAGCTATGATCTGGCCTTTGGCAAGGCTACGATTCGGCACGAACAATCCGCCATCGAGGGGATCAGCCATCTCCACCAACAGATCGAGATGGGATCCTTTGGCTGGGTTTACGACCATCTCTTGCAAGCCAAGCCATTTGTCAGCACTGCTAAATCTGAGCCAGGGATCCCTTTCAATCCCTCTGAGCCGGGAGATCTCCTCTGTCCGCGCCCCCGTACTGGGCTAGCCGCCAGCCTGATCTGTCCCATCGCCGACAACCAAGGGATCCTGGGGGATGTGGGGATTTTTTACAGTCACTATCGCCCGTTTGAACCCGCCGAGATCGAATTGGTGCAGCAGGTGGCCAATCAATGTGCCATCGCCTTAAGGCAAGCTCGTCTTTATCACACCGCCCAACTTCAGGTCAAAGAACTAGAAAAGCTGAATCAGCTCAAGGATGACTTTTTGAGTACCGTCTCCCATGAGCTACGCACCCCGATGGCCAATATCAAAATGGCGGCGCAACTTTTGCGCAAGGTGGCTGAAGAGGGGAATACCGACCGCCAAAGCAAGTACCTCGATATTCTTGAGTCTGAATGCAAGCGGGAGATTGATCTGATCAATGATCTGCTGGATTTGCAAAAAATGGAGGACAATTCTCTGGCGATCCATCCCATCAAGCTGGATTTAGACCTGTTTTTGCATCAGATCTGCAACGGCTTTTTGGGCCAGATTCTGCAGCGGCAGCAGCACCTAGAGATTGATATTGCTTCCGATCTGCCCGAATTTAGCTCGGATCCCACCCTGTTGAGCCGGATCCTGACGGAGTTGGTCACCAATGCCTGCAAATACAGCCCCCCCGGTAGCCGGATCCGGGTGCAGGTGGCCCCTTTTGAGCAGTCTCAGGTGATGTTTGCGGTCACCAATCCGGCTGAGATTTCTCCCCAAGAGATCGACACCATTTTTCAAAAGTTTTATCGGATCCCCAATACTGACCCGTGGCGGCAGGGGGGAACCGGACTGGGGCTAGCCTTGGTCAAAAAAGGGGTTGAACAGCTTCAGGGCAAGCTCCAGGTTTCCAGTCAATCGGGATCCACTCGGTTTGAAATTATACTACCTCGATCTTTGTCACAGAGGCGTCCAGAGTAGCTTAGGGTTTTTCTAGCTCAAAGGCGGCATGGATCACCTGTAGTGCCCGGATCCCGTCCGCTTTGGGCACAATACAACTGACCTTGATCTCAGAGGTGGCGATCATCTCAATGTTGATCTGAGCCGCCGCCAGAGCCGCAAACATTTGGGCCGCCACCCCAGGATGAGACTCCATATCGGATCCGACGATGCTGACTTTGGCCAGTTCACTGTCTTGAATCGGGGGAGCACAGCCCACCTTTTGGGCCGCCACGGTCAATTGGGCCAAAGCAGCCTCCCGCTGCGATTGCGGCACCATAAAAGCGATGGTATTGGTGGGTTGCCCCTCCCCATTGGTTTGTCGCCGTTGACTCTGGATGATCATATCGACGGTGATATTGGCTTGGGCTAGGTGGCGAAAGATATCCGCTGCCGATCCCGGTCGGTCGCTCACCCCCACCACCGCCATCTGGCAGGGACTCAGATCCAGAGCCACCCCCCGCACAGGCCGATTGGGGATCCCTTGCTTAGGATCTTGAGGAGCACGATCTTGAGGGGGATCCCAGCGGTGGGCATGGGGAATCACCCGAAACCGTTCCCCCAACAGCAGAGCCGCATCTCCAGCTTGGGCAGCGCCAATCACACAACTAATTTTGATCTCCGACATCGAGATCATCTGCAAATTAACCCCCGCCTGAGCCAGCGTTTCAAACATCTCGGCAGCAATGGCCGGTCGCCCGATCATCCCCGCCCCACCGATGCTGATCTTGGCCACATCTGGATCCATCAGCACCTCAGGACAGCCCAACTGCTGGGCCAGCTCAGGTGCCAACGCTGCCATCTGGGCCTGAAATTGCTGCGGGATCGTAAAGGCTATATCGTTGGTCAGCCCCGCTTGAGAAGAATGCAGCGACTGTAAGATCAGATCCACATTGATCCCGGCAGCCGCCACCGCTGCAAACATCTGGGCTGCCACCCCAGGCCGATCCGGCACATGCAAAAACACCACCTTGACCTGATGGCGATCCAAAATCACCGCATCCACCGCTTGAGTGCCCTCGATCCCATCCGGCAGCAGCGGGGGGGTGGGGGAGATCACCACTGTCCCCGATTGCGGATCCTCTGGCGGGATCAGGCTGGAGAGCACCTTGAGGGTAACGCCAAAGTTGCGGGCGATCTCCACCGAGCGCGGATGCAGCACCTGTGCCCCCAAACTGGCCAATTCCAGCATCTCAGAGCTGGTGATCTGAGGGAGCAACCTGGCCTCTGGCACCTTGCGCGGATCCGTTGTCAATACCCCCGGCACATCGGTGTAAATCTCGCAGACCTGGGCCTGTAGAGCCGCCGCCACCGCCACCGCCGTGGTGTCGGATCCCCCTCGCCCCAAGGTGGTGATCTCCCGGTCGGCACTGACCCCCTGAAACCCCGCCACAATCACAATCTCAGCTTGGGCCAGGTGGCGTCGGATCCGGTCGGTATCGATGTGAAGTACGCGGGCGCGGGTATGCTCTCGATTGGTGTGGATGCCTGCTTGGGATCCCGTCATGGACACCGCTTGATAGCCCATCTGCTGTAGAGCCATGGCCAATAGCGCAATGCTGACCTGCTCTCCTGTGGACAAAAGCATATCCAGCTCCCGCTCACAGGCCGCCGTCAGCACCCCTTTGGGCATGACCTGGAGGGCCAAATCCATCAGCCGATCCGTCTCATGCCCCATGGCCGAAACCACCACCACCACCTGATGACCCTGCTGCCGAGTCTGGGCCACCCGTTGCGCCACATGGCGGATCCGCTCAGGGGAAGCCACCGAAGTGCCCCCATATTTTTGAACCAGAATACTCATGCAGCAGATAATAAACCATTTCGACACCCCGACCCGTCATTCACCCGTCATTCACCCGTCATTCAATGGATTCATCCCTGATTCCCACAATTTAGGATCCGACCTTGCATCCATGCCGTAAATCTTTTAAGATAAACTCATAACGAGTATGAGATAGGATCGATTTAGGACTTAGGCACTGGGATCCAGTTGTGACCTCAACCGAGGCTCACAAGTCATAATTGAAAGGCAGCCGTGGCCGCCCCCAGAGTCAGGCTTAAAAGACTCTCAACGACCCGGAAGACTTTCAACGGCAACCGGGATCCGTCATCATCGGAGTCATCGGTTAGAGCCTTCCTTGCCCTTCCTATTTTGAGCCGTGACGGATCCCCGGCCTCAATGTCAAGTTCAGTCGTTTCGACAGCAGTTTCAACCCTAAGGAGCAACACCATGGTGATGACAAAAGAGCGCAACCGCACCTACACCACCCACAACAACATCCCCGCTGAGCAGCGGCTGGCTATCATCGATATCCTCAATCAAGCCTTGGCCGAAACCCTGGATCTCAAAACCCAGGTCAAGCAGGCCCACTGGAATGTCAAAGGGATGAATTTTATCGCCCTGCATGAGATGTTTGATACCTTTGCCACCACACTGGAGGGCTATGTGGATAAGGTGGCCGAACGGGTGACGGCTTTGGGGGGCACAGCCATGGGCACTGCTCGAATTGTGTCTTCTGTGTCCACCTTGCCAGAGTATGACCTCAATGCCGTGAGTGGGGAGCAGCACCTGGAGGCTCTGGTGGCCCGATATGGTCAGTATGCGTCCACCATTCGAGCCAATATCCACAAGACGGATGAACTGGGTGACGCGGATACCGCCGATCTATTTACCGAAATCTCGCGGCAGATTGATTCAGACATGTGGTTTATCGAAGCTCACCTGCAAGGGTAAGTCTAAGCTAGGTCTAAAGTGATAAGCCCAAGCTGACTCAGTCCAGATTGACCCCCCAGGTTGAGCGTCCAAATTGAGTCCGGATCCCTGTTTAAGAATCCTCAGGGTTTGGCAGGGATCTAGACATTGGGGAGGCACAATGAACGAGTGTCAGACTGTTGAAGCCCATGAACTCGTCCTACTACCCTCTTCTCTATCTATCGGCCCTGACGTTGATCCTCAGCGTTGTGGGCTGGTTTGTGTTTCGGGAGATTCGCCGTACCCGCCGTCAAGAGGATGTGATCAACCGGCTCCAGAGTCGGCTGACCAAGGACAAAGGATCCCCCCAAGAGCACTATGAGCTGGGATCGGTTTATCTGGAAAAGCGGCTCTATATGCAGGCGGCCACCCAACTGAAGCGCGCCCTGGATGTGGCCGGTGAAGCGATTCCCCCGGCCTGCAATGCCCTGGGATTTGTCTATTTTTGTCAGGGGCAGTACGACTTGGCCATTCGCTATTACAAGGACGCAGTGGAAGCGGATCCCGACTATGTGACTGCCTGGAATAACCTCGGTCATGCCTACGAAAAGAAAAATCTGGCTGGGCCTGGACTTGAAGCCTACGAAGCTGCCCTCAAAGCGGATCCTAGTAATGCTTTGGCTCGCCGGCGGGCCGATTCTCTGCGCAAGCGATTGTCCCCCGCTCAGTCTTAAAAGCATTTTAAAATCAAACCTAATTCTAAAGTCCTAATTTTCGTCAGCCTGGGGTTTTTGTGCCCAAAGTAGCATGACAGGATTGAGGGGTGACCAGCGGGTGGATCCGGCTATGGCCACCGACCGAGCTACATTGATTTGCAAAAGTTGAGGCGACCAGTTGCGCAGAGACTGGATCCCTTGAGTGGCGGCTTCGAGGGTGGCAAAGCTGGTAACCACAATCCCACCCGGACAGAGACGTTGCTGAATCACAGCTAATATCTGGGCCAGATCCTGTCCACCTCCACCGATCATGACCCGACAGGGATCCGGCAGTGGTGCTAGAGCGTCGGGGGCAGTGCCAGAGATAATTTCGAGATTTTGAGTTTGAAATCGCTGCCGGTTTTTGCCAATCAACTGGATCCCTGCAGCTCGTTTTTCGATGGCATAAACAGTGGATTGGGGCACCAAACGAGCGATCTCAATAGCAACAGATCCTGTGCCGGATCCCACATCCCAAATCACCCCTGAATTGGGCAATTGCAGTAATCCTAAAATCTGGACTCGAATCTCCGCTTTGGTGATCAATCCCGGCTGATCAGAGTAGGTGTGAAACCAGGCATCGGGGATCCCTAGAGTTGGCAAGGTTTGAGGCAGTGGATCCGGGTCTGGTCGAGCTACTAAAACCATGACCAGGGGTTCTGAAAAAGTGTGAGACTTAACTTGATCGAGATCCAGAGCAATCACCTGTTCATCAGGGGATCCCAGTCGAGAGCAAATCCAGATTTGATAGTTTTGGGTGGGTTTAAGAGCCACTATCTGCTCGGCAATGGCAGCGGGGTTACAGATGGGATCTGTCAGGAGAGCAATCAGGCTTTTGCCCTGTTTAATGGCCTGATCAAGAACTGTGGTATCTCGCCCGTGCAAGCTGATAATCTGGGCTTCCTGCCACGGGATCCCGATGCGGCTAAAGGCTAATTGAATCGAACTGATATGGGGATAAAAAATCAACTGTTCTCTGGGAAAAGTATCCAATAACAACCGACCAATCCCAAAAAAAAGCGGATCCCCACTGGCCAGCATCACCACCGAAGATTGAGCCAATTGGGCCGCCAGTTGGTGGAGCCAAGATTCTACGGATCCCGTTAGGGGCAGCCGCTGAGCCGGATGATCCTTCAACTGTTCCTGCAACACTGACAAGTGAGCCTCGGATCCGGCAATCACGGTGGCTTGAGCGATGGCCTGTTGAGCCGGGGGATTGAGACCTGGGATCCCGTCTAGCCCGATGCCAACCACATGAAGAGGGTGGGTCACAGATCCTGCTCCTGACTCAGGGCCACTAGAGCATTGACCATACCTGCTGCTACAGGGGATCCGCCTCTAGCTCCCTCCACCCGAATCTGGGGCACAGACAGGGCTGCTAGAGCTTGTTTTGCCGCCACTACCCCCACAAACCCCACTGGCACCCCAATCACTAAGCAGGGATCCGCTTCTTGTGTTTGGATCAGCTTGACCACTGCCTCTAGTGCGGTCGGGGCATTGCCCACCACCACCAGAGCATTGGGGTGACATTGGAGCTGATGCTGCATCCCCAGGGCTGTCCGGGTTTGATTGGGGGCCAAAGGTGTCGTTGCTGCTGCCGCTTCGATGGCGCAATACAGAGGGATCCCAGCCCGATCCAGTTGGGTTTGCACCCCCACTTTTACCATCCGCACATCCACAATCACCGGCACCCGCTGGCGCAAGGCTTGGATCCCTCGTTCTACGGCATCACTACTAAACCGACAGAGGGTATACAGCTCAAAATCCGCTGTGGAATGAATGGCCCGCCGCACCACCGCATACTCTGACGGACTGTAGTGGATCCCCTGCCAATCAGGACGCTCTTGCTTCAGGATCCCGACTTGGGTGTCGATGATCTCAAAGCTGGCGGCTGTGATGGGATGGAGGGGCATGGGTGGTATTTGCAATAACAGCGGGATCGTCAATTGGATCAAAAGTTTAGATCAAAAATACGGGCGAAATTGAGGATCCAGGTGATCTCGTTTTTTTTGGTTGCATTTTCTGCATAAAGTTTGCAGATTGCTAATATCGTTGCTGCCGCCGCGAGAGACAGGAATGATGTGATCGATTTGTAGATTTGCCTTGGATCCTTGCTTTCCACAACCGCGACATTGCTGATTATCTCTACTCAGCACATACTCTCGTACTGATGCCGGAATTGGGATCCGTTGTGTAGGTTGGTTTTCTTTCATGAGTTAAGCTGATGATCCAGTTTATGCTGGCGAATATCATCTAGGCTAATTGAAGTTTCCAAAGGTGGGCTTTCCTGTGGATTGCTGTCAGCCTCAGGATCCGGGTGAAAAACTAGACAGATATTGAGGGACACTTGTCCTGAAATCCATCCTTTGTGAGGTTGTAGCACCCTAGAGGGACTCTCTTTCAGGATCGATTTACTCAGCTTGACCGTGTGATTTCTGAGGAGGTATTGCTCTAATTGAGATGCATTCTCTCTCAGGTAAGACAAAATCACCTCTGAGAGAAATTGAGGGGTGTATATCCTATCCTCAATCTCAATAACAGTATTGTTCTCATCAGGCTCAAGAAGTATTTTGTGGATCATGTCTTAGTCGTTCTGTTGATCTTTTATGACTCAATACTGCGAATGTCATCCAACGGGGATCCGTCTTCGTGTTGATCAGGATCCTCCTCAAAATTAAAGGACTCTGGGTTGTCAGGATAGAACTCCGCAGTAACCTGTACTTTGAGTCTTACTTTTCCGGATTGCCAACCATCAGTATCAGGCGAAAGAATAGAACAAGGGATCCCTGGTTTCGCTAGCAGTTTGGCATGTTCTTTGGAGGATATATCAAGTTTTAGTTGGGCCTGACCCCGAAAGTAATTGATCAATTGTGCCCCAATTTGAGATTCCTGTAGAAAATAACCTCTGGAAGCATCAACAAAGCGATCAATCTTAAACGTTTCCTGCCCAAAAACGATAACACCATCTTTGAATTCAT
>CAZODP010000001.1:86425-93317 GCA_964578595.1 uncultured bacterium
CGATCAATCTTAAACGTTTCCTGCCCAAAAACGATAACACCATCTTTGAATTCATCGAGATCCAGATAAAGTTCTTGCATTTCTAGCCTCAAGGTACATCTCAATCACGCAAATCATCAAGCGGGGATCCATTGGCTACGGGATCCGTCTCGAAATCAACTGCGATCCTTAATTTAACTTTCCCCACCTGCCAATCTTTCTTCCCTGGGATCAAGAGATGACAGATCAAGCCATCCCCAAACCACTTAGTTTCTAACAAAATAGCTTCTTCGGGTTTTCGAGACAGTAAGCTGCTGGCGATATTGAGGAGATCATCTGGGGCCAGGATCCCTGCCGCTCTGAGGGCAGAAATCAACAGACGATTTAGTTCCTCTTTTTTGACAAGATTCTCCTGGGCTGCCTTGAGCAACGCCGCAACCTTGAAGTTTTTATCACCCACAGAAAGGATCCCGTCAGGATACTGATTTAAGTTAACTTGTTCGGATGCCATGCTGCTCTACCCTGGGTCGATGGACAAGTTTAGCGGTTATCTCAGATCATCAAGGATATTGTCTAGGTTAGCAATGATCTCTGTATCGAGATTTTCTGTTTCGGTCTCTACTCCCGTTGATTCAGCTTGCTCATGATTCTCCGCATCTTTCACTGCTAAAACTTCAGTTGTACTGGGATCCAAGTTTTCTGACTCTGGGAGTGCGATCAGGGGCAGCATTTCTCGATCTAGCTGTAGAGCCTGCAAGCAACGATTAATGCCGTTAACAGCTTGATTGTAGTAGTCAATCCTAGCCCTTAATTCATTGAGTTGTTGCTCATTGAGAGCGATTTTTGCGGCAGCTTCTTTTTTGAGGGTTTGCTCCATGTGTTGTTTGGCTTCGGGATATTTTTGTAGAATCTCATCTGCCACTTGTTTGCCAACGGGTAGGAGCTGAGTTTTTAACGTGTTGTTGGTTTCCTGCCGGAAGTTAGACCGCACAGTTAGGCCGATCTTGGGTTCAAAGTCTAGCTTTAGCAACTGCCGGATCCCTGGCTCAGCATCACGGATGCCGACGATATCGTAGGTTTGAGAGGTCTGCCTCAAAACTTCTCGAAATTGATAGATCGAGAATGTTCCTTCATCATAGAATCGCGGGCTTTCTCGCACATATCGGTCACACTCTTTACGGGCACCATTGATCAGTGAGCTGCGTGTTACTGCTTCAACAAACAGCAGTTTTTGCTCGATATCATTATCGGATCCCAGAAGCCTAAAGAGCTGACGGTAATAGTCGGATCCTCGCACCGCTGCGTTAAGCCGATGAAAGAAGCCTTCAGCGATCATTTTGGCCGCATCGACTAAAATATCCTCTAATTCATTTGATAGGTAATAAAAGGCTTCCACCAAAACAGCCAATAGTGGAGCCGTTGAATTGCGTGGATGGTTGCGGGTGGCTCGGCTGTAGGCATCATCCACTGAAAATGAGTCCAGTAGCTCATCCAATCGGCGCACCATCTTCGACTGCAACTTACGAAAATCGGCTTCAAATTCTTTATCTGTTCCATCGATAACGTCATTGACCATAGAGTCTATGTGTGCACTAAAATCTCTGCCAATCTTGGACAATTCTTGATTGATCCGTAGCAGATCATGGGCGATCATTCCCTCAACTTCACGGGGTTGACTGTCGAGATGTCCATAGCTTTCGAGATAAACCTTGCGTAGCTCAATACAGAGGGGCTGCAAATCGTCAGCCAAAGCTGCAAAAAGTTGAGGTCGTTTTTCTTCGGTTAGATAACGGGTGATCCCTGCCCGAAAATCTTCAATGCCACTCTCTTTGATCATGTGTTCAATCAGAGGCTTACCCCATTCCCTCAGGATCCTGACATAGTTTTCGTTAGGGGTTTCAAAGCCATGGATGGAGGGCCGAAAAGGACTACCCACCAGCTTGCCGGATCCGCAATACTTGTTAAACTCACTGACAAACTGAGGGGTTTCCTCCACGCCGCCCAAGCCTTTAATACTCTCTGCAAAGATGGTGTTGAGACCAAAGCGATCCTCAGCAGATGTGGTTTTGAGCTGGGATCCGTAAAAGCCCAATAAGCCGCTGGTCTTGAAGATGCGCAGTTGCCTAAATTGTTGATTGATAACGTTATCTAGCCGCTGCCTGAGCTGGCCGTTGTACCAAGTTTCGTCAATGCGATTGAAGACATAAAAGACCCGATCTCGGATGCTGGCATTGGCTTGAATTGTCTCGATTAGATCAGTTTCTTCTTGAGTCAATTCGCCAGTTGCTGCCGTTTTAAGAACACAAATTACTGCCGAAGTATCAGGATCCTCAATTTTGCGATAGGTGCGGTCGGCATCTGCTTTGATCGGGGCATCGATCCCCGGTGTATCCACAATCACATTGCCATCTTTGAGCAAGGGATGGTGACAGTAGTATTCCACCTTCCAGAGCACGGCACTATTGGCCCCACGTCGGGCAAAACCTGCGGCCTCTTTGAGATTACTAAAATTAAATTGTTCCATCGAAAACACTTTATTTTCGGTGGGATGGATACTGACTCGGTTTTGTTGAAATCCATCGATCAAAAGTCCCAGAGCATCGGCTTGTTTGGCCCGATCTGACTTGCTTTTGCCCCCCTCCTGTTGAATGATGCCGTCTGCCTGTTCGTGAAGTGATTTGAGAGAGGTGTCGTCGAGGGCCACAGGAGAGAGCAGATTGAGGCGAGTACAAAAGGCAATGATTTGCTCCTTGACCTGACTCTCGCTCAGAAAGGTCAGCACCACCCGCTCTTGACTGGCCTCCGCATAGGCAATGTAGCATTCTGTACCTGTGGCGTGTCCTTCTGCACTGTAGAGCAGTTCCCTTTCCAGCAGGGCATTGATCAACATCGACTTGCCAGCACTGAAGGCCCCAGCAAAGACAATCTCAAAGGTGGGAGAAATGGCCTTGTTCAGAGAGGCTTGGATCCGGGTGGTATCGAGCTGGCTCTGGAGGCTGGGATCCTGTCGCCACAAGCTCAAGATGGCTTCCACTTGATCCTTGAGGTGTTCACACTGGGGCACAAGCTGCACAGACATCGGGATCCCTCACCACAGTTGCTGCGCTCAGTATAGGCGGTTAGGCCCAGGTTTAAGCAAGATTTATACTTGAATTTCCCTAAACCCGTGCTCGAAACCGGGGTAGCACCCGTTCGCCATAACGCAGCAGGATCTCCAATGAATCCAGTCGATTAGCCCAGGTATCGACCCGATAGGGGTAGCTCAGGGCTTTGGATCGCATCAACTCTGGGTAAGCCTGCCGAAATTGGGCCAAAACCTGTCGAGTAGCCGCCAATTGAGCCGGACTCGGATCCCTGACCAATTGATCGAAATGATCCTCTAGGTCTTGGGTTAATGATTGCCAAGTATCCAGGGCTGTCCCCCGTAAACTAAGTTGATTTTGATCCCATAAAAAATCCCATTCTTGCTTCAAAACCCCAAACCGATCCCGGGCGGATCCCAATGGATCCCGATAGGGGATTTGGCTAGAACCAATGGCTGAGTTTTGTAAAAGTGTTTGAAGCTCATCGGTGAGTTGACGAGCCGCAAACATGGCATATCCCCCCGTTGGCAGATCTCGCACCACCTGGATCTGATCTAGAAACTCCACGGTGGGCAATTCCAGCAGATTGACACTGGGCAAAAATAACACCGGCGACTGACGCACAATCTCAAGGGTCGGCTCCACCAATTGCGCCAAACGGCGGGTATTGCCCGCATAAGTCATGGGCACCAATAGATCCACATCCCCTCGGCTGATCCAATGCTCCCAATCCTGCTGCAACCTCTGGATCCGATCGTTTTCGGGCAGGGCATAGACCGCCGTAGAAAGAATAATGTTGGGATCAATGTGCTGGAGTTTGGTGGAGATATCAGCCACCACCTCACTCACCTGCTGCGATCGAAAAGCCGTCCACTGCCGCCACAACGAGCGATCGGTCAGCGGATCCAAATTTTGAGGATCCACCCCGGTCAATTGTTCAAATCTTTGCCGTGCTGCCTGCCCATAGCCAAAGGTGGCCCGACTGCCGGCATTTTGAAACGGGTAGCGAATGTAGTCCAGGTGGATCCCGTCTACCCCATAGCGGGCAATTTCTTCAACCAAGTTCAAAAGATAGCGACGCACCTCAGGATGGGCTGGATCCATCCAGGTTTCCGGCTGACCCCGGGGGAAGAGTTCCCCCCGATCGTCAATGTTGGCCCAAGTGGGATGGGCACTCAGCACCGGGCCAATAAAGCTATCGGGAAGATTGATCTGAGGCAACAGATTGTGGCGACGATTGCCCACCGCCAATGTCCAGATCCAGGGGTGAAGCTCGATATTTCGCTCATGGGCCAACTTGACCCCCGCCCGTAAAGGATCCCAGCCTCGTGTGAGGGGATTTTGTTGGGGGGCCACCCGACTGGGATAGACGGTGTAACCCGCATTAACAGTTTCAAAAAAGACGGTGTTGATGCCTGCTGCCGCCAACCGGTCAAACACTTGGGCCAGTCCTTGCTCTGAGCGGGCGGCCACAATCGTGCCCCGATCCAGCCAGATGGCCCGGACTTCAGGCAGAGTGGTCAGGCGATCGGTGGGATAGTTGGCCCAGAGGTTGGCCCTGGCTTGCTCAAACGCGGCTCTGGCCTGCTGGTGATCCCCCTGCTCCACCCAGGCGGGCAATTGCTGCACCACATGACGGGCATCTTCTAGGGCCGCATTAAAATTAGCTGAAATACTGGTGTTAGATTCGGTGGCACGGGTGACCAAAAAAGCACTTTCCACTCGTCCCAACAGATTACTTAATTCCTGTCGCATCCCCAGCATTTCAAATGTGTTGATGGGTTGAGGTGGAGCTGGAACCGCTACTGCTTCTGCCGCTGCCGGGATCCCCTGCAAATAGCCCAGAGCCGCCGCCAGCCAATCCCGGTCTAAAGCCGCCAAAACCGGATCTGTGGGACTCGATCCCCAACGCCAGCCCAAATAGACACTGCGCCGTGTAGCAATCACCGCATAGGGCAGCCCATCCGCATCCCCCCACTGGGCCACCAAGCGGCTCTGGATCCCATCCGGCAGCAAAACTCCCCCTTGCAGGGGGGCGATGGTGGAGATCGTTTGTGCCCAACCACTGCCCCCAAACCCCGTCGGACGAATCACGGATCCCAAGGGCAATTCACCACTCCAGTAGGCCCCAATCTGGGCGCGCAATCGTTGCCGCAGACCGCTATCCACATCCGGCTCATACTCCAGCGGCCCACTGACAATCACAGCCCCGGATCCCTGCTCCAGCCAATCGGCCAAGGCGGTGGCCTGGGATCCCGTCAGCCGACCCACCGTTGGCAACAGCAGCACCTCCACCCCCGCCAATCCCGGCCCTGACACCTGATCTCGCTCTAGCACCCGCCAAGCCTGGGATCCCTGGTCAAGCTGCTGACTGATCTGCGTCCAATTTTGGGATCCGCCCCCCTGTCGCAAAACCGCTAGCCCCGATCCCTGAGCCAAAACCGACCGATGGGATCCCCAGGGCAAAGCCAGCAACGGCAATAGCAAACCCAAGAGCAAGACAAACCCCGCAATACTGACCCGAACGTGGCGCATACTTTCACCTCAATCTTGGGATCCCGGACTGCCCTCTATGGTAATCATCCGGGAGAAACTGAGCACTCAGGCAAAGCAGCCCCCGCAACCCACAGGGGTAGATCTTACGGTTCGTCAGACCTTAACTATCATCAACCCTGGATTATCATCAACCCTGGATTAAAGGATCCGTCCAAGCCCGAAACTGTGTGGCCATTGCCGCCAAGGAATACCGCTCTTCTGCTGTCTGCCGACAGGCTCTGCGGTCAATCTCAGGGATCCGTTCCACCGCCTTGACCAGCTCCTCAACGTTATCGGCAGGGATCACCCAGCCCGTTTTGCCGTGGTCGACAATTTCCGCTGGCCCCCCGCGTCGATAGGTGATCACCGGCACCCCGCAGGCCAGGGCCTCCACCACCACCAGCCCAAATGCCTCCACCCACTTGGGGGTGACCAGTAGAGCCTGTGCCCGGCCCAAGATCAGTTGCATCTCATGGGTAGGAAAAAACCCCCGGTAATCCAAAAGAGCCTCAGGATAACGGCGACGTACCTGCTGCCAATAGTCCATATCCTGCATTCGGCCCAGCAATGTAATCGGCATCCCCAGGGCCTGAGCCGCTGCCGCGCAATCTTCTAAGCCCTTTTCGGGGGCAATTCGCCCCACCCAGCACAGGGATCCATTCGCCTCTGGCACAAACTGATAGCGACTGGGATCCACCCCACAGGGCAACACAAAAAACGGTTGATCTCCCCGCTCCATCGCCAGCCGTGCAAACCGAAACGTCCTAGCCTGGGCCTGTGAATGCACCGCCACACTGCCCGGAAACTCCCGCACCGCCTGCTCTAGCGTCCAATCCAGCCCCTGACTCAAGGATCCCATGCTGACGATATGCCCCACCGGTTTTTTTAGAAACGGGGTGAGATAAAAAGGCAGCCAGTCATAGGCCCAATTGACAATCAGATCAAAATCCATCTGCATGGCTTCCACCTGTCGCCACATGGTTGCCAGCACAGACGGCAGCGGGATCATCACCGCCGACTCATACTCTTGGGACTGGGCATAAGGGGGCGACAACCCCGGCACGGTCGAACATTGGATCCCATTGCACATGGATCCAGATGGGGCGATGATATGCACCTGATCCCCTTCTGTTACCAATTGACGGGCTAGGTTAATCAAGTTGACCTCCACCCCCCCGCCTGCACCGGATCCCAAAGGCCCCACCGGAGTCGAGACAAAGAGATATCGCGCCATAGATCACTACCCTGAGCCACTGCCCCAGAATACCGTTATCTGGGAATACCGTTATCTGGAT
>CAZODP010000001.1:93417-96738 GCA_964578595.1 uncultured bacterium
GCCGAGAACCACCTCTACTGCTGGATCCCTCGGTAGGAGGATCCATTGTTACCCGCAGAGCCAGGATTGCGCTCTGAATTGTGATCGGGGCCGACCCGCTGCCCCCGATACAGCACCGGCTGGGTCAAAGGAGCAGCCTGGGAGGAAGACTCCGTCACCGCTTGACCCCGAAAATAAACCGTTTTATCGGCTTTATCGACGCCTGAGCCTGTGGCCGCCGATTTGGATGTCGCCGATTTGGATCGGGCATTGGCCTTGGGCTTGATCGTTGCTCCTGTCTCAACCTGAGTCCAGATCTCGGCATGATCGAGATACTCGATCACAACGGTGACAGCAGCTTGACGATCCATCTCATGGCGGCAACTTTCGATCGCGGCCTTGAGACTCTGAAACTTGCGACTAAAAGCATAAAAAAACTGCTGAAAGCGGATCGCCTCCCGGGATCCTTGGGGGGTAACGGCCTCGTAGCCAAAATCCACAAACTCGGGTTCGAGAATCACCATTGGCAGCCTCTGAGTGCGAAAATCTACGGAATGAAACCATCATATAGTTACAATCCTAGTCAGTCTACTCAGCAATTGCACGTAAGTTGCTCGGCCAGTTGGCTGGTTCTCAGGGGGATCCTCTGATCCCTACTGCCTCAGATCACTTTTTCCAGCACAAACAGGCTGCCCTCACTGCCTCGACCCAGCCGCAGATCCTCGTCCAGGTAGGTGATATCCAGCCATCCTTGCTGGCGACCGGGGGGGATATCGATTTTGAGGGCGGGGATCTGGTCGGGTTTGTGATCTAGCAAAGCCAAGAAGCTACTGATTTCATAGTTCATGGCCCCTTGGATCCCGATCACAAAGCGGCGAAAGAAAACCTGTACCCGACGATCGGATTCCACCTCAAAGGTGGCGACGACGGCAACCAGTCCAGCGGGCAACAGAGACCGAAGCAGCCCGGATCCTACAATCTCCGCTACATTGATCACCTCCTGTCGCTCGGCCCGAATCGCCTGATAGATGGATCCGCCTGTGTATCCGGGCAGTTGGCTGAGCCGCAGCAAATCTTGGCTGGTGGTGTAGACCGTTCGCCAGTTAGCGGACAGTAGCTCAGGGGTACGAGTGGGGGCGGGGGTGGGGTTGAGAGCCTCCAGTTGGCTGAACTGCCCCAGGATCTGATTTTTTTGTTGAGCTGAGGCCCGTCGCCCCTGATCGGTGGAGGCCACCAACTGACGCAGCACCTGCTTGAGGGTGGCTCTTGTGGGGGGATTAGCGGTTTGTGCAGCCTGAGCTGAAGCCTGAACGGTCATGGTTAAGGTGCAGCAAGGGTGACTTAAACTTAGCATTTGGGTAGCTTGGCTTGGCCAACCTCAACGTGTATGCCTAAAAATGGGCGAGGGTGAAGCGATGGATCGTCCGACGATTGTGATTATGTTTACCTCTGTCTTGGGGGGGGTGATTGGGCAGTTGTTGCTCAAGGCGGGGGCCACGGCTTTGGGGCCGATCCAAGCGGCAGGAAGCTGGTGGCAAAAACTGTGGTCGATTGCCTCCCAACCCATGATCCTGGCGGGGTTTTGTATCTATGGCCTGGCGGCGTTGGGGTTTATTGTGGTGTTGTCACGGGCCAAGTTGAGTGTGGCCTCGCCCTTGATCGCCACCAGTTATGTTTTTACGGTACTGGCGGGGAATGTGTTTTTTGGGGAAGAGGTGCCTCTATTGCGCTGGATCGGGGTGGCGCTGATCTTGGTGGGGGTGCTGCTGGTGCTGCGGGCTTGACGGGAATGAATGACTAGGATGAAGAAGACTGTTTGCGGGTACTGTTATGCCGTCTACTTCCTCCACAGATCCCCAGTTGCATCCTCAAGCGGATCAGGATCCCTGTGCAGCGGCGGGTTGGGATCCAGAGCTAACCCAGGATCCGGCTGAGGCCCAGAGTCAGGAGGGGGGTGGTAACAGGTCTCCAGGGGCTCAGAAGGGTGGAGATCCTGGGTTTTGGCAACTGGTGCGGGAAGACATCGACTGTGTGTTTGACCGGGATCCGGCGGCCCGCAGTTGGTGGGAGGTGGTGCTGACCTATCCAGGGATCCACGCCCTGTTTGTGCATCGGATCGCCCACCAGATGTGGCGACGACGGTGGCAGTTTGGGGCGCGGTGGTTGAGCGCTTGGGCACGCAGTTGGACGCTGATCGAGATCCATCCAGCCGCTCAGATTGGCCGACGTTTTTTTATTGATCACGGCTGTGGGGTGGTGATTGGGGAAACCGCCCAGGTGGGGGATGATGTCACTCTCTATCACGGGGTCACTTTGGGGGGCACCAGTTGGGATCAGGGCAAACGGCATCCCACCCTCGAAGACGGGGTGATCGTGGGCACGGGGGCTAAGGTGCTGGGGCCAGTGGTGATTGGCCGTGGGGCACGGATCGGAGCCAATGCCGTGGTGATTCAAGATATACCAGCCGCCATGACCGTTGTGGGGATCCCAGGCCGGGTGGTGTTGCCCCTCCATCGCCGCCGCACCCCCGATCACGGCATCGATCTGGATCATCACCTGATGCCTGATCCGGTGGGCAAAGCGATCGAGCGCTTATTAGGTCGGATCCAAGATCTCGAAGCCCAAGTGGAAGCCCTCAAAACCCAAAAGCATCCGGAGTATCCGGTTGAAAGCCCAGAAACGGGCCAGCCGGAGTAAGCCTCACCTGACCCCAAAAGCTGGCATTCCAGTGCCATCAATTTCCACAATCTCCATCCGTCAATCCCAACCCAGTCTCAACATCGGCTCGTCTACCCCCATCTCCTCAGGCGATACACAGCGCATCTCAAACAGGGCCATCATGTGACTGGGTTTTAGGGTGCCGGAGCGAGCACTGGAGCCACTGCCCCCCATCGCCACCAACAACCCACAGATACCGCCTGTGCTCTGGCAGCGCCGATCCCACTTGCCTTTGGCGTAGGCATGACCCTGATCCTCCTGCCGAAACTCCCCCACCAGATGGAGATCTCCATTTTTCATCTTGAGAATCTCCAGTTCAAATTGTGCGCCATGGGTGGGATCCAGCCCCAGAGGAAAACAGAGACTGTCGGGCTGACCTGCTGCCTTGAGGGTTTTGATCAAAGCGGTGGCTTTGGGGCGGGTGGTGCGAATAACTAACACCGGAAAGCCGTCCCCCTCTACCGGAATCTCCGCGTCAGTGGTTCGATAAAACTGATCGAGAAGGCCCGCCTGCTCCACCAGATTCCAGGGCAGCATCCCCAATGCCACCATCGATCGCTCAGGGATCAGATCCCCCTTGATCGGCACCTGAAGTCCCTCAGACAAGGTCAAGTCGTCGTCATC
>CAZODP010000001.1:96838-99277 GCA_964578595.1 uncultured bacterium
GATCCCCCTTGATCGGCACCTGAAGTCCCTCAGACAAGGTCAAGTCGTCGTCATCCTCGTAGGCGTCGTCATCCAACTCATTGTCATCGCCTGCTCCCAACAACTGGTCAGCAATATCCGGCAGGCTGGAAACATGGACCGTGATGGTTTTGCGCAATTGGGTGAGATTCGGATCCGGGATCCGATAGGTTCCAGAACAGGCCCCAAATCCATCGATTAAGGTTTTGCGATGGCGGGAAATAAAGCGGTGCAGGGCTTCTAGGGCCACTGTCATCACGGCTGCTTCATCTTCGTCCAGGGTGGGCCGCAAGCCCTCCAGGGGGTGAATCAACCCAAAGCGTGGCTCAATCTGATCCCAAGGCAGCATCCCGATCAGGGGAAATTCCTGCTCATCCGCCGTATCATAGGTTACAAACAGACAGTCCTGCTGGAGAAAGGCCTCCTCCATCGTCTGCTCCATGTCCTCTTCTTCGTCCTTTTCTTGCACCCGCTGCCGAAATTGGATCAGCACATCCAGTGAGCGATAGAACAAGATCCCGTACTCCATGCCCAAATTGCCCATAATCGATACATACAGGGATCCAATATCCCAGCGATTGAGCTGAATCTCGATCAGCTGATGATCAGCCAGGTATCGCCAAGGAGCATCTCGCCACAGCCGCTCGGCCTTTTGGGGCAACAGGGTGTCAAATGGCTCTGGCAATAGCGTGTCAAACGGGGACTCTTCCCCAAAGGTGCTGTAGATTTCGTCAATCAGGGGCAGATCCGGCTGCCATTCCACCTTGATGTCCAAATCACTCAGGATCCCGCGCAAGTAGAAGTGCAGCTCTCGATCCCGCACCACGATCTTCTGGGGGCGAGCAGGGGGCGCCCCCTGGGGAGATTCCATCGCTTGGAGCAAAGCCCGTACCATCGCCTCTTTGCCGGTGTCTAGGGGCACCACATCCATGGCTCGCACCATCCCTGCCGTGCCATCCACCCAAAGCAGACAGATGCCTTCTCCCCGCACAGACTGAATCATGGGCATCATCCCTGCCCCCAAGGGCTGCCAATCTCCCTCCCAAACGCTAGGCAATTGGGGCAAGCTTTTGAGGCGACGCACCGTGGCAGGGGTGAGGTGATTGGAATGAGCCATAGGTATTGATAAGTGGACGCTGGCCCTGAGGTGGTACCCTTTTACGCTATCGCACCCGGTACCTACTCTGAAAATGTAGATGCCGATAGGCCCAACAAGGATCCAAAATCCTAACGGATCTGAAGTTCAAAGGCCCAACTTCGAGCGTAACAATTCAGGATTCCCTCCCAGATCTGGCACAATCGGGGTCTAGCGAAATCGGCTGGCAATGGATGCGGTGGGCACCACATGGCGATGTAAGCCCAAGACCTGCGGATCCAAACCTAGAGCTAGCCCCACCAATTGAGGTAGATGCAAGATCGGCAAGCCCAGTTTTTGGCCAATCACGGCTTCTACCTCCGGCTGTCGAGAATCGAGATTGAGGTGGCAGAGGGGACAGGGGGTGACCATACAATCGGCTCCTGCCTCTAACGCTGCCCGGAGGTGCCGTCCCGCCAAGGCAAAAGATTGGGCCGGAGCATAGCTGGAGATCGGCCAGCCACAGCACTGTGTCCGCCCCGGATAGTCCACTGGGGTCCCTCCGATGGTACTGACCAGATTTTCGATGGAGCGAGGGTTGTGAAAATTGTCGTAGGACTGGATGTCGTGGGCACGCAGCAGATAGCAGCCATAAAAGGCGGCACATTTGAGGCCATTGAGGCTGCGCGTCACCTGCTGTCGGATCGCCTCCAAGCCATAATCCTGTACCAAAACCCAGAGCAGATGCCGGACATCCGTGGATCCTTGATATTTCTCGGCACATCCCCCCTGTTCACAGACCTGATGGATCTGAGCCATGTAGCCAGGATCCTGATCGATGGCCTGCTTGAGCTTCTGGTTAACTCGCCCCAACACCCCCTGACAGGTACTGCAATGGGTCATCAAGGGCAAACCCAGTGATTCAGCCAGCGCCAGATTGCGGGCATTGACACTATCCTCGAGCAGAGCTGATTCCTCTTTGAACGTACCGGATCCGCAGCAGGCGGCCTGTTTGAGTTCCAGCAGTTGGATCCCCAGGTGACGGGTGACCAAATCAGTCGATTCGTAGAGTTCTCGACAGGCCCCCTGCGCCACACAGCCAGGATAGTAGGCATAACGCAACTGACCCCGTTCAGCTACTTCGGGAGCAAGTGTCTTAGAGATAGGAAGGGAGGTGGCAGACATCAGTGAGGATCCCAAGGTTTTGATGACGAAGCATATCTTAATTACTATATCCACACTCTAGTATCTTCTCCTGAGTTTCCTTGCATTACACCCTCTTTCGTTAACAGATATAGCAATCAGAAATGACTTATGAGAAGCTCCCATACATAGACAACTTTGGG
>CAZODP010000002.1:0-8466 GCA_964578595.1 uncultured bacterium
GGCGTGGGATCCGGAGTTGGAGTCGGGGTGGGATCCGGAGTCGGGGTGGGTTCGGGCGTGGGCGTGGGATCCGGAGTCGGGGTTGGCGTGGGTTCGGGTGTAGGGGTGGGCGCTGGAACTTGAGCGATGGGGGTAGCAATGGGATCCGAGGTGGGATCCGGGTCATCGACATCAATCACAACTTGAGATTCAGGCCGATTGGCCAGAGACCAAAGACCAAATCCCCCCGCAGCCATCAATGCCAACAGGATCCCGGCCCAAACAGGGCTATGGCTCTGGGATCTATGGGCAGAGCGGGAACGCAAGGTGGATCCCGGACGGGTGCTGGATTGAGTGGCATCAGGATCCCTGAGATCGGGTGACGGCGGCAGGACATTAGATCCTGTCTGATCAGGGGCAGTGGGGTCAGCAGATAGGCGACCTGTGATGTCCGGCTGAGTATTGAGGATGGGGATGGTGCCCTGGCTCTGCAAGATCAACTGGGTGCTGTGGGGGTTGTGAGGATCCTTCAGCACAGATTCGAGGGCATTGCTGAGGGCTTGCATATTGGCCGGTCGGCGGTCGCGGTCTTTTTCGAGGCAGCTCATCACGATCTGTTGCAGGGCTGCCGGGATCTTGTGGGGCAATGACAGATCCCCAAAAGGGCGGGGCGGTTGGTTGTTGTGAGCCTCAATCCAGGCCCAGAGGGAATCCGTTTCCGGTTGAAGGGGGGATTGGCCGCAGAGCATTTCATAGATCACCAAACCCAGAGAATAGATATCTGAGCGGTGATCCAACACCTGCCCCCGCATCTGCTCCGGCGAGGCATAGTGGGGTGTGCCCAAAAAACCCAGTGCGCCAGTGCCCAGGGTCAGGGTCATATCGCTCATCACCTTGGCAATCCCAAAGTCCAGCAGCTTGATGGTTTCACTGCCTTTGCCAGAGGTGGGATCCCGGACGACATAGATATTGCTGGGCTTGATATCCCGATGGATCACTCCCTTGATCAAGATTCCTTCCAGCTCTCGTTCAAAGGTATGGGCGTGATGGAGTCCGGCACAGATCTGACGAGCCATCGGGATCACCCGCTGGTAGGGCATAGGGCCTTCTTGCGCCAGCAGTTGATTGAGGCTGTAGCCCACCATCGGAGCTTCACCCAAGTATTCCATCACCAAAAATGGATGCTCTTCTTCAAGTCCGTAGTCAAAAACTGTGATGATATTGGGATGGCTGCCCAGCAGTATATTGACCCGTGCTTCGGCGGCAAATCGCTGCAATATCTGCTCTTGCAGGCTGGAATCTGCCAGCAGCCGCTGATGCAAGACTTTGATCGCAACCGTGGCATCAAATCGCTCTGTGTCAGCAGCCCGATAGACCGCTCCCATCCCCCCGGCATTGATGCGCTGGAGCAGACGATAGCGACCTTTGATCAGGTGATTATCCAGCGGGGTTGGCATGGCACGGATCCTCGACAAGTAGGGAGCAGCACTCCTGATGAAAGCCTGATCAAAGAAGGAATAGGCAAACCCTAGCACCAGAGTCGCCAGTAAATCCTTGGCAAAATCTTGTGGATCAGGCAGAAGTTCACTAATTCTCTGACTGTAGAGGTGTTAGGGATCCCCCTCAACGGCTCAGATCACCCCAGGATCCGTTTCAGGTCACAAGATCCACTGACAAGGCCAACAAATACACCTGAGATTGACAGGTTAACTCAGGATGATGATAGGGTTCTTCCCCAAAAAGACAAGGATTTTGTACTATCGATTTGCAAGAGCTTGCTCTTTGAGGCCATCAGAGCTGACCATAAAAATCATCCAGTAAAAACAGTCTGAGCATAGGGGCGTTTTGAAAGTGGTTATGACCTCGGATCCTCCGGTGGATCCCCAGTTGATGCAATTGGCTCAGATGTTGGCGGATGCGGCAGGGCAGGTGATTCGGCCCTTATTTCGCGGCGAGTTGCAGACGGAATATAAAGAAGCTCGATCTCCGATTGTCACGATTGCCGACCGCGAGGCCGAACGGGTTATGCGGGATCTGATCGAGCAGCACTATCCCGATCACAATATCTATGGCGAAGAGTTGGGCGAAAAAAATACCGGATCCCGTTACACCTGGGTTTTGGATCCTGTGGATGGCACAATGGCTTTTTCAACCGGCAAGCCGATGTTTGGCACGCTGATTGCCCTGCTAGACGGGGATCAATCCATTCTGGGCATCATTGACCAGCCAATTTTGCAGGAACGCTGGCTAGGGGTGATGGGGCGGCCCACGGTTTTAAATCAGCAGCCGATTCGGGCACGGCAACAGGCTCAGCTCCAGCAGGCCTCCCTCAGTTGCACAACACCGGAGTTATTTGGGGATCCGCTCTCTCAGGCTGCGTTTGGTCGGGTCAGCCAAGCGGTTCATATCACCTCCTACGGGGGCGATTGCTATCACTATGGCCTGTTGGCGGCGGGCTATCTGGATCTGGTGGTGGAGCGGGAGTTAGCCCTCTACGATTTTGCGGCTCTGATCCCGATTATCCTCGGATCCGGGGGGGTGATCACCGATTGGCAAGGGCAGTCCCTCACCCGTCATTCAAACGGGGATATTGTGGCCGCAGGGGATCCGGATTTGCATCAGCAGGTGATCCAGCTTTTGGGTGCCTAGCCTGATCTTTGTAGTGACCTTTTGTGAGTGACTTTTGCCTATGATTGGCCTCTATCCCGGCAGCTTTGATCCCATCACCTTGGGCCATCTGGATATCATGGAGCGGGCCTGTCGCCTCTTTGATCAAGTGGTGGTAGCGGTGCTCAAAAATCCCCACAAAACCCCTCTTTTTACCCCCGAAGAGCGTCAAGCTCAGATCGGTCTGGCTACCCCCCATCTCAAAAATCTAAAAGTCGGATCCTTTGAGGGGCTAACCGTCGCCTATGCCCGCCTCCAAGAGGCTGAAGTCTTGATTCGGGGCTTGCGGGTTTTATCCGATTTTGATGCTGAATTGCAGATGGCCCATACCAACAAACAGTTGGATCCAGAGTTAGAGACTATCTTTTTGGCCACGGCTGGGGAATACAGTTTTTTGAGCAGCAGCATGGTCAAAGAGGTGGCTCGACTGGGGGGATCCGTTGAAGGGCTGGTGCCTGCCCATGTGGCTCAGGATCTGCGGGAACGATTTTGGGGAGCGGGATAATTTTATAGATCACTCATTTAATGATATTTAATTGCTCAGAGGAGCTAGGCCGACAAAAAAGCAATGGCTTCTCGGATCCAGATCTCGGTGGATTCTTTGAGTTGGCGGCGGCTGAGGGTGGTGATGGCCTCGGCAATTTCAGCCGGTCGATAGCCCAGAGCCAAGAGAGCCATTTCGACTTCTTCCCGCAGATCAGCAGAGACCGTTTGGGTCAGGCTGGGGGTGAGGCCCGCCTGTTGTCGCCAGTCCGCCAGCTTGGTTTTGAGTTCGAGGGCCAGCCGTTGGGCGGTCTTGGATCCCACGCCCGGGGTTAGGGCCAGCACACGAGTATTATTAGAAACCACCGCCTGCACCAGATCCGGAAGGCTGAGGGTATTGAGCAGAGCCAAACCCAAACTGGGGCCAACCCCTGAGACCTTGATCAGTTCACCAAACAGATCCCGCTCAGCAGGACTGAGAAAGCCATACAACACCATCTCGGTTTCTCGCACCGCCAGATGGGTGAAGATCAACACCGGATCCCCGATGGCTGGCACCTGCTTGAGCAGCCGCTGGGGCACCCGGATCCGATAGCCTACTCCGCCGACCGACACAATCAGGGCACTGCGCTCCCCTGCCTCCAGAGCCGCCAGGATCCCTTCCAAAAAGGCAATCATCAAGACGGGATCCCTGGCAAGCGGCTGGTGACCTCTTGTTTGAGCAGGCGGCGTACCCGGTTTTGGATCCCGGTGATGCGGTCAAAGGCATCCATCAGCCCAAACAGATTGCGGCTGTCCTCAATCGACTGACGGGTGTAGGGGGGATCCAAGATCGGGACAAGATTTTCCCGCAGGGCCTTAAGTTCCCGCTGATAGGCGGCATTGACCTTAGCTTTGCGCACAAAAAAGGGCAGACTGGCATAGCGGCGGCGATCGATCCCCAGCCAATACTGCACCAGGCTATCCAGGGTGGTGCCGGCGGGATCCAGCGGGTGCAAGGGGGGAATCACAAGGGTGCCTAGCCGACAATTGCCCGCAAAGCCATGCACATAGAGATAGTCTTCGAGGGCCTCGCTCAAATGGGATCGCTCAGCACTATCCTCGTCAATCATGGGGATATCGGGATTGCCCTCAAAGGCAGAGCTTTGGTCTCCCTCATCCCCTGACTGATCCGATGAACACGAGCGCGGATCCTTGGCCATTGCACACACCCACAACGCAGAACTATAGTTTATGCCGGAGTCCGGCTGTCAGGATCCTCCGATCAAGACTTTGGTCAGGTCTTTGATCAGGACTTTCCGCCTCTGCCGGATCCCCATTGTTTAGTTTTCCCAGTCCCGAAGAGAGAGTGTCCAGATGGAACGGTTTAGCGATCAGCCTCTACGCTCTCAGCCCCATCTGGCGGTCTTTTCTTCCTCCAAGGTGGGCAATTTTGTGGTGACGATCCCCCTATTGCGGGGCCTCAAGGCCAAGTATCCCGGCTGTGTGCTGGATTTTTTTGGCAGTGAGATCACAGCCGATTTTGAGCGACATTGCCCTTATATCGATGCTCATTTTCCGTTGCATACCCAACGGCTGGATTTTTTGGCGGCCTTGAGTGCCCATGTCAGTCAGCGGATCGAGGCAGCCGGATCCTATGATTTGGCCATCAATTGTGATGAGTTTAGTGAACTCAATCTGGTGGCGGTGACAGCCCTGCGGCCCCACTACTTGGCGGGGGGAGGGCTGACGGTGGATTTTCGTCGTAAGTTGGATCCTGGCTCAGATCCGGTGCAACAAATGCTGGCCGATGATCAGTGGAATAGTCTGGCTTTTTTGGAGCGGCATCAAGCCTTGCTGACCAGCAATTATATTGGGGAGATTTTTTGCCGATTGGCCTATGTGGAAACCGATTTTTTTGCCCTGGAGTTACCGGCTCAGGATCCGGGCTTTGGGGTGCCCGATGTTTTGGTTCATATCACCACCACCCGGCGGGCCAAGATGTGGGGATCCCAAGGTTGGCTGGCGTTGATCCGCTGGTGCGAAGGGCAGGGGTTGACGGTGGGATTGGTGGGCAGTGCCCCATCCCGACAGCGGGAGTTGTATCACAGTGATGGCACCGAAGATGACCTATTGGCCCAGACCCAAATGATCGATCTGCGGGGCAAAACCAGTCTGATCCAGTTGGCGGGATCCCTGCAGCGGGCGCGGGCCTGTGTGTCGGTGGATGCGGGGCCACTACACATTGCGGCGGCGGTGGGCTGTCCAACGGTGGGGATCTTTGGCAATGATGCCGAGGGGATCGGGGCCAGTCCGCTGCATCTCTGGGCACCCCGGCTGCCCCATGTGCGGATCCCGCGCTCAACCTTTTGCTGTCAAGTCTGCACCGACCAGCGGTTCAAAAATGAGAGTTGCCTCGTGGAAGGACATCCCTGCATGGCTCACCTGGGATCCGAATCGGTGATCGATGCTCTGGAATGGGCCTTGGCTTACCCCAGACAGAATCGCCCCAAACCCCTGTAGAGCCTTGATTTAAGTGATTCGAGTCCTGTTGAATGGCTGCCCATAACACAACCAGATCACTACTCCACCGTCACACTCTTGGCCAAGTTGCGGGGCTGATCCACATCCAGACCGCGAATCGCCGCCACATGATAGGCCAGCAATTGCAACGGGATCCCGCTCACCAAGGGGGACAAGATCTCCGGCACCCGTGGCACCCACAGCACATGGTCAAACACCTCAGGGGCGAGTTCATCCCCGATCGCCGCCACCCCAATTAATTGGGCATCTCGCGCCTTGGCCTCCTGAGCATTGGAGATCACCTTGTCATAGAGGGATCCCGGCATAGCAATGGCCACCACAGGCACTTTGGGATCCAATAGGGCGATGGGGCCGTGCTTCATCTCCCCAGCCGGATAGCCTTCGGCATGGATGTAGCTGATCTCTTTGAGTTTGAGGGCACCTTCAAGGGCGATGGGGTAGTTAATGCCACGCCCAATATAGATAAAATCGCGGGTTTCTTGAAACTGTCGGGCCAACTGTTCAAGGGTGGATTCTTGTAGCAGCAGCGTTTCGAGTGCAGTCGGGAGATGCTGGATCCCAATCAAAATCTCTTCGATCTGTTGGCGGGGTAAGGATCCGCGCCGCAAGGAGAACTCCAGAGATAACAAGTAAAAAGCCAGCAACTGAGCGGTAAACGTCTTGGTGGCGGCTACCCCGATTTCGATCCCAGCCCGCAGATCGATCACCTCTGAGACCAGGCGACCCACCGCACTTTCGGGCCGATTGGTGATGCCCAACAGCCGATCGCCACGGGATCCCGCTTCAGTCAGGGCAGCCAGCGTATCGGCAGTTTCCCCCGATTGCGTCACCCCAATGGTCAGCAATCCCGGTTGCAGCGGGGGGGGGGCATAGCGGTATTCGGAGGCATATTGCACCTGAGTTGGGATCCCGGCCACTTGTTCTAAAAGATACTTGCCCACCAAAGCTGCGTGCCAACTGGTGCCACAGGCCAGGATCTGGATCTGGCGGCTGGATCCCCACAGCTCTGGGGACAAGCCCAAGTCTAGCAGGGGATCCCCTCCCACCCGGCCCTCCAGTCCAGCCCGGATCGTGGCCGGTTGCTCATGAATCTCCTTGAGCATGAAGTGACGAAAGCCCTGTTTTTCCACCATGATGGGGTTCCAGTTGAGGGTTTGGGGCAAGCGTGAAACGGGCTGGCCATCAAAGCTAAACAATTCGACCCGATAGGGGGTGAGGCGGGCGATCTCGGCGTTGTTCAGCACCAGAGTGCGCTGGGTGTGATGGATAAAGGCTGGCACATCTGAGGCAAAAAAGGTTTCTTGATCGCCATAGCCAATCACCAGGGGGGCTTGTTGTCGGGCCACGATGATCTGGTCGGGATGATCGGCACTCAACACCGCCACCGCAAAGGATCCGGTCATCTGGTTGACGGCTAAGCGCACCGCCTCCAAGATCGGGATCCCCTGATCGAGCTGGTGGCGCACCAGATGAGGGATCACCTCAGTATCGGTGTCGGAGACAAATGAGATGCCATGGTTTTTGAGGCTGTGGCGCAGCTCACGGTAGTTTTCGATGATGCCATTTTGGATCACCGCGATCCGGCCTGTGGTGTCGGTGTGGGGATGGGCGTTTTGCTCATTGGGCTTGCCGTGGGTGGCCCAGCGGGTATGGCCGATGCCGATATGGGAGCGATGGGGATCCAGTCCCTTGATCTTGGCCTCCAGATGCACCAGCTTGCCCTCCGCCCGGATCCGTTGCAGACAGTGTTGCGCTTGATCGATCAAGGCGATCCCCGCCGAGTCATAGCCGCGATATTCCAGCTTCCGCAGCCCCTGCAACAACACCTCAATCGCAGACTGACGGCCCACATAGCCCACAATCCCACACATGGCCTTATCCTCACCCAATCAACACCGATGAGGGGATCTTAATGGATCTCGATGGAGAAGCTGTGACCCCGATCAGGATTAGAAGACTTCGGGATCTTGATCTGAACGGCTTGATTTGAACTGGGGATGATTCACACTGGAGCTAAAGACTAAAATCATTTGCCGATGTGGAGCCACCGCCATGCAGATCACCCGAATCCCTGTGCTTCGTGATAACTATGTGTTTTTACTTCAGGATCCTCAAGCTCGGACAGCAGCCGTGGTGGATCCAGCGGTGGCAGAGCCGATTTTGGCAGCCTTGGATCGCCAGGGTTACCAGTTGACAGCCATTTTGAATACCCATCACCATCCCGACCATGTGGGGGGCAATGGCCAACTACTCAAACGCTATCCCCAAGCCCAGGTCTATGGCAGCCTCCCCGATCAAGGGCGGATCCCTGGGCAGACGGTTGCCCTGACGGCAGGGGATCAGATTCAAGTCTGTGGCGAAACAGCGGAGATTTTCTTTATACCGGGGCATACGCGGGGGCATATCGCCTACTACTTTGCCCAGTCTGGCCATGTGTTTTGTGGAGATACGCTGTTTGCGGGGGGATGTGGTCGTCTATTTGAGGGCACCCCAGAGCAGATGATCAGCTCCCTGACCCAATTGCGGCATCTGCCGGATCAGACTCAGGTTTGGTGCGCCCACGAGTACACCCTCAAAAATCTGGACTTCGCCCGCACCGTGGATCCTCAGAACCCAGCCCTAGAGCGGCGCTGGCAGCAGGTGAAGCGCGACCGAGAGCAGGGGATCCCCACCATTCCCACCCAGATCGGCCTTGAAAAACTGACCAATCCCTTTTTGGGCTGGGATCGACCTGAGCTACAGCAGGCCATGTCAACCTCGGATCCGGTGCAGACGTTTGCCCGCTTGCGGGGACGCAAAGATCTATTCTGAGCC
>CAZODP010000002.1:8566-10013 GCA_964578595.1 uncultured bacterium
AGGGGGATGCTCCAGTCCCA
This sequence comes from uncultured bacterium, assembly GCA_964578595.1. Lineage (GTDB taxonomy): Bacteria > Cyanobacteriota > Cyanobacteriia > Thermostichales > Thermostichaceae > JAAUUM01. The sequence goes on from CAZODP010000002.1 coordinate 8,587, forward strand.
TCAGGCCCAGGGATCCTTTGCGAAAATCCTTGAGGATCTGTTGGGCGGCCCGATTTTGATCTCCTTGAAATCGCTGTTCGGCAATTTGATACAACCATTGCTCCCCCAGCGGCCAACGGGGATAGGCCAGATTGATCTGGGCACTATCGATCTGGGCATTGGGTTGGCCTAATGATGGGTCGAGGTCATAACGTTCCTGGCGGATCTGAGCCGGGATCCACTCCAGCAGAGCCGCTGCCGCTGCTTCGGGGGCATAGGCACCGCCGCCGATATCATCACAAACCGCCAGCTTCATGGCCGCCACTTGGTCGGTGAGCAGCGGCGGAATGATCCCAGGGGCATCCAACAGATCCAGTTCGGCCCCGATTCGCACCCATTGCAACTGCCGGGTCACCCCAGGTCGGGCTGCACTGGCCGCCACCCGCTTGCCCATCAGCCGATTCAAAATCGCCGATTTGCCCACATTGGGAAACCCCACCACCGCCGCCCGCACTGGTCTCGGTTTGAGTCCTCTGGAGTCCCGCTTGCGATTGACAAAGGATCCTGCCGCCACAGCCGCCTGCTTGAGCCGGGGGATCCCCTGCCCGCTGCGTCCATCGGTGGCATAAACCTGGATCCCTTGGGATTGAAACCACAGTTGCCACTGCTGTAGCCGCTGCGGCGTGACCTGATCGATGCGATTGAGCACTTTGAGGCGGGCCTTGGGGCCAAGCCAAGTATCCAAGTCGGGATGCTGACTGGACAGGGGGATGCGGGCATCCAAAATCTCCAGCACCACCTCCACCCGCTGCAACTGATCCTGAAGTTGCCGTGTCGCTCGAGCAATATGACCGGGGTACCATTGAATCAAGGAGGATGGCATGGTTAAACAAGTTCGACTGGATCCGATTGCCCAATTTGCTGAGGTGGCCACCAATGGTAACCTTTTGTCGATCTTAATCCGCGAAGATTTGAATGTACTCAAAGAATGTGGCGGTCGCGGCCTCTGTGCCACCTGTCATGTCTATGTCACCCAGGGGATGGGATCCCTTTCTCCCATCGCCAAGCGGGAGCAGCGCACCCTCGAAGTGATCACCAGTTGTCGGCCCGAATCTCGCCTAGCCTGTCAATCGCGAGTGCTGGGGGAGGGGGTGGTGGTGGAGCTGCCGGTGGGGATGTATGTCAATGCCTTCAGCGATATCGAATCCCTCGTGGGTCGCCGTGCTGAGCAAGACCTATTGCACCCGGTCACCGGTCAAGTGTTGGTGCAGTCCGGCAAACTGATCACCCGCACTATCCTGATGTCGGTCAAAAATCTCGATTTTGATATCCAAAAGGCCCTCAGCAGCAGCAATAGCAGCCTTAACTAAGCCTCAATTAACCTCAGTTAGTTGATGAGTTGAGATTGGATGCTCTCAGATCCAGACCCCAGACTCAATCAAGCTCAA
>CAZODP010000002.1:10113-20235 GCA_964578595.1 uncultured bacterium
TCAATCAAGCTCAACCAAGTGCATGGGCTAGGGTCAATTCAAAATTGACGATGGGGTAACATTTATGCCAAGAGATTGAGAACCGCTGTACTTGAGTAGGGCGTACTCCAATCCTTCGGTTAAGGCCCGACAAGAGGCTTCGATGATATTGGGGGAAACCCCGACTGTAATCCAGCGATCATGGGCCGCCACGTGATAAAACTCGATCAACACCCGCGTTTTGGCGGAGGTTCCTGCTTTGCCATCCAGGATCCGAACTTTGTAATCCGCCAGTTGCACCTGCTCTAGGAGTGGGAAAAACTCCAGCAGAGCCTTGCGCATCGACTGATCCAAAGCCGCTACGGGGCCATTACCTTCAGCCACCGTCAGGCGATTTTCCCCTTTAACCGCAATTTTGGTGACTGCCGTCGCCATCACCGCCGTATCGTCCAAGGGATCCCAATTTTGGCTATTCCAATCGCTGCGGGTGCCCACCGTGCAGCTAAAGCTGAGCAGATCAAACCAATGGATCCGCTGCTGCATCACCGCCCGCACCAACAGCTCAAAGCTGGCCTCTGCCGCCTCAAACTGATAGCCTTCCATCTCCAACTGCTTCAGCCGCTCCAAAATCTGCCGGGCCACCGGATCCCCCTTCTCCAACGGGATCCCGAAGCTGGCCACTTTGGTGAGGATATTGCTCAGTCCCGACTGCTCAGACACCACGATCCGCCGCTCGTTGCCCACCCATTCCGGCTGGATGTGTTCGTAGGTGAGGGGATTTTTTTGAACTGCACTGACATGGATCCCGCCCTTATGGGCAAAGGCCGATAGACCCACAAACGGAGCATGATCGTTGGGGGCCAGGTTCACCACTTCACTGACCGCACGGGCTGTCTCCGTCAAGAGACTGAGCTGATCTGGGGGCAAACACTGGTAGGCCATCTTGAGCTGTAAATTGGGGATGACGCTGCACAGATTGGCATTGCCACAGCGCTCGCCATAGCCATTGATGGTGCCCTGAACCATCTCAGCCCCGGCCTCCACCGCCGTCAAGGCATTGGCCACGGCTGTTTCACTGTCGTTGTGGGTATGGATCCCCAGTTTTGCCCCCTCAAGGTGATGAGCCTCTGCCACCACCGCCGCCATAATCTGTTCAATATCCGACGGCAGGCTCCCTCCATTGGTATCACAGAGCACTAGCCATTCCGCCCCAGCTTGAGCCGCCGCCACTAGAGTTTGTAGAGCGTAGTCAGGATTGCGGCCATAGGCATCAAACCAATGCTCCGCATCGTAGAGTACCCGCCGGGATTGAGAGCGCAGAAACCGGATGGTATCGGTGATCATGGCCAGATTCTCCCCCAGGGTGGTGCCGATCCCCTCGGTGACGTGTAGATCCCAGGACTTGCCAAACACCGTCACATACTCAGTCCCTGCCGCCAAGATCGCCTGCAACATCGGATCGTCAGCCGCCCGCCGCCCCGGTCGCCGGGTGGAGCAAAAGGCCACCATCTGGGCCTGCTCTGGTGGCTGCTCCCGCAACTGCCAAAAAAATTGCACATCCTTAGGATTAGCCCCTGGCCACCCCCCCTCAATCAACGGGATCCCCAGCTTATCCAACAGCTTGACGATGATCAGTTTGTCTTCCACCGATAGGGCCAACCCTTCCCGCTGCGCCCCATCCCGCAACGTGGTGTCATAGATACTGATAGACCGTCCAGCCATAAGGATCGTCTTAATCAAGCCAACATCGAAACTATTGATCAACCCTTGAGTGCGGAACCCGGGACTTGAACCCGGAAGTCCTTGCGGACACTAGAACCTGAATCTAGCGCGTCTGCCATTCCGCCAGTTCCGCAGGATTAGCGATCTATAACAGTGGCGTATGGAAGGGATCCGTGTCAAGCATCACAGGTGGATTGTGCAACTTAAATCCGCAGAAATTCACAGATTCAAAGGCATCGTCGCAAAAGCAAGCCCAAAAACGGCTCCAGATCCCCATGTTTTTGAGGTTCAGGCCCTATCAGTCCATCTGTATGGATCCATAGGTTAAGAACAAGCACAAAAAATCAAGACAGCATCCGTGATTATTGCAGTGTTAGCGTTCAAAGTTGACTTTTTGGGTTGTTCAAACTACAATCTGGGCGTTCTAATTTCTGCTAACTCTATGACTTCGATTCAGTCATTGGTAGATCAAGCGATCCAGGAGCAGCGGCTGACGCCTGAGATTCAAGCGCAGATTGGTGACTGGTCACGTCGCCACTTTTTTAGCGAAGAAGACTACCGGATCCTAGATCATCTGACCCAGGCTCTACTTTCAGGCCAGGTCAGGGTAGAGTTTTCTGGCCAGGAGCTGATCAATGTCATTGAGATCCTGACGCATCTGGAACTCGAAGCCCAATTGGATCCCGATAGCAATGTCAACACCACAGATGTGATTGCCTTTGCCCTCAATCGACTGCCCCCTCTCTATGCCACCACCGCCAAAGGGTTTGCCTACTTGCAGGACTACGCCGCCCAGGAGCTATCTCAAAAGATCCGTGAGCAGGTGGGGGCCGCGATCCGACAGGTGAAGCAATCTCCCCGCCCAGCAATCGTTTGATCTCTGTGATCTCTTTTGATCTGGTGTGTTGAAGATAGTTGGCTGGAGAGGGTTTGGTTGATGTGATCTGCAAGACCATCATGATTCTCATCAATAAAAATTGATGTTTTGGCTGAAACTCAATACTATTGATGCAGAGATCAGCGAGGGGACAGATATGGCGATACGGGTGGGGATCAATGGCTTTGGTCGGATTGGTCGCTTGGTCTATCGAGCCGCATGGGGCCATCCGGAACTAGATGTTGTCCATATCAATGAGATCAAGGGTGGCCCTGAGGCGGCGGCTCACCTGCTCAAATACGACTCGGTGCAAGGTCGCTGGGATGTGGACGTGCGGGCAGCCGATGGCCAGATTAAAGTTGCCAATCAATCCCTGAGCTTTAGTGAATATGCCACGCCGGGGGAGGTGCCCTGGGATGAGTGGGGCATTGACCTGGTGTTAGAAAGTTCGGGCAAGTTTGTCAAAGCGGCTCAACTGGATCCCTATTTCAAACGCGGGGTCAAAAAAGTGATTGTGGCTGCCCCGGTCAAAGATGGCGATGCTTTGAATGTGGTGATGGGGATCAACGATCATCTCTACGACCCGGCCACCCATCACTTGTTGACCGCTGCCTCCTGTACCACCAACTGTTTGGCCCCGATGGTCAAGGTGATCCTAGAGGGCCTGGGGATCAAGCATGGGGTGATCACCACCGTTCATGACGTCACCAATACTCAGGTGATGGTGGATGCCCCCCACAAAGATTTGCGTCGTGCCCGCTCGGCCCTGCTGTCGCTGGTGCCCACCACCACCGGATCCGCCACTGCCATCACGTTGATCTATCCCCAGCTCAAGGGCAAGCTCAATGGCCTTGCGGTCCGGGTACCCCTGCTCAATGCCTCCCTGACAGATGCTGTGTTTGAGGTGGAGCGGCCCACCACCGTTGAAGAGGTCAACCACCTGCTCAAAACGGCGGCCAAGGGCGAGCTGAAGGGGATCCTGGGCTACGAAGACTTACCGCTGGTGTCGGTGGACTACAAAGGGGATCCCCGCTCTGGGGTGATTGACGGCCCCTCAACCATGGTGGTGGATGAGACCCAAGTTAAGATCTTGGCCTGGTATGACAACGAGTGGGGCTACGCTAATCGCATGGCGGAGTTGGCCCGCAAAGTAGCCTTGAGCATTAAGCCATAGAGCATCTGGGATTTAACCACAAACTTTTGCCAAGACTTTGAGGATCCAATCATGACGGCAACAGCACAACAGTCGGCCCTAAAAAACTATGCTTTGGTCACCGCCGCCTATTGGGGGTTTACCCTGACGGATGGGGCGATTCGGATGTTGGTGCTGTTGCACTTTCATGTCTTGGGCTTTACACCGATTGAGATTGCCACTCTGTTTCTGTTCTACGAAATTTTTGGGGTGGTGACCAACTTTTTTGGGGGTTGGATCGGATCCACGTTTGGCCTCAGGCTGACGCTCTATGGCGGGATTGGGCTGCAAATCTTTGGGCTATTGATGCTGGCGAGTCTCAATTTTGAGTGGCCGGTCTGGGGACAGGTTACTTATGTAATGGTGGCTCAGGCCTTTGCTGGCATTGCCAAAGATTTGACCAAGATGAGTTCTAAAAGTGCGATCCGATTGGTGGTACCCAAAGAGGCCGAATCCAGATTATTTCGTTGGGTGGCCATGCTAACCGGATCCAAAAATGCCCTCAAGGGGGTGGGATTCTTTTTGGGTGCGCTGCTGCTTCAGTATTTCGGCGGTTTGTATGGCGAGGTGATGGGCTTTCGGATCGCCAATCTTTTGCAGGCGGGTTTATTGGCTCTGATTTTTTGTTCCGGTGCTTTGTTGCCTGCGGATATGGGCAAAATCAAGGCCAAGATTCCCTTCAAACAATTGTTTTCCAAGAGCAAAGAGATCAATATCCTCTCTGCCGCTCGGTTTTTCTTATTCGGATCCCGCGATGTCTGGTTTGTGGTGGCCTTGCCGGTGTTTTTGTATGAGACTCTGAATTGGACATTTATGCAGGTGGGATCCTACATGGCCACTTGGGTGATCGGCTATGGGGTGGTTCAGTTTATTGCTCCCCAACTACTCCGCAGCAACCGTCCCGGCCATGCCCCCAAAGCTCGCACCATTCAGATTTGGACACTAACTTTGACCGTTGTTCCAGCTATTATCGCCACTGCTTTTATGGCGGGATTGGCCCCTGAAATTGTCATTACCGGCGGATTGATCCTGTTTGGAATTGTCTTTGCTTTCAACTCTGCGGTTCACTCCTATCTGGTTTTGGCCTATACCGAAGATGATGATGTGGCCCTCAATGTGGGGTTCTACTATATGGCCAATTCTGGCGGGCGATTGCTGGGAACTGTAACCTCTGGGATCCTTTTTCAGCTCTATGGCCTCGAAGGTTGTCTATGGTTTTCAACGCTGTTGATCTTAGCTGCGGGCATCTTTTCTCTAAAACTACCGGATCCTAAATCTGCACCATTGGTGATGGCGGCTGATATGGGTGATTGATTTCTAACAGCTCACCAGTTTTCAAGATTCCACATCCAGGAAATGGATTGATCCGCCATCCGGATATCTTCGGTCAAACATTGAGGGGGCACCTCAATCCCCGGCAACAGTAGAGGAGTCGGTGAATTGGGGGTCAAAAAAGTGTGGCAAAAGGGCAGATTATTGCGACCGATATCACTGATAAAAGCAGGAGGAATCTCTCCTAAGTAGGCCGAGATCACTTGCTGATTTGGATCCTCTGGCAAAATCTGGTAGCGCAACACCACCCGATGATCTGGAAACCAGCCCCGGATCAACTGCCTCAACTGAGCCACATCAAAGCCTATTTCCTCAGGATCCCGAATCAGGTGCAACCCCACCAGCCGCTCATACTGAAAGTAAGCCTGCACCACAAAGCCACGGGCATAGACAGGCTGGCCAGCCAACAGCGGATCCACCACCACCGGATAGACCGCCTCTCCCCCCGGTAAGAGTTGCCAGCGCACCCAACGGGGGGGATCCCGTGTTACCGAAATCGTGCGCCAGTTGTTTTCGAGGGCGTAGGCCAAAAATCGCCGCTCCAACATGCCCAGATAAAAGGGATCCATCTGCCTCAGCAGAGGTCTAGCCCGGGTTTGCAATGCGGGTAGGCTCTGCACTTGCCCTTGCTTGAGCACAGAAACATCCGCCGTCACAGGTAGACTCGACCCTCCCAGTGCCACAAGGCTGAAGACGATGATCAGCATGGTTCGCCCCGTTGACAAACCCAGACCTCTAATGAGCTGCCCTTTGGTGATTGAACTGGTGGTTAAACCCTCAGCGGTTTTGGGGCCGAAGGGGGGCAGGCGACTGGAGATCCCCAGCCGACTTCGGAAAAGCTGTCTGGGCTGAGTCTGGTGATCAGCAAGACCCCATTGGGAGCAGCCATCGGATCCGTGCCCTTTCAGCCCAGAAAGGTAACGTAGACATGGTAAAGAAACGATTGTTGGGGATGTTAACACAGGTAGTAGTCTGGGCAGCTCAAAAAGTATCCATCCAGAGACTGAATTTTAAAACCATGAAGGATCCTGAACCGAAGATAACAAACAAGCTCCAGGGGTTAGTTCAGTAACGATCGCAGTGAGGCTGACGGGGTGGATCCATTCTATCGGCAGCCATCGGGATCCTGTCGAGAGATAACGGTATTCTAAGTATCCTGTTGTTGATATATCTGATCTCTGGGTGAGAACTTTTGCGGATAACCGAGCCATGACTGAGCAACCCCCTTTGATTGTGATCTGCGGCCCGACCGCCAGTGGCAAATCAGATCAAGCTCTGAATCTGGCCGAGCGATTGGGATCCCAGTCCATCACAGTCGATCTGATCAGCGCCGACTCGCGGCAGATCTATCGGGAGTTGGATATCGGCACCGCCAAGCCCACCCCAGCCCAACAGGCCCGCTGGCCCCATCACCTGATTGACATAGCCGATCCGACTGAGCGCTGGACAGTGGCTCGTTATCAAGCACTGGCTCAAGCGTTGATCCAGTCCGCTCACCAAGCTGGACGGATCCCGCTTTTGGTGGGAGGTACAGGACTCTATCTGCAGGCGGCGATGGGTAGGCTGGGGATCCCGACGGTGCCCCCCGATCTAAAGCTGCGTCAGCAACTGGAAACCTGGCCCCAATCGGTTCGCCACCAGTTTTTGGAGCAGGTGGATCCCGCCACCAAGATTCACCCCCACGATGCCATTCGCACCTTGCGCGCCCTAGAAGTATATTATGTCACGGGTCGTTCCCCCTCCAGTCAACAGACCCGCCCGGATCCCCCCTATCGAGTATTGACCTTGGGCTTGACCAGCGACAGCACCCATCTGGAACAGCGCATCGCCCAGCGCACCCAGACCATGCTTCAGTCCGGCTGGATCCCAGAATTGCAACAATTGCGCCACAAGTACGGAGCAGATCTACCCCTACTCCAGACTTTGGGTTATGCAGAGCTGGGATCCTATCTGGATGGCAAGCTGGCCTATCAGGATTTGGTACCCCTGATCACCCGCCACACCCGCCAATTTGCCAAGCGACAGATGACCTGGTTTCGCAAAACCCCCAAGATCGAGTGGCTGGATTGCCAGGATCCCCAGCTCAATCAGATCATTGGGCGACGGGTTGAGGCTTTTTTGGCAGGTTAAAACAGCAGGTTGAAAAAGTAAAAAAGGGTGAGAGGCTTAGGGCTTAGGCAGCCGATTGCTGGGATCCAGACTGACGTTGGATCCAGACGATCAGCACAATCGTGATCCCCAGCAGAGCCAATTGAGTGAGGGCTGTTTCCCAGGTGGGATAGATCCCCAGCTTTTTGAGGGTGGGCAACGACTCGGCCACATGAATCGGCAGCCGCCCCACCTCTTGCAGGTTGTGGATGCCATTGCCCACAAACTTAAAGCCCAGCAGATAGATCAATAAACTGGTGCCCCGAAAGAAAGGCCGCAGCGGGATCCGCAGCCCCAGCCCCAGCATCAGCACCGCGATCAAGACCAACAGAGCGGATCCCATCCCCAATCCACTCCAGAGGTCGGCACTGCTGATGGATGGGGCCATCCCCACATAGAGCAAAATCGTCTCGGCCCCCTCTCGATAAACCGCCAAAAAGGCAATCAAAGCCAATGGTAAAAGGGTACTGGCCTGCAAAACAGAGGCCGTCTGTTCCTCGATATAGCGTTTCCAAGCCCCTGCGGACGATTGCCGATGCAGCCACAAGCTGACATAGAGCAATAACCCCGCCGCCACCAAACCTGTGACTCCCTCCAATAGATCCGGATCCACATCCCCCAGCACGGAGCGAAACAGTACCCGGATCGCCACTGCCGTCCCAATCGAGGCCAGGATCCCGCCCCCCGCCCCCAGCCAGATCCAGAAGCTTTTGTCTGCGTGCCCACTCCGATTCAAAAAAGCCAGCAATGCGGTGATCACCAACAAACTTTCCATCCCCTCCCGCAGCAGGATCGTCATGGCATCCAGGCGGGTGTAGACTCGCTCCGCTTGCGGATCCTGTTTTGTACTGTCTGGGCCAGGATTATCTGAGTTAGGTTCATCTGGGTTAGGGATGAATTCGCCTGTGGAGCTGTTGACTAATTGATCCTGTTGCTCAAGATCCCCCTTAGCAGCCAGAACCGGGGATCCCAGCTCTTGAGATAATGGTTCTTGGGATAACTGGGGGTCAGGGATGTCAATGGTTGCAATCGTTTCAATGGTTTCAATAGTTTCAGGGGGTTCAGGCCAAGTTGGCCCCATCAAAATAGCCTGACTCAGGCTTTGACTCAGTTGCTGGCTCGCCGGAGGATCCACTTGGGGCAGACCTTCATCGGCTGGGCACGCCAAAGTCACCGATTCACAACCCAAAAGCTCTACATCTGAAAGCTCGATAGCAACGCCCTGAGCCATACTCCCCTGAGTCACCCCAGGGATCCCGCTGAGGGCCACGACCACCAACACCCCCAATAGCAGGCGTTTGAACCCAGTTATCAGCTCAGACATCAGCTCAGAGTACGGGTGGCTAGGATCCCCTGGCATAGACCACTTCATTGGCAACGTGCGATACATTTTGTCTATCTTGGCCTACCGACTGAGGATTGCCCAACCGGGATCCTATCAGCCCTCTCCTCGGCAACGCTTGGCCTAGCCAGCTCCTCACCTCCAAGCCTGGGGCTGCCGAAAGTGATGAATATCGGTCAGCAACCGCACCCACCCCTCTGCCATTGACTCCACCAACACTTTGCCTTTTGTGGCTGTGGCCACCGTGGCATCCCCCAACACCCCACTCTGGGTCAGATCCCGCGTCACCCAGGCAAATGGCATCTGCCCTTCCATGGTCAATAAACTATCCTGTGGCAACTGCTGCGGATACTCCCGCACGGCCCGATCCATTCGCACCTGATCCTTGAGGATGTGCAACATGATGCTGGTTTCCCCATCCCCAGCATGGATGCCAAACTCCCGTTCAGTCGCCGTAAATAATTCTGCCCCCTCATGCGGCACCCGCCAGACCGAGATCGGAAACAGCAAAAAATCCTCGTACTTTTGGTGCAAGTCCCGTGCCACAATCTCCAACACCTGCGGCTGCCCCCCATGGGAATTGCTAAACACCAGTTTGCGAAATCCGGCCCGATAGATACTCTCCGCCACCTCTGAGAGCACACTGATCAAAGTCTGGGCTGTCAGGGCAATCGTGCCCGGAAAGTGCCAATGCTCATTTGACTTGCCATAGCACTGGGTCGGCAATACATAGGCCGGGATCCCAGGATCCAGCTTGGCCATCGCCTGCCCGATCACCGCCGTCCCAATCGCCGCATCCACCACCAAGGGCAAATGGGGGCCATGTTGCTCAATCGCCGCCACCGGCTGCACAATCACCGTATTGGCCCGATCTGGCATCGCCTCGATCTCCGTCCAGGTCAGATAGGCAAAAAATCGCTCTGGGGGAATGTAGCTGTGCATGGGTGCTCACAGTTGAGAGAGATTAGCGGATCCCCAACAACTCTCTCAGGATAGGAGGCGATGGGAGATGGTTGGGATGATCCAGTCAGTTAGAGATTTGAGTCAGAAATTATTGAGTTAACTGATCTAGAACAGGCTGATCATTGAACATTTCCTCCCAGTCAGTACCCGCGACGGTCTGCCAAAAAAAGTACAGCGTCAACAGGAGGGGAAACACCACCCCCACAAAGGCGATAGTGCCGATGATATTGGCGTAGAGACGAGTTTGCTTTTGCTCTTTGGATCGAATCTGCTTAGCACTGCCCGCCAGAGCACCCGACGTAAAACCCGCAATCACCGATCCCAGGATCCCCATGGCCACCGACGGGATCAGCCACGGCTCCATCGCCTCAGAAGGGACCTCCAACACCCGTGGCATCACCAAAAAGCAGATCACCTCCAAAATCACCCAGGTGGTCACATAGCCCAAAATACTATTGCGCGTGGCTTCACCGGCATCTTGCATGGGGATCCTCTGAGCATTGACAACGAATGTTGCTATTGTGCCCCAGCCGCCAGAGTTTGGCCGCAGATGGCTAACACATGAGA
>CAZODP010000002.1:20335-25724 GCA_964578595.1 uncultured bacterium
TCATCTTTAGCGTCATTCATCCTCAGCAAAGATAAACCGATGCAGCTCATCCAGTGTCGGCTCTGGGCTGTCCAGGGCAAAGGCCACCGCATCCTCAATCAGTGCCTGGATCCGGCTTTGAATCTCAGTACAGTCCGCTTCTGTCATCAGATTGTGGGCGAGAGCATATCGCTCAAACTGTTTGATCGGATCCCGCTGCCGCCAAAACTCTTTTTCTTGAGGATCCCGCAGTTCATCCGGATCCGCCAGCGAGTGTCCCCGAAAACGATAGGTCATGCACTCAAACAACGTTGGCCCTTCTCCCGCCCGCGCCCGTTCCACCGCCTCTTGGGTGGCTTTGCGCACCTCCAGCACATTCATGCCATCCAGTTGGTAGCCCGGCATCCCAAACGCTGGCCCCTTGCGGTAGATAGCTGTGTCTGAGGTCGCCCGCTCATGGGCCATCCCAATCGCCCAGAGGTTATTTTCGACCACATAGATGATCGGCAACTTCCACAGAGCCGCCATATTCAGGCACTCATAAAACTGGCCATTGTTGCAGGCCCCATCCCCAAAAAAGCAGGCTGTCACCTGATCAGTGCCCTTGTATTTAGCGGTAAAGGCCGCCCCCGTCGCCACCGGGATCCCTTCCGCCACAAAGGCATAGCCCCCCAAAAAGTGATGCTCCGCCGAAAATAGATGCATGGATCCACCCCGGCCCTTGCTACAGCCGGTGGCCTTGCCAAACAACTCTGCCATCACCGCCCTGGGTGGGATCCCGGTACTGAGGGCATGGACGTGATCACGATAGGTGCTGCACACATAATCGGTCGATTTGAGGGCGCGGATCACCCCGGTTGCCACCGCCTCTTGGCCATTGTAGAGATGCACAAACCCGAACATCTTGCCGCGGTAGTACATCTCAGCGCACTTGTCCTCAAACGTCCGCCCTAAGGTCATATCTTCGTAGAGCATCAGGGCCTCATCGCGGCTGATTAACTCTTGGCTGATCAACTCTTGGCCGATCAACTCTCGGCTGATCAGAGCATCCCCAGCCGGATCCATCTCAGCGATCTCGGCACCAGAAGCGTCAATACCAGAAGCATTAGCCGTTGAAAAATTAGGAGCTTGAACCATGAGGAATGCCAGCGCAACAAGTCTGATTTTTTAAGGTATCACACCCTGTGGAGCCAAGATGAACCGCCAATCAGATCAGGATCCCCAGACTCGACCCCATCCCCACAAACCGACAGAACAAGCCTGACAAAAAAAAGCCGGAGGCATCACCCCCCAGCCCATAGTGTTCCCTGTTAGTGAGCTGACGCCGTTACCAATGGACAACGTATTCAACCCTGGATCCAGTATCTGGCAGACCACCCCAGCGGCCCGTGACCCCTATCACCTCCTGACTGTGATTTGGATCACAGAGCTTGATTGGTTGACGGGATCCTGGCCCAAGAACAGCTCAGACAGAAAAACTCCGCTACCCTATAACTGAGGTACCCAAATCAAGTACCCAAAAGCCACCACTACCCAGATCCCCCAGATCCCAGACCAGATCCACGGCTCCATCACGAAGCAGTAAATCCTAGGTCAACCTTTGAAGGGTTACCCTTGTTGATATCTGTGCCATATTTCTGTGCCATATTGATCTGACGGCTCAGCCTGACGGATTTGGACAAACCCTTTCAAGTGGGATTCTCAACCCACTGCTTTTGAGAGTGGCTGTTTTTGTCTCGAGGGATCCACTTCTACCCTGACAAGACGCTAGTCTCAAAGAGGCACTAACCCTAATAGGATAATAGTTACACTTAATGACCACACTCAGTAAATCAGCTTAACCATCTTCAGCATCACACCCATCTAAGTTGTATTGAGGGCACTGATCCCGTGTTGTATCTCGCCGAGCTGAGTAAGCCTATCGTCGGTAATCCATCCCTCCATCTGTTGGCCCGCACCCAGCAGCAGGACAGTTGGCAGCCGGTGGATGAGACCATTCCCATTGACGGACGGCAGGCCCGTGAATTCAAAGATGGGGGCTTGCTTTTGGTGGATATTGGGGGCAATCGCCAGATCAATCGGATCAGTGAGGCCGCCAAGCAGGTGGTGACTTATCTGCAAAACTTCAGCCGCGCCCAGGAAAAAGCCAGAGAACAAGAAGCTGAGATTGAAGAGTGGAAGCAGTCCCTCAGCTTTCAGTCCACTGAACTGCAGCGGCGACTGTCGGAGCTAGACAACCAAGAAGAAGAAGTCCGTCAACTCTACGAAAAGTATCAACAGGCCCAAGAAGAGACCCGGATCCTGGAGGCTAAGCGAGAAGAACTAGCCTCACTGGAGGCCCACCTCAGCGAGCAGCAGCGGCTGGTGGGTCAGCAGCGGGAAACCCTGCGCCAGCAACAGGAGGAACTTGCTGCCCAACTGGAGGAGGGCAAAAAAAGCCGATTAGGAGAAGCCGAAGCCGCTCAACTCCACAGTCTGATCGATCAGGTGGCCTCAGACCTCGGATCCCTAGTGGATCCCCACCAGCATCTTCAGGCCATCCAAGACCGACTTCAGCAAGATCAAGCTCTTCTCGATCAGGCCCAGAGCCAACTGGATCAGGAGTATCAAGAGGCTGAACAAGCTCAGGCAGATCTAGATCGAGCGATTCGAGCATGGGAGCAGCACCGCCAAGACTGGCTATCCGCCCAAGAAACCTTGGCTCAGTTGCGGGAGGAAGTCCAGGCCCAAATGGCCCTTGTCAACCAGTATCATCAGCACCTCCAGGGCTTGACCCACTCCTTCAATATCAGTGAGCAAGCCCACCACTGTGCCGAACAACTGCTACAGCAGCACGATACCTTGGTGGCGGATCAGGGCTTAGGATCGGCAGCTCCCGCCGAGCCGGCCATCAGCCTGCCAGACCTCGAAGCCCAGGTGGAACAAAAGCGACGGCTCTATGAGCAACGGGCTGGACAGGTCAACCAACAGGTGGCCGAGCTAGAGCAGAGTCAGCAGAATATCACCGAGTTAGAGGCCCGCTACCAGGCGGCATCAGCCGATGACAAGTTTGATCTGGAAATGGATCTCGACTATGCGCGGGAATCATTTAAGCTGCTTCAGGAGACGATCTTGCCTCAACAGGACTCGTTGCAGCGAGAGTACGAGGAGCTAATGCGTCAAGAGGCTAAGCTGGCCCAGCTCAAGGGGGATCCGGCTGCGGATCCGGTGCTGCCCAAGGTGGATATTAGCCCCCTGATGGCTCTGATCCAGCAACAACGCTCCACCCAGCACACTCACAAGTCCACCCTGGAGGCGGAGGTGCAGCGGATCCAATCTGCTCTTCACCAAGCCCAGGAGCAGCTCACTCACCAAATGCAAGCCTATCAACAGCAGCAGCAGTCGATTTTTGATCAAGAGCGATCCCTCAACGTCCAGATCCAGGGGATGGCCGAGCGGTGGGGGGGACTGCACGAACGTCGTCATCAACTGGAGCAACAGCGTTCCCGGCTGCAGGAGCTGCGGGGCATTTTACACCATGTGGCGGAGTCGCTTCAGCCGATGAATGAGCTGCTGGCCAGTAGTCAAACCCATGTCACCTCGATCATGGGCCTTTTGGCCACCTTGACTGGAGAGCAGGAAGGATCCTGGCTGGCCTCTTGACCCATGGAGTCTTGAGATATCCTCAGCGGGAGCCGAAGTTGTGATCAAAAGCCTGTGCTGACCCCATCCATTCCTGTAAACTTTTACTTATGCGATTGGCTGATGCGACCCTGTCCAGGGATCCATGTCGGGGGTCTGCTTAGTTTCGTCAGCGTTTGGCCCTTAGCTCGCCGTGAGTCTCATGACTGAAGACCAACTTACCGAAGTGTTGCAGGCAAATCTGGCCCAGTACCGGATCAAGGTGGTGGTGCGGCATCGGCAGGATCATCTCCATGTTTTGCTGACCCGGCCCCCCGGCCCATTCCCCAACTATCAGGGTTTGGCCAATCAGATCCGAGGTCGGCTGATGGGTCTTTCACCAGCGGGAGTCTCGGCAGTCACTCTTTATGGCCGTGAGGCAGGATCCCAGGACTCCAACAAGTATGAGTGGCAAGAGACCTATCCCTTCGATCCCAATCAAAAAGAACGGCTGATGGAAACCATCTCGATGGATGAGGCCCAAGTTCAAGCCTTTTTGGACGACAACGAGGTTATGCTGCCTGAGACCTTTGCTGAAGAAGAAGTCCCCACCGAATTGTATGGTCCCGGTGGTGCTCCCCCTCCTCGTGTACCCGGCGGCACGGGAGAGTACTACTCAAAGGCAACCGTCCAAGAGCAGATTCCTGGGCAAAAACAAGGATCCCCTCTGCCTAAGTCTCTGGTTGCGCTCCTGGTGGCTGTTGGGGGGGCTGTGGTGGTGCTGGCCCTTGTCCTGCTCTCAAATCGCTAAGAAACCACTGGGATCCGGCCCAATTTCTGCGACTTCCATGTAACTTCTCTATTTGACTTGATCTTGACCTGATCTGCGTCTTTGCCAGGATCCCTGGGGCTACGGACGTGGATCCTGGGCGATCAGGTCTTGCACCGCTTCGGCGTGGTAGGAGCTGCGGGTGAGGGGGGAAGCCACCACCTGTCTAAAGCCTAGTTCGAGGCCAATGGTTCGCCAGCGACTGAAGGTTTCGGGGGGGATAAAGGCTTGGACTTTGAGGTGAAGGGGGCTGGGCTGGAGATATTGCCCCAGTGTCAGAATATCGCAATCCACCCGACGCAAATCCCGCATCACTTGGATCAACTCGGCTTCGGTTTCCCCTAGGCCCACCATCAGGCCAGATTTGGTGTAGAGCTGTAAATCTAAGGCGCGTGCCCGCTGCAACAGCTCCAGACTGCGCTGATAGGATCCCTGGGGTCTGACCCGGCGGTAGAGGCTGGGTACAGTTTCGGTGTTGTGGTTGAGCACGGTGGGGCGGGCGGCAATGATCTGAGCCAAAGCCTCCCAGTTGCCACAGAGATCGGGGATCAGCACCTCGATGGTAGCCAGAGGTAACCGTTGCTGCACCGCTTGGATACAGGCCACAAATTGACTGGCCCCCCCATCCGCCAGATCATCTCGATTGACGGAGGTGATCACCGTATGGCGAAGATTTAGCCGTTGAGCTGCTGCGGCCACCCGTTCCGGTTCGGTGGGATCCAGCTCACGAGGCTGTCGGGTAAAGTCGATATCACAGTAGGGACAGGCCCGCGTGCAGGCTGGCCCCATGATCAAAAAAGTCGCTGTCCGATGGGCAAAACATTCCCCCAGGTTGGGACAAGCGGCCTCCTCGCAGACGGTATTGAGGCCCAGATCCCGCAGCAGATGCTTAACTTGGCCCACCGGATCCCCTTGGGGTGCTTTGACCCGCAGCCAGGGGGGCTTGCCATTGTTAGATAACTGGGGGTTAGATAACTGGGG
>CAZODP010000002.1:25824-38584 GCA_964578595.1 uncultured bacterium
GTTAGATAACTGGGGGTTAGATAACTGGGGTTGGGCCGAGTGAGGAGGGGAAAGAGTCATGGACAGACCAGCAGGGATCCGAATTAAGAATAGAGTTTCAGTATAGAGCCAACCTTTGCCCCCAACCTTGACCCCCGATACCTGAGGATCCTAAACAGGGGCAGCCTGGGGGAGTCCCACCAATTTTGCACTCAGATCCCAGAGGCGACGGGCTTTGACATCATCGGATCCTTCCATGGAGAGGTCTTGAATAAAAGAGCTGCGGCCCTCTTGCTGGCGGTTGCCCCAACTCCAGTAGACTCCCGACGCCCCAAAGCCGGGATCCGCCGTGACTTGAGCCACCCGTTCCCCCGCTAGAGCTTGAGAGACATAGCCGCCGGTGATGTTTTTTTGGAACCATGGGAAAAAGCTCTGAAACCAAGCATAGTGGTTGCGAAACAGGGGGGAGTCGGCCACACAGCCGGGATAGAGCGAACTAAAGGTGATCCCGGTGGAGTCGTGATACCGCCGATGGAGCTCCCGCATGGTCAGGACATTGCAGAGTTTGCTGTCTTTGTAGGCTTTGCCTGGTTTGAAGGGCTTGCCGTCGATCATGGCGATGGGATCCTTAAATCCCGCCTCGAACCCCTTCAGATCCCCTAGATCAGGGGGGGCGGGGATGGGGATCTGGCCCCCCAGTTCTTTGCGGTTGGCGGTGACCGTCCCCAGGATCACCAGCCTTTTGTCAGGGGCCGGGGATTGTTTTAAGTCCTCCAGCAGTAGGTTGGAGAGCAAAAAATGGCCCAGATGATTGGTGGCCACACACAGCTCATAGCCATCCTCAGATCGCTGTGGTTGCTTGAGGGTGGGCAGATAGACCGCCGCATTGCAGACCAGAGCCTCCAACGAGCGTCCCAACATCCGAAAAGCCTCCACAAAGTGCCGCACATTCTCTAGGCGGGCCAGATCCAGGTGCAGCAGGGTGTAGCTGTCGGGTGGGATCCCTTGCTCTGTTGCCGCTTGCTTGGCCTTATCGAGGTTGCGGCAGGCCATCACCACATGCCAACCCCGATCCGTCAGGGCCTTGGCCGCATGGAGACCCACCCCCGACGAGGCGCCTGTCACGATGACGGTTGACCCGGCTGAGGGGTCTTGAGGGTGATTGGGGTCTTGAGGGTGATTGTTGTTAGGGTTATCCACTGTGCTAGCACTCATATTCCTGACCTGCCTTTGCCTGTTGCAGTCTCTCAGACTAGGGGCAAATCTTGTGGACTACAACGGTTGATTCATCAATATCTATATCTATCCAGATCCGACACCTGAGCTAAGCCGGGATCCTATAAAAATTGTGACATCTTTCAACTTTTCTTTAGGGTGTGAATCTTGAAGCTGGAAAAAGAGGCGAGGGTTGCTCTTAGCCTTGGGATCCCTGCAATTTGGCAAAGGCATCCGCAAAAATCTCAATGGTACGGTCAGCCTGTTGCCCAGATCCCTGTTGTCGGGATCCGAGGGGCTGTTGCAGTTGACCCAGATAGAGCGGCTCCGACAGTCCAGGTTGGGGGTGGATCACGGTGCGGGCACGCAGAGTAAAAAGCTGGGATCCGGTGGAAAATCGCCCCGAAGATAACAACCGTTGACCGGCCTGCTCTAGGGTCAATTTCAGGGTATCTGGGTCGATATCGCTGGCCACTTTGATCACCGCCTGATTGGCCCCCCGATCATAGACCGTGGTGTAGGAGGCGGATCCGGCCACATTGGGCAAAACAATCGGGGTCAAGGTCAGGGCAAAGCAGCCCGCTGTCAATACCCCCGTAAAAGCTGTGTAGCCAAAAAAGGCAAATCGCAGTGGAGATGATCGCACCCACAGCACCCCCGTGATCAGCCCCAGGATCCCCGCCAGGATCCCACAGACCTGCGCCGCTGTCCCAAAAAATGCTTCTGTTGCCATATCTCTGTCCTGGTCTTGGTTTTCTATTGTCTGGGCTGTTGTCTGGGCTGTGTAGCCAATAGCAACGTTAGATTGCTCAAACCCCATTATCTTTGGGATCTATCCATGGGATCTTCAGGCTAACAGCACAGCGGGTCAGGATAGGCTAGGAACACAAGCATAACGTTGCCAACACGGGCCATACATAAGCGATGTTTACAGGGCTAGTCCAGACGGTGGGGTGGGCAGAATGGGCCGGATCGGGAGGGAATCGGCTGCGGATCGAGATGAGCTGGGATCCCCTGCAACGCAGTCTGGAGCTGGGGGATAGTGTGGCGGTGGATGGGCTGTGTTTGACCGTTGTTGGGATCTGGGCAGATGGCTTTGAGGCGGATGTCTCTCCCGAAACCCGACAGCGGTCTACCCTGGGGATCCGGCAAGGTCGCTGGCGGGTCAACTTAGAGGGATCCCTGCGGGCAGGGGATAAAATTGGCGGTCATTTTGTGTCGGGGCATATCGACGGGATCGGCCATCTGATCCACCAAACAGATCAGGGCACCGCCTGGATGTTGGGATTTCGAGTCCCGGATCCAATTGCCCGCTACATCGTGCCTAAGGGCAGCATTGCCATCAATGGCATCAGCCTGACGGTGGCCAATCCCCAACAGGAGGGCTGCTACTTTGAGACAGCGGTGATTCCCCACACCTACGAGCACACCTCCCTCAGCCACTTGGGGGTCGGGGATCCGGTCAATATCGAAGCGGATATTTTGGGCAAATACGTCGAAAAACTGCTCCGGCACCCGGATCCAGACAGTTCTTCTGGCAACAGCCCAGATCTATCCCTGGCCTTTTTGGCTGAGCATGGCTACGCTTGACCACTCCACTGCCACTCACTCCAGTCTGCCTGGCATCCGAGAATAGGAGGACTCCCCCCTGTGGGGCCATCTGACGAAGCCGGGATCCCTGCTGCCCTCTCTCGCCAGGGGTAGGCGATAGACTGTGGGTACTTCATCTTTCTTGTCTGGATCACTCTGATGGGCAACCCACCCCTGCTCTCAAACTCACTACTGGCCACCTCAGCCGATCCAACCCTGCCCAACCCTGCACCTGTGGACACGGGCGGAGTATCACCGCATGGGGGAGAGTGGTCTGTTTGCGGGCCAGCGGGTGCAACTGATCCGTTGGAAACATCAAAGTGCAGTTGCTAATGTCTGACTAAGGTTGCTGGTTACCTGCTCTCCAGCCTGGATCCCTTTGAGTTGTCGGATCAATTCCGGCACCACCTGGTAGAGATCTCCGACTAGACCGTAGTGGGCAAAGTTGAAGATAGGGGCAGAGGGATCCCGGTTGATCGCAATGATGGTTGCGGATTTGTCCATCCCGACTCGGTGCTGGATGGCCCCAGAAATGCCACAGGCAACATAGAGCTTGGGGCGGACGGTTTTCCCGGTTTGACCCACCTGATGGGCATAGGGGATCCAGCCTGCATCCACCGCCTTGCGAGAGGATCCGACGGCCCCATTGGCAAAACAGGCCGCCAAGTCTGACATCAACTCAAAGCCTTCTGGGGTGCCGAGGCCATAGCCGCCAGAGACGATCACCTCGGCTTGGGTGAGCTGAACAGTATGGGAAAGAGTGCGGGCAATGGATCCGATGGTCAGGGTCAGATCACTGGGTTGGAGGTTGACGGCCACAGGAATGACCTCACCAGTGCGGGTGGGATCCGCTGGCAGAGCCACCATCACCCCTGGTCGGACGGTTGCCATCTGGGGATTTTTCCAGGGGCCAAGGATGCGGGCTTTGAGAGACTCACCAAAGCTGGGACGAATGGCATACAGGCAGTTGGGAAACTGGCCAGATTTGGACGGATCCTTGCTATTGCTGTACTCAAAGGGGCCGATATCCAGCTCGGTGCAGTCGGCGGTAAGACCGGTTTGCCAATGGGCCGAGAGACGAGGGGCCAGATCCCGTCCGGTGGTGGTGGATCCCAGCAAAATGGTGTGGGGAGGATGCTGCCAAGTGGCCACCAAATCGGTGATCACTCGGCGGTAAGGTAGGGTGCGATAACTGGCCAACTGGGGATCTTGAGCCACAAACACTTGGTCAGCCCCGTGGGCAATCAATTGGGCTGGGATCTGATCGATATGATCTCCAAGCACCACAGCACTGAGGATAGCCCCCAGTTTTTCGGCCAGCTTGCGTCCTGCCCCCAGTAGCTCTAGGGCAATGGGCTGAACCTCACCGTCGATTTGTTCAGCAAAAACCAACACTCTGGGGGGAGTCATCGCGGGGCCACCTCTTGTAATAATAATGATGCTGATGTCTGTAACGACGTCCGTTGGAGCAGCTCTGTCACCAAATCTTGAACCGATTGGCCCTGCAATAGCTGACAGGATCCACCCACTTCGCCGACTTTTTCGGTGGCCGCCACAATGGTGGGGGATCCCATCAATCCACAGAGGGCCGAGTCCGCCCCAATGTCATCCAAATTGAGGGTTTGGATCACGGCACTGGCGGCTTCAGGATCCCGGATCAGAGCTTGGATGCGGCGAGCACCCCGCAGGGTTTTGTAGGCCAAGCGAGCCGACGAATTAGCAATGGTGAGCACCGCTGGGATCTGGGTGCTGACGGTTTGGGATCCTCCTTCGATCACCCGCCGCGCCTTGAGGCACTGGTTCTCCAGATCCAACTCAAAGTCTTCACAGTAGGTGATCTGGGGGATCCCCAGTCGTTCGGCGATCTGAGGACCCACCTGAGCGGTATCTCCATCCGTGGTTTGCAGGCCACAAAACACAAAACTCATCGATCCCAGTTGATCGGCGATGGTTTGGATGGTTTTGGCCAGGGCATAGGACGTAGCCAAGGTGTCAGAAGCCGCCAGCCGTCGATCTGAGAGCAAAACAGCCCGGTCAGCACCGTGGGCAATGGCTTCATGAAGGATCTCTATCGCCGGCGGTGGCCCCATCGTGATGGCGGTTACTTCGGCCCCATAGAGTCGTTTGGTTTTGAGGGCCGCTTCCAGGGCATAGCGATCAAAGGGGTTGAGCATACGCTTGGCTTTGGCCCGGTCAATCGTGCCATCGGCATTGATCCCAGCCTTAGAACTTTGATCCGGCACCTGCTTGATCAGCACAAAACTCTGAAGGGGTTGAGGCATCGCGACCCACACTGGCAACAGGTCAACCATAGGCCAGGATCCCGGCCTTGCCCCCACGTTTTAGAGTGTCTATAGGATCCGGTTTTGTTTTGTGAACGATCGAGATGGGTTAAGAGTGCGGGCCAGAAACAGGTACCCCCAAAAAGGATCCAATCTGATGAGCGAATGGCTCAGCTTCCTCCGGGGATCCTAAGCGAAAGGGGTATTGATCATTGGAGAACGTAATCCAAATCGGATCCTGTAGGCTTCTGACTAAGCGGATCCCGTGGTGCAAATACTCATCCCCATCGCTATCAACCCCCTGTTTCTCAGCAATTTCAATTGAGTCAATCAAATCCAGAGGGGTATCAATAATCTGATACTTGAATAGGCCAACTTGGTGGATTTTGAGACTGTAGTTTCTTTTGTCAAAGATAAAGGCGGAGCGAAAAAATGAAAGAACAATCAAGCCAGCACCACAAAAAGCCGTAAACCCACCCAAACTACCGAACAGCCAGCGGCCAGTATGCTCTGTCACCGCCAGTTCAACTTGATCGGGTTGGTTGAGATAAGCCTGGATCTGCCGACTGGCTCTGGCACCAAAACTGCTGGAATACTCACTCAATCCATAGGATCCCGTGCTGGTCTCAACAACCGTTCGATAGGTGCAGCCATCGTCACAACTATCCTCAACAGTCGCCCCCAATAAGGATCCAATGGCGGATGTCTGTGAACGAGTCAGACTGGCTGGTGTCAGCTCACATTGGGGAGATTGAGCTGGGAATTCCCTCCGACAAACAAGACGGGATCCTTCGGTTTCAAAGAAGATATAGATGCCAGTGGCGATCGATGCCAAACCCAAGATCAGCAGAGTCAAACCAGAATAACGGGCCTCTGTGATCCGTAAAACCTCGGGATGAGGGCACGCCACCTGCAGGTCTGCCATAGCACCAGGGAGAGGAAATAGTTATTTTTTCAATCTTGCTGCACAGGTCGGGGCTTGTCCAGATCTGATCTAGCAGGCATTATCTGGCAAGCCTGAGTCAGAAGGGGCAGGGCCACCCAACTAACTGCCGAAAGCATGAGGTACGCCCTGCCCTGCACGAGGGTGTGAATGAGGGTGCGCGGCAGGCGGCATTGGGAGCCACTGTGATCATGGCGGCGATTGATCCGCTCAAGAGCTTAGGGGGTCAAATCGGGATCCCGGTTTTTGATCTGGGCAAGGGGGATCCGGGTAGCGGATTTTGTTCCAGACCCTTTGGGTTGAAAACAATGGGATGCCCAGAATCAGGATCTCCTGGATCCCGGCTCAATAGCCCATGCAGCAGCACATAGACACTAGGGATCACAAATAGGGTCAGCCCGGTGGCCAGCGAAAGACCCGAAAACACCACGACCCCCAAAGGCTGCAACAGCTCGGATCCTTCGCCAATACCCAAAGCCAGAGGAAATAGCCCCAAAACAGTGGTGACGGTGGTCATCAGGATCGGACGCAGCCGTTGGGGGGCGGCCAAGAGGATGGCTTGCTTGCGGCTCAGCCCCTGCTCGAGGCGGATTTGGTTGGCCAGTTCCACCAGCAAAATGGCGTTGTTGACCACAATTCCTACCAATAAAACCGCCCCCACCAGCACCGTGGCTCCCACTGGCGTGTTGGTAACAAACAGTCCGGCGATCCCCCCGGATAGGGCCAGCGGCACCGTCAGCATGATCACCAGCGGATCCACCAGTGAGTTATATTGCACCGCCATCACCACAAACACCAAAAAGGCGGCCAAGGATCCCAGCATCACTAGGGCATCCCGCAATTGACGATTGGTTGTGGCAGCCGAACTGGGCAACACCGTCACCCCCTGCGGCAACTCCAAACCCGCCAAAATGGCCTTGGCCTCCTCAAGGGCAGCATTTTGGGCCACCCCATCCAGCCGATCCCCCACAATGATGAATACCTGCCGTTGATTGATCCGCTCGATCTGCCCCGGAGCCAGACCGGTTTCTAGCCGGGCCACATCCCCCAGTCGCACCGGCTGCCCATTTTGCACAAATAGCGGGATCCCTAACAATTGCGAGGGCTGGGTGATGGATCCCTCAGCCAATTGCACCCGCACATCGATCAGTTGGTTGCCCTGTTGTAGTTGGGTGGCGGTGGATCCTTGCAACGCGGTATTGACAACGCGACCAATGGTCTGGGGGGTGAGTCCTAGAGGGGTGGCCCGATCCCAGTCGGGTAGGATCCGAATCTCTGTCTGACCCGCTTCCCCATCGGGGCGATAGCGAGCCAGGGTGGCCTGTTGATCCAGAGCCGCCAGTACCTCTTCACCGGCCTGATTCAAATCCTCAGCATCATTGCCCTGCAGCACCACATCCACATCGGCATTGACGGGTGAATTATTGGCGTTGAGTCCCCGGACTGCGCCAGGGAAGAGCCGTAGTCGGGTGCCCACCAGATTGAGGGATCCCAGCTCTCGATTGACTCGATCCACATATTGAGTGACATGAGTGCCCGGTGCCAGGGTGATCTCGCTGGTGCCTCGGCGGGGATTTTCGTTGAGATTGCCCCCAAATGAGGATCCGCCTGCAATGGTAAAGGCATACTCGGTTTCCGGTTGGGCCAGCACAATCTCATCGATGGCTGACATGGCCCGCTGGTTTTGGTTAAAGGTCGTACCCAAAGGAAAGTTGCCACTCAGTCGGGCTTGGCCGGTGCTGATCCGAGGCAAGATTTCTTGATTGAGCTGGCCCACCATCCACAGACTGCTCCCCCCCAAGACCAACACTGCGGTCAGCAAAACCAACAGGGGATAACGCAATAACCTGGCCAGCGTGCTCTGATAGGCAAACGTGCCGGAACGGACCCCCCAGTTAAACCATTGCAGGATCCAGAGCCGGTCAATGCCGCTGCTGCGCCGAATCGAGAGCAGCCGCGCGGTCAACATCGGCACCACCGTCAGGCCCACCACCAAGGATCCGGCCACCGCAAAACTGATGGTCAAGATCAGCTCACTAAAGATCAGCGAGAAAAAGCCCCCAAGCAGCAAAAACGGCAATACCGAAACCAGATTTGTGGCGGTGGAGGCCACCAGAGCCGATTCCAACTGGCGGCTGCTCTGCTCCGCTTGGGCTAAAACCTGCTGCGAGTACTGAGCCTGGGATCCGTCTTCACGGGGGAGCAAGCTGGTGCCTTTGGCGATGTTCTCTAGCATGACGATGGCGTTGTCCACCACAATGCCCACCCCCAAGGCCAAGCCCCCCAGGCTAATGATATTGACGGAGAGGCCAAACAGTCCCATCAAAATCACCGCCAGCAGCGACGCCAACGGGATCGCCACCACCACAATCAAGGTCTGGCGCAAAGACCCCAGAAACAACAGCACCGCGATCCCCGCCAAGGCCGCCCCTGATAGACCCGCCATCGCCACACTCTGGATCGAGCTGCGGATAAACCGTGATTCATCTGTGGTGGCTGTGATCACCGCATCTGTTGGGATCAGCCCGGTTTGGCGCAATTGCTCCAGCCGCCGCTGGATCCCGTCCACCACGGCGATGGTATTGGCCTCCGGCTGTTTCCGAATACTGATCTTGATGGCAGGACTGCCGTTGAGGGTAACCCGCACCTGTTCGGGGGCCGGATCATCCCGCACCTGAGCAATATCCGTCAGCCGGATTAAGGATCCTGACGCTGAAGTCAATTGCAAGCCCCGCAACTCCTCCACATCCCGGATCCGGCCCACTGTCCGGGTCAGAGCCTCAAACTCGTCTGTTCGGATCCGCCCACCCGACACATCTTGGTTACGCTCCTGAAGCTGACTCAGTACAGGGGTCAGTCCCAGCCCCAGAGCCTGCATTCGGTTCAGATCCAGCTCCACCTGCACCTCCGGCGGATTGCCCCCAGCCACATCCACCGTTGCCACCCCCGGCACCCGCCCCAGCTCACGGGTCAGATCCTGATCTGCCAATGTGCGCAGTGCCGTTGGACTCAAGGATCCGCTGGTGAGGGCAAACTCGTAAACCGGCAAATTAGATGGATCAAACTTAAAAGCAATCGGCGGCTCGATATCCTCCGGCAGCCGTCCTCTGGCCCGATTCAGAGCTGCTGTGGTCTCATTCAGGGCCTGATCGATGTCCCCCCCCGCCGCAAAGTAGAGATCCACCCGCACCTGCCCCTCACGAGTGGTGGAATAAATCTGCTCCACCCCTGCTGTGGCCGAGAGGGATTCCTCCAAAGGCCGGGTAATTTCATCGACGGCGATCTCAGGGGCGATGCCAGGGGTGTTGATCCGCACCCCAATCCGGGGATAGGTGATCGAGGGCAGCAGATCCACCGGTAGCCGCTGGATCAAAAAGGATCCCATCACCAGCACCGCTAGGGCCAGCATCAGGGTGCCGATATGTCTGCGAATGGCCATGCCACTGATGCTCAGCCCCGCTGGAACCGGCTTTTTCGTTGGCTCGGATCCCTCAGATGAAGGGTCAGGATTGGGATCTGATCCATCGGATCCGGGTGGAATCAGCATATCTGGCATCGCAGCAGCCTCTCATCAGCAGGTTCAAATCACCAAGATTCGATTAACTTTTACAAATCTTAGCCTCTCCCCCCTTAGACAACAGGATCCGGCTTGAGGTTCAATCCCCCGTCACCGGATCCTGTTTAGGTCTTGAGATTCAATCTCTAGGATTCAATCTCTAGATCGATTGATCTTGAGCTTTGAGGGCTTTGAAACTAGCTATCCATTTCCTCAATGGTGACAGAGGTGATCACCACCGGATCCGCAGGCCGATCATTGGGGCCAGTGGCGGCGGTGGCAATGGCATCCAATATCTCTTCCCCCTCAAGCAGGGTGCCAAAAATGGTGTAGGCCGGGGGCAGCGGCACATCCGCGTGCATGATAAAAAACTGACTGCCATTGGTATTGGGTCCGGCATTGGCCATTGCCAACGTCCCCCGCGTGTAGGGCAGGTTGACAGGTTCGTCCTCAAACCGATAGCCCGGGCCACCGGCCCCTGTTCCGGTCGGATCCCCCCCCTGGATCATAAAACCCTGGATCACCCGATGGAAGATCACATCCTCATAAAAGCCCTCATTGGCCAAAAAGACAAAGTTATTCACCGTCATGGGCGCCTCCTGGGGCAGCAACTCCAGCACCATTGTCCCGGCGGAGGTTTCCATGGTGGCGATGTAGGTTTTGTCTGGATCAATCGTCATCTCTGGGGGGGCGTCATAGCTTTTGCCCTCCACCGTGGCCTGAGCCATCAATCGTCGGGCCGATGCCTCGGTGCCAGAGGCCAGGATCCCCAAGCCCAAGGTCACCAGCAATGTCATGGAAATCAGTAATCGTGTCATGGTCTAGCTCCTATTCACAAGTTCAGATTCACACGGTCAGATCACAAGTTCAAATCATAGGTTCAAAAAGTGTTGACGATTCACCGGCAGGATCAAAACTTCTCACCGATGCCAAAGTGCAACTGTGTGGAACCGGCTGTGCCCTGCCCAATGCCGTAGTCGATCCGCAGCGGCCCCAAGGGAGATTGGATCCGCAGACCCGCCCCGATGCCGAGGCCATCCCCCGGTTTGCCCCGCAGTCCAGCAGGGTTGCCCACAATCTGAGCTGCGGTATCCAAGTCAGTGCCATAATCCGCAAACACCACCGCCCCCACCGGATCAAAAATCGGAAAGCGCAACTCCGCCGACGCCTGAGCAAAGCTGCGCCCGGATCCGATCCCCCCCTCAAAAAAGCCCCGGACACTGTCACCCCCCCCCAGAGTAAAGGCATCGTAGGGCGCCAGATCCCCCAGGGCAGTGCCTCCCCGCAGATCCAAGGCCAACACCTGCTGACTTTGGGAACGGGTCTCAAACAGATCCACCGGGATAAATTGGCTGTAGCTCAATCGCAGCCGATTACCGGTCAGTCCATTTTCAAACAGGCCCACCGATTGTTCGGTCGAGGCCCGCAATATCGATCCCTGGGTGGGGGTGGTGCCACTGTCACGGCTATCTCGGCTCACCCCCAGCCGCAGGCGGGTATAAAAATCTTGCCCACTCTCACTAAAGACAATCGGATTGCCAAACACATCAAAAGGCTGCTGGTTGCCATCCCCATCACGGGCCTCCGCCACCTGCACCTCTGTGCCTAAGCTGCCCCGCCAGTTGCCCCCAATTGGGCGAGAGAAGGTCACTCCACCGCCAATGCGCCGGATCCGCACCGAATCTCCATTGGGTAAGCCAAATCCCTCATTAAAGACAAAACTGCCCGTCTGCCGACTGGAAACATTGACGTTGTAGGCGGTGGGGATCTCCAGGGTAGCAATGCGCGGATCCGTAAAATTGACATCAAACAGGGTCTCATTGGATCCCACCTGGATGCTGGCACTGGCCTGTTGGTTATTGCCCCCCAAGTTCTGATCCGATACACTTACCCCCCCAAAGGCGCCACTGGCCGAACTGACCCCCAAAGTCCCCGACAACGCTCCGGTGCGGCGTTCCTCCACATTCACCACCACCACCACCTTGTCGGGATCCCGGCCCGGATCCAGGGACACATTCACATCCTGAAATAGATTCAGCTCAAAGACCCGCTGCAAATCGGTCTGGATCTGGTCGCGATTAAAAATATCTCCCGGTTGAGCCTGCAACGAACGGGTCACAATAAAGTCACGGGTGCGATTGTTCCCCCGCACCTGAACATCCTCAATCTGGCCCTCCGTAATGGCTAGGGTGACGGTGCCATCATCACTGGAACGCACATCCGTCACCTGGGCCAACACATAGCCATTGTCGGTATACCAATCTTCCACATCCTGGACATTGGCCTGCAAGTCCCCAAAGTTAATCACCTGCCCCTGAAGCTCAGCAAATAATTCTTGCAGCACCTGATCTGGCAATACCGTTCCACCTTCTGTCACCACCGCCTGAAAGATGGGATTGGGCTGCACCGCAAAGGTGACCCGCACCCCCAAGCTGGTATCCGATGGCACCGCCTGCACATCCGCAAACAGTCCTGTGGCAAACACCGCATTGATATCCCGCTGCAACTGACTGCGGGTGGTCACCTGGCCCGCCCGGGTGCCAATCACCCGATAGACCTGATCCACCAAGTCTGGATCCTGAGTCCCTTCCACCAAGACTTCAGCCACCAAAACCTCTGGCTCACCTGGGGCAGCAGCGGGGGGGGCCGGAGCCACAGGAGCTTGGGCTGGAGCTGGATCCGTCCGAAAATCCAAGGTGCCCGGTTGGGGTACCCCTTCTGGAACGCTGAGATTGGGAGAAGCCGGATCCGCTGCACCCGGATTGGTGAAATCAAACTGCACGGGATCCTGAGCCAGAGCTGGGACAGGACATAGCAGCGCCACCCCAATGCCGATCAGGAGCTGGGATCCAACACTTAGGGATCCCGACTGAGTTTGACGTAACGACACCTTCATACCCCACACCCCTACAGACATCACCGGGATTGGCCAGCCAAAATTGACTAGCTGGATTATATCAATGCCTCTGCCCCCACAGGCTGGTCACCGATTGCGGACTGCTGCACACTTCAGGGCAGTGACAAGAGGTAACAGAGAAAAGAAAGAGACAAATAAAGTGGGATCCTGCCCGCCGGATCGGATCCCACTTCGATCAGCGTCTCATCCATCTAATCCACTGATTCCCTACTTACTCAAAGAAAAAGTGGCTCAAAGAAAGAGTGGCTCTCTGTCCAATGGCTTAACAGTCGATTGAG
>CAZODP010000002.1:38684-71288 GCA_964578595.1 uncultured bacterium
AAAGTGGCTCAAAGAAAGAGTGGCTCTCTGTCCAATGGCTTAACAGTCGATTGAGCGCCAATTTTTGAGCACAAATCTTGGTAGCTCCAGAGCAACTCCTGACCGGGTTCACCGGTGTAGCCTCGACCAAGTGCGGGTGGGCAAGCCCCAAACATAGATAAACCCTTCAGCAGCTTTGTGGTCAAAGGCATCATCTTGGCCATAGGTGGCCAGGGCGGCATCGTAAAGAGAGTAGGGAGAGCGCCGCCCCACCGCCACCGCTTGTCCCTTAAACAGGCGCATCCGTACCACCCCCGTGACTACCTTTTGAGTGGATCCCACAAAGCCATCGAGGGCATCCCGCAGCGGTGAGTACCAGAGGCCGTTGTAAACCAACTGACTGTAGGTGGTCTCGATGCCCAGTTTGTACTGGCTCAGCTCACGGGGCAGGGTCAGGCTTTCCAATTCTCGGTGGGCCGCGATCAGCACCAGCAGGGCTGGACACTCATAGATCTCACGGGATTTGATCCCCACCAGGCGGTTTTCCACCATATCGATCCGACCGACACCGTTGTCTCCGGCCAGGGTGTTGAGCCGTTCAAATAAGCTGCGGGGATCCAGCTTTTGGCCATCCATCTCCACCGGGATCCCGTTTTCAAAAGCAATCTCCACATAGGTGGGGGTATCGGGGGTATCTCGAATGGCGCGGGTGAGGGCATACACCTCTTCGGGCGGCTCGGCATCGGCATCTTCCAGGATCCCGGCCTCAGCACTGCGCCCTAAGATGTTGAGATCAATGCTGTAGGGGCTGGACTTTTTGACAGGCACCGGGATCCCAAATCCTTCGCCGTAGGCAATGGCATCCTCTCGGCTCATGCCCCACTCCCGGGCCGGAGCCAACACCTTCAGGGCGGGGTTGAGAGCCGCAATGGCCAGATCAAAGCGCACCTGATCATTGCCTTTGCCGGTACAGCCATGGGCCACCGCATCGGCTCCCACACTATCGGCCACCTCCACCAGTAGCTTGGCAATCAAGGGGCGAGCCAGAGCCGTCGAGAGGGGATAGCGATTTTCGTAGAGGGCGTTGGCCTGAATGGAGGGGAAAGCGTAATCGGTGATCAAGAGTGTGACCGCATCCTGCACCAGCGATTGCTCCGCTCCGGCCTTGAGGGCTTTGGCCTGGATCGCCTCCAGCTCGGCCCCTTGCCCCAGATCCACCGCCAGGGTCACCACCGACTCTACCCCCCACTCGTGCATGAGATAAGGAATACACACCGACGTATCCACACCGCCTGAGTAGGCCAATACCACTTTTTTTGCTCGACCCATTGCCTTTGATCCCTGTTGTTGGAATTGATTGTTGGAGCTGTGTTTGAGAGATTGCCTAGCAGCCTACCATCTCTGGATCCCCAGACTGTGATCAAGACAACGCTTGGGATCCCCTCAGAGCTGAGCCGATGAGATTTCTAGGATGATGGATTTAGGGTGGAACTAACTAAGAGGATTGACTTTAGAGATCAGATCCCAGATTTGGCCCTCAACTGGCCTGCAACTCCTGCACCAGTTCTTCTAATTCAGCCTCTGTCACCTGGTAGACCTGATTACAAAAGTGACAGGTGGCCTCAGCTCCTTTATCCTCCCGGATCATGCTGCGCAACTCATCTTCCCCCAGGATCCGTAAGGCCCCTTTGACCCGCCCCCGGCTGCATTTGCAGTGAAATCGGATCGGCTGTAATCCCGGCAAGATCGTTAATCCCAGATCCCCCATAAAAGCGTCCAGGATCATGGGCAGGGTTTGACCTTCGGCCAGCATCGGACTGAGGGTCTCAACTTTATTGATCCGCTGCTCCAGCTCCGAGATCAAAGAGAGTGGAGCGTCCGGCAAAAGCTGAAACAGCAGCCCCCCCGCCGCCCGTACCCCCTGAGTATCCACCAAAACCCCCAGCACAATAATGGATGGGGTCTGCTCTGAGCTGGCCAAAAACCGGGTGATGTCTTCCCCGATCTCTCCATTGACCAATTCTGTGGCACTGGTAAACGGGATCCCGTAACCCTGATCTCGGATCACATGCAGATATCCATAGCGACCCACCGCCTGTCCCACATTGAGGGTGCTGTCAGCCGTCAGGGGTAATTCCACCGCTGGATAATCCACGTAGCCCCGCACGGTGCCATCGGATCCTGCGTCCACCCACAGGGATCCCAGTGGCCCATCCCCCTTGATCTGAAGGCTGATCCGAGCCTGCTCCTGCTTGAGATTGGCCGCCAACAGCAAGCCTGCACTGATGGTGCGCCCCAAGGCCACCGTGGCCACATAGGAGAGCCGATGCCGCTGTCTGGCCTCCTGTACCGTCTGGGTAGAGACCACCCCCACCGCTCGGATGTAGCCATCGGCGGCTGTGGCCCGGATCAGTTGGTCAAACTCATTGGAGACAGCCGGGGTGAGGGATAGGTCAACCATCAATCGTGAACCAAAAAAGGGCAACAGAGTTATTGGATCCGGTACTGCCAGGGCTGAGAAACCCTCAACAGCTATGAACAATTGTAACCGTACCTTTCTGTCCCCTCACGGGCTGGATCCCCCTGGAACCTTGGCACCATCCAGGCGCCATCAAGCCAGATCCCCTCTGCCTGGCCCGATTTCTGAGAGCGATGGTTGATGTCACAAGGGCTGGATCCTCTGGCTCAACCTGCCTTAACTCCCTGCCCTAGCCCTGGGATCAGCTCCCAATAGCCCCCAACCCATCACAGGATCCCTGGCTCAGCTCAGCAACAAAGTTTAAGAAGTGTTAAGAGTCTAAGCGGGGACTCAGTCATTTGTCCGACAATATGGTGCGAGTGTACCCCTTTAACACTCCTATAAATATCGTCTGAGGATAGATATCCATGAGCGTTGTCACAAAATCGATTGTGAATGCTGACGCGGAAGCGCGTTATTTAAGCCCCGGTGAATTGGATCGGATCAAGTCTTTCGTGACCAAAGGCGAAGCCCGTCTGCGCATTGCCCAAGTGATGACCGAATCCCGTGAGCGGATCGTCAAGCAAGCGGCTGATGCCTTATTCCAAAAGCGGCCTGATGTGGTGTCTCCCGGCGGCAATGCCTACGGTGAAGAGATGACCGCCACCTGCCTACGGGATATGGACTACTACCTGCGCTTGGTCACCTACGGTGTGATCGCCGGTGATGTCACCCCCATCGAAGAGATTGGCTTGGTGGGCGTCAAAGAGATGTACAACTCTCTGGGCACCCCCCTACCGGCCGTGGCCGAGAGCGTCCGTCAAATGAAGCAAGTGGCCATGAGCTTGTTGTCTGGCGATGATGCCACCGAAGCGGGCTACTACTTTGACTTTGTGGTGGGCGGCCTCAACTGATCCAACCTCAAATACAACCTAACGAACCCAACCGATTTTTAGGACATAACCATGCAAGACGCAGTAACCTCTGTTATCAACAGCTATGACGTTCAGGGCAAGTATCTCGACAGCTCTGCCATCGATAAGCTGAAAACCTTCTTCGCCACCGGTGAGCTGCGGGTACGGGCTGCTGGCACCATCGCCGCCAATGCCTCCACCATCGTCAAGGATGCCGCTGCTAAAGCGTTGCTGTACTCTGACTTGACCCGTCCTGGTGGCAATATGTACACCACCCGCCGCTATGCCGCCTGCATTCGCGACATGGACTACTACCTCCGCTATGCCACCTATGCCATGTTGGCTGGCGATGCCTCCATTCTGGATGAGCGAGTGTTGAACGGCCTCAAAGAGACCTACAACTCACTGGGGGTGCCTGTGGGTGCCACGGTGCAAGCCATTCAGGCCATGAAAGAAGTGACCGCTGCTTTGGTGGGATCCGATGCTGGCAAAGAGATGGGCGTCTACTTCGACTACATCTGCTCTGGCTTGAGCTAGTTGCTGGCGTCAGATTGCATCTGGTGCATCTGGTGACTCTGAGCTAGGCCACTCCCAAAACGGTCTAACAACAGGCAACTTGTGACGGGGATCTGGTGTGCGTGCTGTGCGCGAGCTTTCTGGGGCGGGTTGCCTGTTCTGTATCTGTTACATTACCAGGAAAATGCCATGCGGATGTTCAAGGTGACGGCTTGTGTGCCAAGTCAAACTCGGATTCGTACCCAGCGGGAACTGCAAAACACCTTCTTTACAAAGTTGGTGCCCTACGAAAATTGGTTCAAAGAACAACAGCGGATCCAGAAGGCTGGCGGTCGGATTGTCAAGGTTGAATTGGCTACTGGCAAGCCAGGGATGGATGTGGGCCTACTCTAGCCAGCTCAGATAGCTTCGCGGAGACAACCCATTTCGCGGTTCGTCGGAAAAAATTCACTGCAAATCACTGCAGAATTGTTATGAGAAAGGATCCCTCTGAATAGAAGGATCCTTTTTGCGCTTCTAGTGCTAATACTTTCAGAATTATGCTTTCAAGATTAATTGCAAAACCCCACAGTTCAGGTTAACGGGGGATGCTGAGGTTACCTTGCAATCCAGAGAGAGGATTATTGGGCAACTTTTTCTTTGGTAGCAGTTTCAGAAAGTTGACTGATCCGTTCGGTGGTTTGCAGGGATTGTGTCAGAGCATCAATCTGAGCTTGTCGGGATCCGAGGGCACCGGCAAGAAGAGCATCCACAGAGTAACGGCCACCCCCGTTGATGGTGTAGAAAGCAAAGCAAGCGGCATAGACGGCGCTGAGTTCGAGGTAGGGGATGCTGAAGCCCGCCACCAAGATGTGGTGATAGATAGCAACCGCCATAGTACCGAACAGGGTAAAGGCCGCCGGACGAGTCAGAAAACCAAGGGCCAAGAGAGGAGCACCGATCAGCTCAGCGTAAGCAGCACAGTAGGCAAAGAAAATTGGGAAGGGAAGACCAATCACCTCGACATAGGCGACAGCAAAGCCTTCGATATCGGCCAGCTTGTCTAAGCCATTGTGGATCATCATTAGGCCTGCAATGACTCGTAACACTGCCCAACCCACTTGACTCAAGGAGGAGGGAACGCTGTCAGAGCGCAGCACATTGGACAAAATTTGTTTCGGAAAGGTTAGTGATGCCATGGGGAAACCTGCGATTGCAAAGTTGTATTCTATAAACTTAACAACTATTTACATCGATCCGCCACTCATCCACCCGTTGAGCACAGCAGTTCTAGGCCTGGATCCAAGGGCTAGAGCCAAATCCTGGATTTGTAAAAGATCTCTGTCAGCAGTGATGGGATCTGTGAGTGGCTAGGCGACAATAGACATTTGAAGTAAGTATAAAATACAACTACAAGCCACCATTCCATTAATGCCCCCCACAGCCAAGTCAGATGCATTGTCAAACATCTATCCAGGGATTGCATGGGCCTTGAGTTGACGCCATTCAGTTCCCATCACTTCGAGGGTTTGAGTCCTCTCCCCTTGAGACGTGTGAGATTATGGGATGGCTTTTTCATGCCCTACTGCTTGGGGTGGGGCTGTTGATTTGATTACGAGCCGGTGATCACAAACCGGACCTCGTGCGGCTGATTCAAGTCACAGTAACTATGACGGTAGATTGTCAGGTTTTGGTCGCTGCTCCGGGACAAAGAGGATCCAGATGGCCTACGACTGGCAACCCGATGTCAACTCTGTCACCCCCTCAGGAATTTCACTCGATTCACTTGCGAATTATTTTGATCTTTTTTTCATGACTCGTACTCTCAAAGATGTTGGTATTAACCTCAAATCCATGCCACTGGGGGAATCGGATCGGTTGATGACCATCCTGACCCGACAGACAGGCTTGATCCGAGCCGTCGCCAAAGGATCCCGCAAGCAACCTTCTCGGCTGGGGGGACACATGGAACTGTTTAGGGTCAATAGCCTGGTGCTGGCCCAGAGTGGTCGGTCGGGATCCCTGTTGCGGATCACTCAAGCGGATACGGTGCAGCGGTTTTCGTTGTTGAGTCGCAGCTTAGCCCGTTTGACCGCAGCCCAGTATTTGGCCGAGGTGGCCTTGGTGGTGGGTCTGACAGATCACCCCCAAGAGGAGCTATTTTTGGTGGTGCTAGAACACCTGGATCGGATCGAACAGGCGAATCCCGATCAGGTGATCCCGTTGTTGAGTCATGGGTTGTATCACCTGCTGGCCATCGATGGCATCGCCCCCCAAATACAGCACTGTGTCAGTTGTGGCAAAGCTATGCACCCCGATCATCTCCAACAGGATTACCCCCAACAAGATCAAGAGTCCGCCTTTAGCTATGACCTGGGCGGATCCGTCTGTGAACCTTGTTGGGTGGCTCATCAGGCGGGGGGCTTTAGATCCCAGGGTGGGGTGGCGATGGTCTCTGGGACGGTGCTGGGGTTGATGCAACGGTTGCCCAGTCCTGATATTCGGCAGTGGATTGAGTCCCAATCTGTTTCAGGCCCAACCCAGTCCATGTCAACCCAGTGGCTGCGGGTGGAATACCTGCTGCGGCGGGTGCTGGAGTTTCACAGTGGCAAACCGATCCGCTCGGCTGAGCTATTGGAGCTGGTGGCGAGTTCTCCAGGATCCTCGCTTTAGAGATCAGCTTTAGAGTTATCAGCCTTAAAGACTTGTCATCAAACTCAAACAATTGTCATTTTATCAAGACTCATCACAATCTCCCCTGCCAACAGCCCGGATCCTGTGAGGAAAGGCCAGAAACCTTTACATACCAGAAACCTTTACATATTAGGGATCCTGGTTGTCAGTTCCCTCAAGCTGGCCCACACTGAGAAGACACCAGATCAGAACCACAAGCATTGGGGCACCTCGCGTTATGAAATTGGCTTATTGGATGTATGCCGGCCCAGCCCATATCGGCACATTGCGGGTGGCCAGCTCCTTCAAAAATGTCCATAGCATCATGCACGCCCCCCTCGGAGATGACTACTTCAATGTCATGCGCTCGATGTTGGAGCGGGATCGTAACTTTACCCCTGTCACCACCAGCGTGGTAGATCGCCATGTGCTGGCGCGGGGATCCGATGAGAAGGTGATCAACAACATCACCCGCAAAGATGCCGAAGAACATCCCGACTTGATTGTGCTGACCCCCACCTGCACCTCCAGCATTCTGCAAGAGGATCTCAATCACTTTGTGACTCAGGCCCAGATGGTCAGCCAAGGGGATGTGATGCTGGCGGATGTCAACCACTACCGCGTCAATGAACTCCAAGCCGGAGATCGCACCCTCCAACAAATTGTCGAGTTTTATATCACCAAAGCCCGAAAATATAGCGACTTGCCCCCCAGTGGCGGGATCCCCAAAACCGAACGTCCCTCCTGCAATATCATCGGCCCATCCACTCTGGGTTTTCACAATGCCCATGACCTGCGGGAACTCAAAACCTTGATGCGGGATCTCGAGATTGAGATCAATCTGGTGATCCCGGAGGGGGCCAGTGTTCACGATCTCAAGCACCTAGGTCGGGCTTGGTTCAATGTTGTCCCCTATCGGGAATTGGGGCCGATGACCGCCCGCTATCTCGAGGAGCAATTTGATACCCCGGCTATTGAGATCACCCCGATGGGTGTGGTAGAAACCGCCCGCTTCATACGCAAAATTGAAGAGCTGGTCAAGGCCCAAGGGGGATCCGTCCACTACCAAGACTACATCCAGCACCAGACCCTTGAGGTTTCTCAGGCGGCCTGGTTTTCTCGCTCCATTGATTGCCAAAACCTAACCGGCAAAAAGGCTGTTGTTTTTGGAGACTCCACCCATGCGGCAGCCATCACCAAAGTTCTGGCCCGGGAGATGGGGATCCGGGTGGTCTGGGCCGGCACCTACTGCACCTACGACCGCGACTGGTTTACGGCTGAAGTGGGCCAGTATTGCGATCAAGTGCTGATCACCGATGACCACACCCAGGTGGGGGATGCCATCGCCACCGCAGAACCTGCCGCCATTTTTGGCACCCAGATGGAGCGGCATGTGGGCAAGCGATTGGCCACCCCCTGCGGTGTAATCTCAGCTCCGGTGCATGTGCAAGATTTCCCGGTCAGTTACCGTCCGTTTTTGGGCTATGAGGGCACCAACCAAATCACCGATCTGATCTACAACTCTTTCACCTTAGGTATGGAGGATCACCTCCTCGAGATCTTTGGCGGCCATGACACCAAGGAGATCACCACCAAAGGGCTAAGCGGCGGATCCTCAATGGGTTGGACCCCCGAAGCTCAAGCAGAACTCAACAAAGTTCCGGGGTTTGTCAGGGGCAAAGTCAAGCGCAACACCGAACAATTTGCCCGTGAGCGGGGCTTTGAGCAGGTGACCCTAGAGGTGATGTACGCCGCCAAAGAAGCGGTCGGATCCTAGTCTCTATCAACTTCTATCACTTCTATTTCTATCCCTATGGCTGAGCCAGAGTTTCTTGATCCACTGTCCAAACCCCTCTATGTAATTGGGGCAGGGCCGGGGGATCCTGAGTTGATCACAGTCAAGGGGCAACGGCTGTTGGGATTGGCGGATCTGGTGCTGACCACCGGATCCTTGGTGCCCGAAGAGCTGTTGCAGTGGTGTCGGCCAGAGACCGAGATTGTGGATACCCGTTCCCATACCCTAGAAACCTGGATCCCGTTGGCGATTGAGCGGATCCGGGCAGGGCAACAGGTGATCCGGCTTCAGGATGGGGATCCCTGTTTATATGGGGCACTCTATGAACTGCTGACCCGGATGTTGGCGGCTGGGATCCGGGTGGAAATAGTACCGGGGGTGAGTGCTTATCAGTTGGCGGCGGCCCGATTGGGGGTGGAGTTGACGGTGCCGGAGCTGGTGCAGACGATTATTTTGACCCGTGCCAGTGGCCGCACACAGGTGCCAGAGGCAGAAGATTTAGCATTGCTGGCGGCTCATCGGGCCTCACTGTGTTTGTATCTCAGTGCCCGTCATGTGGAGGCGGCCCAAGCCCAGCTCTTGAGTCACTATCCCCCAGATACCCCGATGGCGATCTGTTACCGCCTGGGTTGGCCCGATGAATGGATGGTCAGAGGATCCTTGGCTGAGATGGCAGCACTGAGCCGAGATCAGCGGGATCAAAAGTTGGAACGCACTGTTTTATACCTGATCAGCCCAGCGTTGGGGGCAGGGGAGGATCCGACTCGATCTCGGTTGTACAGCCCTGATCATGCCCATTTGTTTCGGGCCAAACGGATCCCTAATTCCCTCTAATTCAAATTCCCTCTAATTCAATGACGGATCATCGTAGGAAGCCGGATCCTCCATGGGTTCCAAATGAGTGATCACATGACTGTGGGGCAGGGTTGTCTGGATCTGGGCCTCAATCTGTGCGCAGAGGCTATGGCCAGCCTGGACGGTCCAAGCTCCTGGCACCAACACATGCAGCGAGATAAACCGATGGGATCCTGCCATCCGAGTCAAAAGGGCATGAAATCGGATCCCCTGCTGGCGATAAGGCTCTAGCACCTGAGCAATCAGGGATTGTTCGGGCTGGGGGAGGGCCTGATCCAGCAGTCCAGAAAAGGTTTCTTGCAAAAGTTTGATGCCCGTCCACACGATATTGACTGCAACCCCAAAGGCCACCAGCGGATCCAAGATCAGCCAGCCCGTTATCCCCACCAGTCCCATCCCCACCAGCACCCCCACCGAAGTCCAGACATCAGTGAGCAGGTGTTGGGCATCTGAGCGCAAAGTGATGGAGTTGAGCTGTCGTCCGGCCCGCCACAGGATCCGGGCTGTCAAACCATTCAGCAGAGTGGCCACCAGAGCAATCCAGAACCCCAATGTCACCTGCTCTAGGGGTTGAGGATCCCATAATCTTCCCCAAGCAGCCCAGCCAATCCCGATTGCCGCCACCACAATCAACCCCCCTTCAACCCCACTGGCAAAGTACTCAGCTTTGGTATGGCCAAAAGGGTGATGCTTATCAGCAGGCTTGGCCGCCAGAGCCAGTGCCCCCAAAGCCACCAGAGCCGCCACAAGGTTAACCCCCGACTCCGCAGCATCCGACAACAGGCCAACGGATCCGGTCAGCCAAAAAGCGGAGGTTTTGAGGGCGATGGTCAACACTGCCGTCAGCAGCGAGAGCAGGGCATAACGAGTCGGAGAGGGTCCAAGCATTGGACTAGGAGCCATTCATAAACAAAAGATTAAGCTACCAGTCGTATTTTGGCCGATACAAGCTCTTCGCCGGAAAATCTCTGCTGGAATAAGCTAGGGCGTGGCTCTTGAGTTGGCTTTTTTATGACCCACTTACTACCCAACCGCCTCAACAGACAAACTCGGATCCTGCGCTGTCTGGACTTGGCGAAGGTGAGGGAGGGTTGCGGCGTTGAGTTCTTGGGGATCCAGCTTTTGGATGATGAACCAGCTAAACTGCTCAAACAGTTGCGGATCCCGCCAGCCCTTGTCCACTTCGGAGCGCATGATCTCCAAGGCTTCTTGACTGGTAAACGCCCGCTTGTAGGGCCGCTCGGAGCGCAGGGCGTCATAGATATCTAAAATCTGAAAAACCCTAGCCAAATAGGGGATATCTTCGCCAGCCAAGCCATCGGGATAGCCGCCCCCATCCCAGCGCTCATGATGATGGCGGATCACCGGCAAAACATCTCGGAGGGTTTTCATGGGCTGACAAATATCGACACCGATCAGCACATGGGACTTCATGATCTCCCATTCTTCGGGGGTGTGCTTGCCCTGCTTATTCAAAATCGCATCCGGGATCCCCACCTTGCCGATGTCGTGCAGATAGCCCGCCCAGCCCAGGGCTTTGAGCAGCGGTCGCGGCAGATTGAGAAACTGCCCAAACGTCTGACCCATTTGACACAGCCGTTCACAGTGATCGCCGGTGGTCAGATCCCGCCGTTCGACCGCCCGGGCGATGGCAAAAAGGGCCTGAGTGGTATGGTCTAAATCCTCATTGAGCCGCCGCTGATGCACCAGAGACCGCACCCGGGCCAGCAGTTCTGTTTCATCGAGGGGCCGCCCCAAAAAATCATCCGCCCCCGCCTCAATCCCTTTGACGCGATTGCCGTGATCACTGGCAGCCGTCACCATCACCACCGGGATCAGTCGTGTGATCTCATCTGCCTTGAGTCGGCGACACACCTCAAAGCCATCCATTCCCGGCATCATCACATCCAACAGGATCAGATCCGGCAGGATCCCGTCAGAACTATGGGCTGCCATGGAGTCGAGAGCTTGGATCCCTCCCTCCACTTCAGAGACGCGGTAGCCCATATCCCGCAACAGCTCCGCCAGTAAAAAGCGGCTGGACTTTTGGTCATCCACCACCATGACGTGGCCTAGCTCTTGACTGGATGCAGGCTTGGTAACCATGGGTAACGCCAAAAAACGAGGAGCAGGGCACGGCGAGAGCATGGCAGATCTGGGTCGCCTGGGTTAAGTAAGACGTCCTTACTCTACCGATTTCAGAGGTCTTTTTTGATCCGGCGAATCACCGAACTTTTGTCTGCGATGATCAGAGGGATCTCAAAAGTTTTACCTAGAACCCCTCTCCAGTGAGAGTCTATCAAATCAAGTGTGAATTGACCTGACCGGTGCTGATCAGACCAAACATTAACGCTTTCATTATTGGCCCATTTCCGATCCGTGGCCAGTCGTTTCCGTTGGAAATCCATAGACCGTAGCGATGGAGGCTGAGGATCAGGCTAGAGTGGCTTGTAAAGGCTAGATATCAAATTAGGTTCACTGGATCCAAGCAACCATGACTCAACAGCCACCACCGCCCCGTAAGCTCGAAGATCAGTTCGTCAACAATGTCTCCCGCTATCCCACTTACCTTGTGACGGTCTTGCTAGGGGGGATCTGGGTGGGCCTCAAGCCCTTTGTGGATCAGTACCGCAAAAGTCCAGCCCAAGGGGCAGCCGTGACGGTGGGATTTGTGATCCTGATGGTTTTGGTTCACTTTACGTTGCGGGGCATGGCCGGGGATCCATTTTTCCCGGAGTGGTTTTTCCGGGGTGGCTGATGCGGCCACTGGGCTGAGCTTGAGGATCTCGATCTAGGCTGCTTATCCCAAGAATTCAGCAGCTTGCCCCCATTGCCCACTAAACACAAACTCCTGCAGCGGGATCCGTTGGCGCGGCTCAAGTTCTTTCTCTCGCAAATCTGCGGACAGTTGGTCAGGATCCCCTAGGTGGCCAAGGGCGATCATAACGGTGGGCTTGTAGCTGTCCTCAAGCTGGAGAGAGGCAGAGATTTTGTCGGCTTCAAACCCGGCCATCTGATGGAGGTGCAAGCCCAAATGGGTGGCCTGAACACTCAAAGTTGCCACCGCTTGACCCAAATCATAGATGGCCCAATCGTTGGGCTTGCCATTGCGTCGAAACTGAGTGCGGGCAATGCCTGCGATCAGCACCGGAGCCTGTTTGGCCCAGTCTTGGTTGAAGGGCACCAGCCAGTCCAAAGCCATTTGATAGCGAGCAGGATCCGCGTGGGTGGCCACAAAAAAGGTCCAGGGCTGGTCATTAAAGCAGGAAGCCGACCACCGGGCCGCTTCAAACAGGCTGCATAGCGTATCGCCAGCAACAGGCCGATCCGCAAAAGCGCGGGGACTCCAACGCTCAGCAATCACAGGCAAGATCGGGTGATCGGCAGGGGCAGGATTGTGCATTTTGTGCATAAGGATCCTAGTCAAGAAAGGGACTACAGCATCTTGTACCAGTTTGGGGGTCAACTGGGATCTGGGCAAGGGCAGAGGGTTATAGTGAGAATCACCAAAAAGGATCCCAATCAGCTAGCCTTTAACAACTTTTGGGTTTTTTGTTTTGGGTGTCTCGGCTCGCCCCAATTTTAGGCCCCCCTTCTAGTATCTGCTCATGAAAATTGCGCTACTACAACTCAACCTGATTGTCGGGGATATCGAGGGCAATGCCCGCAAGATTGAGCAGGCGGCACAACAGGCCCAGGCCCAAGGATCCCAGTTGGCGGTGACCTCTGAGTTGGCGCTACTGGGCTATCCCCCCCGCGATCTGCTGCTCTATCCGGCCTTGATCCAGCGGGCGGGGCAGATGTTGCGACAGTTGGCGGACAGGCTGCAAGACATTATTCCGGTGGTGGTGGGAACCGCGATTCCGACGGGGATGGGGCAGGGGCGACCCCTGTATAACAGTGCCGCCTGGCTGGAGGGGGGCGAAATCCGCCACTGGATCCACAAAACCCTGCTGCCCACCTATGACGTGTTTGATGAGGATCGCTATTTTGAGCCGAGTGGAGGCCATGCCAAGCCGGAGCAACCGGTGGTGATCCCTTTTGGATCCCATCGAATTGGCTTTTCCATCTGTGAGGATATCTGGAACGATCAAGACTTTTGGCACCACCGCCGCTATCACACGGATCCGGTGGCGGCGATGGCTAAGGCGGGTGCAACGGTATTGGTCAATCTCTCGGCGTCTCCCTTTAGTGTGGGCAAGCAAGCCCTGCGGCAGCGGATGTTGGCGGCGATGTCGCGGCGACAC
Source organism: uncultured bacterium (assembly GCA_964578595.1). Classification (GTDB taxonomy): domain Bacteria; phylum Cyanobacteriota; class Cyanobacteriia; order Thermostichales; family Thermostichaceae; genus JAAUUM01. The sequence goes on from CAZODP010000002.1 coordinate 52,101, forward strand.
CAGATCCCGGTGGTCTATGTCAATCAGGTGGGGGGTAATGATGATCTGATCTTTGATGGGGGCAGCTTGGCCATTGCTCCCAGTGGCGAACTACTGGCCCAGGGATCCGCCTTTGAGCCGGATGTGGTGCCGGTCAACCTCGACACCCTCAATCTTGCAGGGATCCCAATCTCCCAGCCCAAAGAAGTAGTCCAAAAATCACCACAAAAGCCAGATCAGCGGGATCCGATGGCGGAGCTGTATCAGGCTCTGGTGCTGGGCACACGAGATTACGCCCACAAATGCGGCTTTGAGACAGCTCTGCTGGGGCTATCGGGGGGCATCGACTCCGCCGTCACAGCCGTGATCGCTGCTGCTGCCCTGGGATCCGAGCGGGTATTGGGGGTGTTGATGCCATCTCCCTACTCCAGCCAGAGCAGTCTGACGGATGCCTACCAATTGGCCCACAACCTGGGACTTGAAACCCTGAAATTGCCGATCCAGCCGGTGATGGCCGCCTTTGAGCAGCTTTTGGCCGCACCGTTTGCGAACCGGGATCCCGATATCACCGAAGAAAACCTGCAATCCCGGATCCGGGGCACCACCCTGATGGCTCTCTCTAACAAATTTGGCCGGCTGCTCCTGACCACCGGCAATAAATCTGAACTGGCGGTGGGCTACTGCACCATCTATGGCGATATGTCCGGCGGCTTGGCGGTGATCTCAGATCTACCCAAAACCCAGGTTTACGCCCTGGCCCGCTGGATCAACCGTCAGCGGCAGATCATCCCCTCATCCACCTTGACCAAACCCCCTTCCGCCGAACTCCGCCCCGATCAGCAGGACAGCGACAGTCTGCCCCCCTATGAGGTTTTGGATGCCATTTTGGAGCAGCACATCCAGCAGCACTACTCCGAGCCGGATCTGGTCACAGCAGGCTGGGATCCGGTTTTGGTGGCCCGGATTGTCAAGCTGGTTAAACGGGCCGAGTTTAAGCGCAAGCAGGCTCCGCCGGGTCTACGGGTCACCGACCGGGCCTTTGGCAGTGGCTGGCGGATGCCGATTGCTCGCCATTAATTGCCCGCCACTAAAAGACAACAGGGATCATCGAGGATCCGAGGCCGCAGCAGTAGTGCCACAATTAGAGCATCACAGTTGAGCGACCCCCCAGATGACTCGGTCGGGTCAGATTGCAATCATTTTTCCAGGAGTTTGTTATGCCAATTGGAGTGCCCAGTGTGCCCTACCGTCTGCCGGGGGAGTCTTATACCCAGTGGATCAGCATCTACAACCGTCTCTACCAGGAACGGATTATCTTTATTGGGGAGCCGATTGACGATCAGGTGGCCAATACCGTGGTGGCGGTGATGCTCTACCTCAACTCCCAAGACCAGAACAAAGATATCGTCATGTACATCAATTCCCCCGGTGGATCCGTGACAGCGGGGATGGCCATCTACGACACCATGAACCACATCAAGCCGGATATTGTCACCGTCTGTGTGGGTTTGGCGGCCAGTATGGGGGCCTTTTTGCTGGGCGGTGGCACCAAAGGCAAACGATTTGCCTTGCCCCACTCCCGGATCATGATCCACCAGCCCTCCGGCGGTGCTCAAGGGCAGGCCAGCGACATCGAGATCCGGGCCAAAGAAACCCTACGAGTCAAGCGACGCATGAACGAGATGATGGCCAGTATGACCGGCCAGCCCCTCGAAAAAATTGAGCGGGATGTAGAGCGGGACTACTATATGTCCGCCCTAGAAGCCCAGACTTACGGCCTGGTGGATCGGGTGATTGAAGAACGCTCTGAGGCACTGGCGAGCTAGACGGGTGCAGACAGTGAGGAGCTAGATCCAGTCAGACAACCTTGGGAGCACTCATCAGGATCGACAATGGGATTGGTGCTGGCGTTTGGGGTGGCTCTGCTGCCGATTGTAACGGTCTTTGTGCTGTTGGTGGTGGCCCGTCGGCCCGCTAGTCAAGCCATGCCCATTGCCTTGGGGATCACGGTGCTATTGAGTCTGGGGATCTGGCAGGTGCCTCTGCCTCAGGTGTTGGCCTCTGGGATCCAGGGCCTGGTGATAGCGGCGGAGATCCTCTACATCCTGATGGGGGCGATCTTGCTGCTGAGTGTGCTGCGAGAATCTGGGGCGATCAGTGTGATTCGTCAGAGTCTGTTGCAGCTTTCTCCCGACCGGCGTATCCAGGTGATCATCATCGGCTGGCTACTGGGATCCTTTATTGAAGGGGCATCAGGCTTTGGTACCCCTGCCGTGATCTGTGTGCCCCTATTGGTGGCGGTGGGTTTTCCGGCTCTCTGTGGGGTGCTGGTGGCTTTGATCATCCAGAGCACCCCCTCCACCTTTGGGGCAGTAGGCACCCCGATTTTGTTTGGGATGGCCACCGGATTACAGGGATCCGAGCCAGTAGAAACCCTGCTAGCGGCCCAAAACCTGACCTTGCTTCAGTACCTCGCCCAAATCGCCGCCCAAGCGGGGATCCTGCACGGTCTGATTGGCACTTTGATCCCACTGATTGTGGTGCTGACCTTGACCTGTGGGTTTGGGGATCCCCCCTCCTGGCGGGCAGCTCTGGAGGTGGCTCCCTTTGCGCTGGTTTCGGGGTTGGCCATGACGGTGCCCTACGCCCTGACCGCTGTGGTGCTTGGCCCCGAATTTCCGGCCCTGGTGGGGGGATTGCTGGGGTTGGCGATCATGGTGCTGATCCTGAGCCAGGGTTGGCTCTTGCCCCGCACCCCCTGGGATTTTCCTCAACACTGGCCCGCTGTCTGGAGCGGATCCGTTGTTCCACAGCTCAAGCCCCCGCCGGTGGGGATGACCGTGCTCAAAGCCTGGTTGCCCTACCTGATGCTGGGATCATTTTTGGTTGTATCTCGCCTGAATGCGCTGCCGGTGCGGGGGTGGCTCCAGAGCTGGCAACTGAGTTGGCCCCAGGTTTTTGACACGGAGATCACGATCTCTTCCCAGCCCCTCTATTTGCCTGCCACACTCTTTTTGCTGGTGATCGCCATTACCTACCCGCTCCAGGCCATGAGACCAGCGGATCTAAAAAATGCCCTGATCCAAACCCTGCCGCTGCTGCAAAAAACTGCCCTCGCCCTCGGATCCGCTGTGGTCTTGGCGCGGTTATTTATCAACTCAGATGTTAATGAATCCGGCTTGGCCAGTATGCCCCTGACCTTGGCGGCAGCCATGTCCGCCCTCACGGGTCAGATTTGGCCCCTGTTTGCTCCCATGGTTGGCCTAGTGGGGGCATTTGTGGCGGGCAGTGTCACGGTCAGTAATATGATGTTCTCGCTGTTTCAGTTTGGGGTTGCCCAAGATACCCTGCTTTCACCTCGTCTGATCCTGGCCCTGCAAACCATTGGGGCCTCAGCGGGCAATATGATCTGTGTCTCCAATGTGGTGGCGGCAGCGGCGACGGTGGGCTTGTTGGGACGGGAAGGGATCCTGATGCGGCAACTGCTCTGGACGACGGCGTACTATCTCAGCTTTGCCGGGATCCTGGGCTTGATAGTGGCCAATATGTAGCGATCTGCCCAGTATTTTCTTAAAATCTTGTGAAACATTCCTGCCCAACATTGATTTCCACAAAGCTGGATCCTCTGCCTGTCTTGGTGTCGGCAGCACACCACGCTGGGTAACTTTGGCTTTGGTAGATTGCTCTGGGTAGATGATTGAGGCTAGATTAAGCAAAATTAAGGGATGTGAATCAGCTCTTCAAGCCTTGCTCGGTGATCCCCTGCCCTTTTACCCTTGGTTTTATCATGACAGATGCTCAATCCAATCCCATTCCCCCCACTGATGACCTGTTATCCCCGGATCCTGAGGTTGAGGTGAGGGTAGACGGATCCCCATTGGAGGGCGAGCTAGATTCGCCTGCTGAGATCAAGGATGCTCCTGAGATTGAGGATCCTCAGTTGGCCCAGTCTAAGTCAGCCCAATCTAAGCGGGTGCGGCAATTGCTGGGGATCCGGGGGGCAGAGGTGGAAGAGCGATCCATCTGGCAACTGCATCTGCAATTGATGAAGCCGGTGACTTGGATCCCGCTGGTGTGGGGGGTGATTCCGGGGGCAGCCTCCTCCGGGCACTATGTCTGGAGCTGGGAAAACTTTGCCCTGATCTTGGTCAGCATGATTCTGGCGGGGCCGCTGATGACCGGTTACACCCAGACGGTGAATGAGTTTTATGACCGGGATATCGACGCCATCAACGAACCCTACCGCCCGATTCCGTCGGGGGCAATTCCCCTATGGCGAGTGGTGACTCAAATCTGGATCCTGCTGTTTATGGGGGTGGCCTTGGCCTATGGGCTGGATTGGTATCAGGGTCATGCCTTCCCGTCCATCACCTGCATTGCTCTGGGGGGATCCTTGGTGGCCTATATCTACTCCGCCCCACCCCTCAAGCTGAAACAGAACGGCTGGCTGGGCAATTATGCTTTGGGGGCCAGTTATATTGCGCTGCCTTGGTGGACGGGCCACGCCCTGTTTGGGGAACTGAACTGGACCGTGGTGATCGTGACCTTGCTCTACAGCTTGGCAGGCTTGGGGATCGCGGTGGTCAATGATTTCAAGAGCATTGAGGGGGATCGGCAATTTGGCTTGGCATCGATCCCAGTGATGTTTGGGGTGCAGGCGGCAGCTTGGATCTCGGTGCTGATGATTGACCTATTTCAGATGAGTATGGCGTCGTTTTTGGTGGGGGTAGGGATGCAGCTCTACGCCGCTATTTTGGTCTTGCTGATCATCCCTCAAATCGTCTTTCAGGATATGTATTTTTTGCGGGATCCCCTCAATAACGATGTCAAATATCAGGCCAGTGCCCAGCCCTTTTTGGTGTTTGGGATGTTAGCTGTGGGGTTAGCTCTAGGCCGAGCTGGGATCTATTAGGGGTAACCCATTTATCTGAAGTTGCAAAAGCCTTGTCTAGCAAGGATCCCAAAGTTAATCTTGTGCTAGGTAATCCCCAGATAGGCTGTAAACTTCTAACTGATTGAATTAACGAAAGGTGATGCGGTGGCTTTCGAGGGTAATGCCGCCCTGGTTGACAAACATAAATGAGATCCAATCGGATCCGGGTTGATTGGGGGCATCCGCCTGCCGAAAGATGCCGCCCGCCTGCAACGGCTCTAGGGGAAACGAGGAGACCTCCAGGTAACGGTCTGCTGCCACAGGTTCATCAATGAATGTGCCCAACAGCAAGCTGCGATGGATCGGCTCTTGGACAATGGCCTCAAGGCGGTAGGAGGATCCTGGCTTAATCTGATCCGGTAGCCGCAAGGTCACGGTAGGGGGATTGTCACCGGAGGTGAGGGTCATGGCTTCTGAGATCACCTCTTGGTTGATCAACAGCAGGCCGTCCTCAGTCACCCGAAAGCGATTTTGCACCACTTGGGATCCGACCAGAGCCAGGGATCCGCGATCGGAGAGTTGCTCACCAGCCAGGTCAATCTCAAAGGTGGCCACCAGATCGGATCCGCGCCGCTCCCAGGTTTGTAGTCGCCCGCTGTAGGTCAGAGGGTCGTAGCTCTCCCACAGATCAGACAGAGCGGTGCGGGTTTGCTCCAGATTGAGGCCATCCTGATGACTGAAATCAGGACTGTAAGCCTTAAAAAAAGAGTCCAGATCCTGTTCGTTGGCGGCGGCGAGTTGTCCCTGCAGCCAGTCTTGGAGATCCGCCTTCGGATCCTGGCTCTGGGCCAGAGCTGGCGATCCAAACAGATTAGAGCCAAACAGACTAACACTGCTGCTGGCCAACACCGCCATACCCAGAACGCTGGGGAAACTGAAACGATAGTGCATGAATCAACTCTCAGGAGATGGGGGAGCAGACGGGATCCGGCTGCCTCTATTGGCCAAACTTAGCCTGGGCACGCTTGATGACAGCGGGGGTGATCAACTCAATGCCTTCTTCGATGGCCATTTGCTCAATGCTGCGGCGAGCTTGGTTGCGGGCAAAAAAAGGCACCTGCTTCAGGATGGCCTGCGCTTCAGGATCCCAGCTCGGAGATACCACCGGTACTGTTGACTTGGGATCCGGGCTAGATCCGGGCGAATCAGGCATAGAGTCAGACATGAGTGTCCTCAAAGTTCTCAAAAAGTTCTCAAAGTTTAGTAGCGAACCTGGGTGTAAGCAGCTTCAGAGAGCACCGGCACCTCTCCGTAGTGGCCCCGGGCGTTTTGGATCCAGGCAAAGACCGCAATCACCAGAGTGCCCAAAAACAAAGTGGTGCCAATGGTTTGGCTAATCAGACCCAAGTCGAGACCGACGGTTCCCAGCAGTCGCAGCACCACCTGCACCAAAAACTGCCCAATCGAGACCAAGAGGGCTTGCATGGTATTAAAACGGACGAAATGGGCCACCCGCTGATTGCGCACCACCCCAAAAAACAAGCCCATAAAAATGATCAGACTGCCAAAGCCGGCAAATCCTGTCAGTAAGCTGTAGAGCGGAAACAAAGGCCGAAACACCACCAACAACAGCGGAATGGTATTGAAGAGGGGCAATCCCAGCGGCAACACAGACACCAACGGCAAAAGATAGGGCAAGGATCCCCAAACCCGATCCAAGGGATCAATTGAACCACGCATGGTCATAGCAGCGGCGAGCCTCCTGAGCAGCAATTTTCACATTCTAGCGGCAAGGCTGGGGTGCCAACACCCATAGCAACACCCATAGATACCGACACCTGCAACATAGATACCAGTAGAGGCAGGCTGGGACTTAGCTGATGCGCTCCAAAACGTAGTGGGTGAGGTGATGGAGAGCTGTGCGGGAGGGAGAGTCTTTGAGAACCGTCAGGCAGGCTGCGGCTTTTTGGGCATAGTCCCGGGCCAGTTGGCGGGTTCGAGGGATCCCTTCACTCTCCAATACCCAGCGGACAGCCTCTTGCAGGTGACCGGTTTCGGCCATCTGTTCGTGGATCAGGTCATGGAGTTGTGGGATCTGCTCCAGCGCAAACAAAACAGGAGCTGTGATGTGTCCCTGGGCCAGATCGGATCCGGCAGGTTTGCCCAGTGTCTCTGACGAGCTGGTGTAATCCAGCAGATCATCCACCACCTGAAAGGCGATCCCCAGACAGCGGCCATACTCAAACATGGCTTCTGCCACCTGATTGGAGCATCCACTCAGCACTGCGGCTGCCTTGGCACTGTTGGCCAGCATCGAGGCGGTTTTGTAATAGCTCTTGTCCAGGTAATGGTCGAGGCTGAGGCTCAGATCAAACTGGGATCCAATCTGAAATAGCTCTCCTTCGGCAAAATCCTTGATCACCTGTGACAACAGCTTCACCACCTCCAGGTTGTCAAGATTGGCCAGATACCAGGAGGATTGGGCAAACAAAAAATCCCCCGCCAGCACCGCCACCTGATTGCCAAAGTCGGCATTGACCGTCGGGATCCCGCGCCGGGTCTCAGACCTATCGATCACATCGTCATGCACCAGGCTAGCGGTGTGGATCATCTCGGTGATCTCCGCCAAACGGCGATGCTTGTCCGTCAGTTCGCCAGCAGTAGCCCGGGCCACCAGCAGCACAATCGCAGGTCGGATCCGCTTGCCCCCAGCCGTAAACAAATGCTCTGCCGCCATGCCCAGCACCGGATGCTTTGCGCTCACCAAGGAAGTCAAGTTTTGGCGCAGGAGGTCTAGGTCTGCTTCGACAGGGCCAAAGGGGGCGAGCACTGAGGTCATGGCAGGGTTTACAAAATTTCATAGTTGTTAATCTAATTGTAAGGCACCCTTTCCGCCCGCGTATAGATGCCAGCCAGCTACATCGCTCCTCCCCTCTAGCTTTGTTCCGCCTTAGGGTGGGTCTAATCCATAACATCTAATCCACAACACAGATATCAAGCCAGAGCATCACCCCTTGGACAATCAGGTGGTGGATCATCAGTGTGGTGAGTCCAGTCCCTCAGGCAGATTGAGGCTGCTGGGTGCTGAGGAGGGTTTGGATCGCCTCTAGCACTTGATTCGGCATCACCGGTTTACTCAAAAAATAGGTGGATCCCACCAATTTGGCCCGCATCCGCTCCAGGATCCCGTCATGGCCACTGAGGATCACAATCGGGATCTGGCGCAAAATGGGGATCCGACGCAGGCGGGCGCAGATGTCGTAGCCATTGCTGTGGGGCATCACCAGATCCAAAAAGATCAGGGCGGGGGGGTGAGACTGAAGCCGATTGACCACATCCCGCGGATCTTGAATGCCCTCAAACCGATAACCTGCTGCCGTCACCACCTCTCGCATCCGCTCACAGATCACGTCGCTATCATCAATGCAGGCAATCAGGGGCGCTTGGGCTTGTAACCCTTGAGAGACTGATGGCTGTTGCAGCTCACCCACCAGTCTCAACACTTTGTCCGCCACCGGATCCAGCGTCACAATCCCCCGCCGCAAGAGTGGGGTCAGCCGCTGAGCCAACTCCACCGGAGAGCAATTCATCAGATGGGCCAACTCCTGCAGGGTACGGGGCTTTTGGAGCAGTTTTTGCCACTTAATCGCCACCTCTTCGGGGGCCAATGCGTGCAAAGCATTGAGATCGTAGAGCCAGGGTACCTTGTGCAGCGCAGTCACAGGCAATTGGCATTGGCTCCACTGTTGGCATCGGTCGTAGGCATCTTGGGTGACCTCATTCATGCTGATCAAAGTCAGCCGTGGCTCCAAAAACTCGCCTTCTTTGAAACGGAACTTCAGATCCGGGGTCTCCGCCATCTCAAAGAGCACCTTAGCCACCAGATTATGGATCACCTGTTTGGTCTGATCAGCCGTCAGGATCCCCTGCATCTCAAACAGCAGCAGGAGCTGATAGGTGAGACTTCTCTCAGAACCCGGAAAGGCCAGTTGCAAACTCTCCACTCTGATCTCGGCCAGCCGCTCCTCCAGATTGGCGATGTAGGGATGCAATTCCCCCAGCCACTGCCGCACCGGATGGATCCCCCCCTCGGCATAAAGGATCCGGCCCAAATACACATACACCTTCCAACGAGTATGGCCAGATTGTCCCGTCAGGATCCCGGTGCGCTGAGATTGCTTCAGATCCGAGAGCACCTGAGTCAGGAGCGGACTGATCTTGATCAGCGGGGAGGTGATGGGCCGAGATGAAGTCTGTCGGCTGGCGGGCTGCTGAGCCGTTGCGGGTTGACTCTTTGTGGGTTGAGCCGTTGTCTGACTGTGGGGTTGGGGAGAGGTCATCGGCAGACTCGACTTACAGGAGTGATTATTCATTAAAATGTTACTCCCAAAATAGAGCAATCAAAGTGAGATTACGACATTTTTCTAACTTTGCATAAGAATAAATGTTACTTCAGTGCATCAATGGCTCAAAATACTACATTTCTGTACTGATACAAGGAGCAGGAAGTCCGGGTGTAGGTGTTGATCTGACAAAACGTCCGTATTAAAACTGAGAGAAAGCTGACATTTAGGATCCCAAGATTCACAGAGGCCGGTTTGGCCTAAAGGCTAGGTGGATGTCAGCCGTGATAGAGGTGATGCTGGGAATAGACATATCAGGCGGGATCCCGTTGAACAGTAACCCCATCGAACAGTAACAATGCCCTACAGTATTGATAAAGCAGTCGCTCGATCAGTCCTTGGGCCGACTCATCGTGCTGAGTTATGGGGAACTGAATGATGATTCAGGATATTTTGCAGCAGGAGCTGTTGGGTAATACGGTGCTGGACTATGTGCTCACCCTCTTGATCCTGGGAGGTGGGATCCTGGCGATCCGGTGGGTGTTTGACCGGCTGATTTTGACCACGTTGCAACAGCGGCTGTTGGAGTTTCGCCTCACCAGTGATGACACTTTGGTGCGGATCACTCGTCAGTATCTGCCCCCGTTTCTCTATCTTTGCTTGTTTTACCTAACGGTGGGCAGTCTGGTGCTACCGGAGGTGCTTAACCAGTCTTTGGATGTTTTCATCACCATTGCTGCCACTTATTTGGGGATCAATGCCATCAGTGCCAGCGTGGAATATCTGCTGCGGGTCTATCTCAGTCGCAAGCTGGGGGATGCGTCGGCGATGTCTAGTTTGACGGCACTTTCCCCCATGATTCGGGTGGCCTTTTGGCTGGTGGGGGTGATTTTTTTGCTGGCCAATCTGGGGCTGGATGTAACCTCGTTGGTGGCCAGTCTGGGGGTTGGCGGTCTGGCGATTGGTTTGGCGGCCCAAGGGATCCTGGGGGATCTGTTTAGCTATTTCTCGATTATTTTGGATCGGCCCTTTCAGATCGGCGATTTTATTATTGTCGGGGAGTTTATGGGGGTGGTGGAGTATGTGGGCATCAAAACCACCCGGCTCAGGAGTCTGGGGGGCGAACAATTGGTGCTGGCCAACACTGATGTCACCGGATCCCGTGTTCGCAACTACAAGCGGATGATGGAGCGGCGAATTGTGTTTGGGCTGGGGGTGACCTATGAGACCGGACTGGAACAACTAGAAGAGATCCCCACTCTGATCAAAAACATTATTACAGGCATTGAAAAAGCTCGTTTTGATCGGGCACATTTTGCCACCTATGGAGATTTCGGTCTCAACTTTGAGGTGGTCTATTATGTGCTGTCTGGGGACTTTAACCTGTATATGGACCTGCAACAGCAGATCAATCTGGAGATCAAAAAAGCCTTTGACTCAAGAGGGATCGAGTTTGCTTATCCCACCCAAGTGCTCTATGTCAATTCAATGGCTGGGGGGAATGGCATCACTCCCGATTAGCAACCGGCGGGGCCGGATCCAGCCCGTTTAGTCAGTTCTGAGTTGTCAAAATCCTTTAGGCTAGGGATCCCGTTTTGGGGATTTTGGCATGCAACCTGTCGATCTGACCACCCTTAGGGCTGTCCAGCAGGATCTGGCTCAGCACTGGCTGCCAGCCCGGATTGAAACAGTGCAGCAGGTGGATCTGTGGACGCTGTGTCTGTGTTTGCGCACCCTCAAAAGCCGCCGGTGGTTGCTGCTGAGTTGGCATCCCCAGGCGGCCCGGATCCATCTGTGTGAGCCTCCCCCCAAAGCTGCCGATAGTTTTCAATTTAGCCAGTCAATTGGCCGTCAACTGAAGGGGTTGGCCCTGACCCATATTGAACTAACAGATCCTTGGGAACGGGTGCTGGAGTGCCACTTTGCCCCTCGGCCAGGGGATCCGGTGCGATGGTACTTCTATTTAGAAGCTATGGGCCGCTACAGCAATGGGGTGGTGGTGGAGGCCGATAGTGGCGATATCTACGCCTGTGGTCACGGGGTCAGCGACAAACAATCCAGCGTTCGGCCTGTCCAGCCTGGATTACCGTACCAACTCCCTCCTCCCTTGAGAGATCCAGCCCCTTCACTGGCCGAACCCTTTGAGTCCTGGCAAGAGCGGCTGGCCCTGATCCCCGATAGGGTGGAACGACGGATCCTCAAGAGCTATCGCGGCATCAGCAAAATCTTGGCCCAATCTTTACTGCAACAATCTGGGATCTCGATTGAGGCCGCTGTGACGGATCTAGATCTGCCTCAATGGCATCGCCTCTACGGGGCTTGGGGGGATTGGCTCGATATCCTCAGAGCCGGATCCTTTAGGCCGGTGATCACCCCCACTGGCTACTCTGTCTTGGGCTGGAATCGCGACCCTACACAGCCGGATCCTGAATCTGTTCATACCCTGCTTGAGCATTACTATACCCATCACCTCAATCGGGCCACATTTCAGCAGGAGCAGCAGCGGCTGGGCCAAAAGCTCAAAACCTGGTTGCAAAAGCTCTACCAGCGCCGCCAAGGGTTTGAGGCCACCCTCCACCAATCGGATAAAGCCGATCAAGCCAAACAAAAAGCCGATCTGCTGATGGCCCATCTTCACCTCTGGCAGCCGGGGCTGACCCAGCTCAGCTTGCCCGATTTTGAAACTGGGGATCCGGTGATCATCCCCCTCGAGCCTGAAAAAAATGCCATTGCCAACGCCCAGGCCTATTACAAAAAGCACCGCAAGCAACGCCGCTCCCGCAACGCGGTTTGGCCCCTGTTTCAAGCCGCCGACCAAGAGATCCGCTATCTCGAACAGGTGGAATCCGCCCTCTGGCATCTGGACAGCTACCGCAATCCTGAGGATTTAGAAACCCTGGCCCAGATCCGGGATGAGCTGATCCAACAGGGCTATCCCCTCGAGGCTGCCAACCCGCTTTCGTCAGCCAAGCCCAGCGGATCCCTCAATGTCCGTTGCTTTAGGTCTCCCTCCGGCTACGAGATTTGGGTGGGGCGCAACAACCAACAAAACGATCAACTCACCTTCAAAATCGCCCAAGACCACGACTGGTGGTTTCATGCCCAAGAGATCCCCGGCAGCCATGTGGTGTTACGTCTGCCCCCCGGATCCGTGGCTGAGGATGAGGATCTACAACAGGCCGCCGATCTGGCCGCTTATTTTAGCCGTGCCCGTCAGAGCGATCAAGTTCCTGTGGTCTACACCCGTCCCAAACAGGTTCGCAAACCCAATCGCACCCCCCCCGGTTTGGTGGTTTACTCCCAAGAAACCGTGATCTGGGCACAACCCCAAAAACCTGGGATCCTGAAAATCACCGCCGAAAGCACCTAACAGCCAGCAGCCAAGTCACTCAAGAGACCAAGCCAGTGAAGGGTTACGGCACAAACTCTCCAGTCTGTTTCAGCTCGCGGTAGCCCGCATAGACCCCTTGCACATTGATCCAATTGAGAAAACAGACCCGGCAGACTTCTAATGCCAAACCGGGATGGCCTTGATCAATCAGCCAACGCAAAAACGGATCCAGCCGAGTCGGGGTCAGCCAGCCCCCCAAGGACAGGATCCCCCACAATAGCTGGTGTAGCGGCGTCAGTTGGATCATCAACCGCACCGACCAAGTGGGATGCTTCTGAAAAAATAGGATCCCCATTCGGCCTCGCTGCCGCTCCCGTTCCATCAGCCGGGGAATGTGCTCCATCGCAAAAGGGGGATGCCAGTGATAGCCCGCTGCCTCTTTGGCCTTAACCAGCTTCAATCCCAACCGTTTGAGCCGCACCCCCAGCTCCAGGTCTTCCCAACCATAGAGCTGAAACCGCTGATCAAAGGGGCCGTCCTCAGACTCTGCCGCCAGATCCAGCCACCGCCGCGCAATGGCCACATTCCCTGTCGCAAAAAAAGCCGCCGAAAAATCCGTTGGCTTGAACGGCTCAGAGGCAGGATCCGCAAAGTTGTGGGTGTTGATCACCCGCCCATAGGTAAAGACCTTGGCATCATTGGGATCCCGAGGATCCGCCGTCACCCCATGCTGCTGCAAAAGCTGGGCATGAACCGCCAAAAACCGCTCCACCACCACCAGATCACTATCAATAAAGATGATCACAGATCCCATCGCGTGTCGGATCCCCAGGTTGCGAGCCGCTGCTGGCCCTTGATGAGCCTGAGTCAGCAGTTGAAACTGAGGCACCTGGGGCGGAGCAGACCGCAGCCAGTCCACTGTGCCATCGGTGGATCCGTCGTCCACCACCACCACCTCATAGGAACGATAGGATCCGGGCTGCTGCCGTTCGAGCGCGGCCAGACATTGAGTCAGGATCGGGCGGCGATTGTAGGTGGGAATGATGATGCTGAAAATGACGCTGAAGTCCATGCGGTTCCCCCTCGGCCAACCCCCATTCAATCCCAGCTTTCATCCCTAATTTTCAGGACTCATTTTGAACATCCCCAGCGGGATTAATCATCCGTGGCCCCAGCATTGTTGCTGTTATTGGAGTTATTCGTGTTTTCATCATCAGAGTTGAAGCTCCGCTGCCGACGATTGCGAGAACTTCTCTTTTGAAACTGACGGGCATATTCCCGGTTGCGCTCAGCTTTTTCTCGCTTCAAGTTCCGCTTTTTAGCCATTACAACACCTGCGCAGGCGATAAGTTTAGAAAAGGTCTGATCCTGCGCATCAGATTCTAGCACTAGAGCCGCAACAGGCTGACTCCTATTCTTATGGGATTCTTTTGGGATGCTCGCCATCTAGCTCACCTCACCGCTTAGCTCAACAGGGATATTGATTCCCGCTGAGATTGGTTTAGACTGGGCGCATCTGCTTGGGCCACAGCCTTGCTGTTAATCTTTTTGTCCCTGCGGGTCATCCTAAAATGGGGATTGGCTGAAAGGGATTGGATCCCAACATTTCCCAGCATTATTTTCGTCCTTACCTCAACGAGACACCATGAGCGACGCCCCTCCTCCCCGTTCCAATCGCGGTGATGGCGAATGGAAACCCCCCGCCCCCCCCACGCTGCAACGTCTGCGGGAAAATCTGCCGCCGATGCCTCGTGGAACCGCTCCTGCCACCGAAAAGCCCACCCGGATCGATCCCAATCCCCCTGCTTTTCCGCCCCGTCATCCACCAGGGATCCCGGCAGCACCCAAGGCTGGGCCTCCACCGACTCAAAATATGCCGATCCCCCAAAATCTGCGTCCTAACCCGACCAATCGGCCTGCCGCCCGCACCGCCAATGCCCCTGGGATACCTCCTGCGCCCCGGGTGGGTGCTCCGCCCCGGCCTCCTGGTGCTCCCCAGCCGACCGCTTCTGCACCGATCCCAGCCGGACGAGGGGGGGGACGTCCGCCCCTGCGGGTGGTGCCGGGTGCAACCGCCATGCCAGCCCAGGCTCCCACCCACATCACCCTGCGGGAACTGGTGCAAGAGGCCTATGACAATGGCTATTCTGATATCCACCTGGGGGTGGGGGAAGTGCCTCGCTTCCGAGATCGCGGCCAAATGCTGCCGACCAATCACCCTGTTACCACCACTGAGATGTTTTATGACTGGCTGCGGGAGAGCCTGCCGGAAGGCCAGATTCGCCAGTTTGAGGAGTGCCTAGAGCTGGATACAGCGGTGCAGTATGAGGGGCTAGTGCGTTGCCGGGTCAACGTGTTTGTGTCGCTGCTGGGGCCAGCCATTGTGATGCGTCTGATCCCGATCAAGATTTTGAGCTTGGAGCAGTTGCGTGCCCCTGATGTATTGCGCCGCATCTCTGAGGAACACAAGGGCTTAGTGCTGGTGACCGGGCCGACTGGATCCGGTAAATCCACCACGATGGCAGCCATGGTGGACTATATCAACACCAACTTCACCAAGCACATCATCTCGATTGAGGATCCGGTGGAATTTGTCCACCAAAGTAAAAAGTCCATGATCCGGCAACGGGAGGTGGGGATCCACACGTTAGAGTTTACCAACGCCCTCAAAGCCTCATTGCGGGAGGATCCGGATGTGATCTTGATCGGGGAGATGCGGGATCGAAATACGGTGGACACCGCCATCAAAGCGGCCCAAACCGGTCACCTGGTGCTTGGCACCCTTCACACCAACAGCGCAGTCAAAACCATCGAGCGTTTGCTGGGGATCTATCGCCCCGAAGAGCAGGCCCCGATGCGGATGCAGTTGGCGGAGACACTGGTGGCGATTGTGGCCCAAACGCTGGTGCGCACGGTCGATAGCAAACGCTGTGCTGCTCACGAAATTCTGCGTAACACGGATGCCATCAAAGACTATATCAACCGAGGGGCGGTCGATGAGATTGAGGAGCTGCTGTTTGCCGACAGCTTCGAGGGGATGTGTACCATGAATCAATCGCTGTTTAACCTTTATCAAGAGGGGCGGATCAGCGAGGAGGTCTGCATGGATGCTGCGCCTAAGCCCAATGAGATGGCCCAATGGCTGCGAGGCCGGATGTAGATCCTGGACTTGTCCAAAGCCTCAATTGCTCAGTGATTTATTCAGTAACTAATTTAATAGTGTGGCGGGATCCGAATTCTCTAACGGGAGCGGATCCTGGTTTGTTGGGAGCGGGATCCTGGTTTTTGGGCTGGACATCTGCCTGAGTTGTCCCTAAAACCCAATCGCATCAACCGAATCGCTTGGTTTTGAGCTGTGCCAGCAAACTCGGATCCAGCTTGAGCATATTGAGTCGGATCCCTCTGGAATTGGGGCCGTGATAGTCGCTGCCACCGGTGAGCAGGAGGTTGTATTTTTGGGCTAGGGTCAACAGGGTTTGGGTGGTGGTGCGGTCTTGGTCGGGATGATAAACCTCTAGGCCCTGCAAACCGGCGGTGACCAAATCTCGCAAGGTGCGTTCGACCGTATCGCCTCGAAACAGATGGGGATGTGCCCAAACCGGGATCCCGCCGCAATCTCGGATCAGTCGGATCCCGTCTAGGGCCGAAAACTTTTCGTAGGGAACAAAAGCCGGGCCGTCATCCCCCAAAAAGCGGTCGAAGGCTTCGCGGCTGGTGCGCACATGACCGGCCTTGACGAGGGCTTCAGCCAGGTGAGGCCGACCGGGGGTGAGTTGGGTCTTAGGAAACTCGATCGGACAGCCCAGAGCCGCCAGCTTATCCACCATGGCTTGTGCCCGTCGGATCCGACCCTGTCGCTGTTCTTCGAGGGGGACTGCCAATTGGTTGGCATTGGGATAAAAGCCCAAAACGTGCAGAGACCGCCCCCGCCAAACCGTACTCAGCTCCAGAGCTGGGACAATTTCTACCCCGACGCGATCGCCTGCGGCACAGGCTTCGGCCCATCCCACAGTGGTGTCATGATCTGAGATGGCCAGGGCCTTGAGTCCCTCTTGGGCGGCCAACTCCACCAGGGCGGTGGGACTGAGGGATCCGTCTGAGCAGGTGGTGTGGGCGTGTAGATCAATCATGAGGGGGATCCAATCGAGAGGGCTGGGCTAGAGGGCTGGCAGTTCAGCTATTCTGGCATCTTGACGAGCTGGCTAGGGATGGATGTGAGTGTAGTGCAGGACTTCTGGGGGGCCAACAAAATAGGATCCGATCAAGCCCCGCCACTGTTCAAACTGGGGAGATTGGCGAAAATTGACCAAATGGGCCGCCAAGGAAACCCACTCAATCTGTAATAAATAGGATCCTTCGGTCTCGACGCAGTGCAACAGGCGATGGCTGAGATAGCCCTCTGTTACCTGTAGGCACTGATAGGCTTGGGCAATAGCCGCCTCAAACTCGCTCTTTTGAGCAGGATCCACCTGGATCCGCACCACTTCTAAGACAGATGATTCAGTTGATTCAGTTGATTCAGTGTTAGTCATGGGGATCCGGTTCTATTCCTGTTCTATTGGGGGCTGGCTCAATCTTGCTCAATGTCAGTTCGAGGGTTGTGTCTTACTTACGACAAGTCAAATCCTAACCACAATCACCCAGCCGCCAGGGTTTGGGCCAAATTGACCTCCCACACCAGTTGGGGTTGGGCATAAACCTTGAGTTGGCTTTGGATCCGATCCAGTTGATGCACAATGTCGGGTCGCCGCTGCTGCCAGTGCCAGAGTTGGAGATAGTCTACTAACCAGAGTTGGGCCGGCACATCCAGGGTTTTGGCCACCTGTCGGCCCAGTTGTAGGGCTTCCGTCAAGGTGGAGGGCCAAGCCTGCAAAGACTGCAACATCTGCGGTGGAATCTGCTGCCACTGCTGGACGGCCTCTAGGGCCAACCCTGGGGATCCTTGGGCGAGCTGCCAAACCTCCTCAGGAATCTGCTGTTGAGCAAGGGTGGGATCCAGCCGAGGGATGATCACCTCCATCACTTGAGCTTGGGTCAGCCGCTGAAACGGGATCCCTTGGCAGCGGGAAACCAAGGTGGGCAAAAGCTGCGACAGCCGGGTGACCATCAAGATCAAAAGGGCGGAGCCGGGTTCTTCTAGGGTTTTGAGCAGGGCATTGCCCGCCGATTCTGCCAGGGTTTCGGCCCCCTCAATCACCACCACAGAGCGGGAAGAACGCAGAGGAGAGCGGCCCACAAAGGTAACCAGCTCTTGGATTTGCTCCAGGCGCACCTGAGGTTTGGCCCGCCGTTGTAGGGTTTGCTCCGCCGCCTCAGATCGAGGGATCCGTTTGCCCTGGTGGGTGTAGGTGGGTTCAATCCAGAGGCGATCCGGATGACTGCCCTGCTGCGACAGCCGACAGTTGAGACATTGACCACAGGGCACCCGTCCATCGGGATAACGCTCGCACAACACCGCCTGAGCAAACCAGCGGGCCGTCAACCCCCGCCCAATCCCATCGGATCCCACAAAGCAGTAGGCGGTGGTCACCCGGTGCTTGCGAATGGCCGCTGCCAGATAGCGCAACGCTTGCTCTTGGCCAATGATATGAGCCGGGATCCGGAGGTCGGGGGTATAGGTCATCCGGTTGGATCAGTTGCTAGGGGATCAGTTGCTAGGGGATGAATTGCGCTGGGGAGTCGGTGTTGCTGTTTCGGCGTCCTCAGTTACTGCTTCCATGGGATCCTCAGGATCCTCTGATTCTTCGGCTTCCTCAGTCATTTGCTCCATAGGATCCTCTGACTCTTCAGGCTCTGCTGCGTCATCATTTTCGGCATTTTCGGCCTCTAGCTTGTCGAAGATAACCGTTACCGTTGAGGCCCATTCCAGCTCAGGATCCTCAAAGAAAGACGAATCATTGAGCTGCAAATAGTAGGTGCCGTCGGCAGGGATCTCGATCACCACCCTGCGATTGATCAGTCGGCCCGAATCAAAGCCATTGGCAACGATCTCTTGACCTTGCTTGAGGGCAAACGATAGCTCCCGAAAATCTGGCTCGGCATCATCTTCAAACACTTGTGCCAGAGAGAGCTGCAACAGATCCCCCGCCTCAGCCTCAAACTTAAACAGGGCCTGCCGCCGCTGATCTGAGAAGCTAGCGGTTTGCTCACCCTCTATCAGATCGGGCACATCCCCCTCCGCCAAGCTGATCACAAAGGATCCTTCAGTCTCGCCGTCTGACAAAAATGACCGCACCACCGCGACATAGGTGCCATCTACCGGCAACAGCAGGTTTTCTAAGGCTGGATCCAACCCATAGGTATCGTCATTAAAGGCAAACTCAAACCCCTCCGGATCCAACAGTGAAAGGGTGGTATCAAACTCCTCTTCAGCCGCCACCCGAATCTCGACGATGGTATTGGCCTCCGCCTCAAAGCGATAAAAGCTGGGCATTTCTCCCACCACGGATCCTTCTAATTCGTCGCCAACTGCAATTGGGCTGATCGGCAAGGATTCCACCGTCAAGGCAAAGTCCCCTTCTGAGGATCCATCCAGGCTGCCCACCATCCAAATGCCGCTGGCTTGAGGAAGCGTGCTCATTACGGTCACAGGCTGTTGATCTTGAGCAGAGTCTTGATCCTGGGTAGAGTCTTGATCCTGGGCAAACGTCTCAAAGTCACTC
>CAZODP010000002.1:71388-76951 GCA_964578595.1 uncultured bacterium
GTCTCAAAGTCACTCGAAATCAATGGCATCCCCTCTTGATCTTGTAGCAGCAGGATCCCTTCAAACTCCGCCTCCAACTCAGCAACCAGAGGTAGGCTCTCTCCCAATTCAAAGCTAAAAAACGCAAATGGCATCTCTGTCGATAGGGATCCGGCGATTGCTTCCCCCAATTCCAGCGGCACCACCTCCGCTGCGCTCAAAATCAACTGATAGCCACCGGTGGATCCATCCGCTCCGTCGCTATTGCGATAGGCAAAGCTCTCCACCACCAAGGTGTACTCTCCCGCTTCGGGCAGCACAAACGGCCCAATTCGGGAGTTGAGACCATAACCTAGAGCATCATCATTCGAGAAAAGCTCTTGCCCGTCTTCATCCAGCACCGACAGCACAGTATCAAAATCATCCGAACCCACAAACGCATTCAAGCTCTGCTCCGCCTCGGCCACAAAGGTATAGCGATGCGCCAGAGCCTCTTGGGTCAGCTCCCCCGCCACCGGATCCCCGATCTCCAGCTCAAAATCCTCCCCCCAAGCTGCCAATGGTAGCCAAAGGGGAGATAACACAACGGCAGACGCCAGCACAGACTTGAGGGTAGATTTCATCGGCTCGTCTCCTGATGGGGCATGACACCGCCATTATGGAGGGTTTAGGGCCACGGGATCCCTAAGACTGCCTTAATCTCCCCCCATTAGGATCCCCACTCGTGATGAAAGACACCGGGTTTATCCGTCCGCTCAAAGGTATGGGCACCAAAGAAGTCCCGTTGGGCCTGGGTTAGGTTTTGTGGCAGGTGGGCTGTACGGTAGCTGTCGTAATAGGACAAAGACGCCCCAATCGCGGGCACCGGGATCCCCAGTTCAGTGGCTGTGGTCACCACCCGCCGCCAGGAGGCTTGTCCGGCATGAAGAGCCCCCTTAAACTCCTCATCCAACAGCAAATTGGTCAGATCCGGCTGTCGCTTGTAGGCATCTTGAATCACACTCAAGAACCGGGCCCGAATGATGCAGCCTCCCTTCCAGATCCGAGGCACCTCAGCAAAATTGTAGATATAGCCATGCTCCACAGCCGCCTTTTGCAGGAGCGCCATCCCCTGAGCATAAGAACAAATCTTAGAGCAGTACAGTGCCGCCCTTAGATCCTCCACAAAGGCTTGTTTATCCCCCGAAAACTGAGCATTGGGGCCTTGGAGTAACTGGGCCGCTTCCACCCGCTCCGGCTTGATAGACGACAGGATCCGGCCTGTAACCGCCGCCTCAATGGTGGGAATAGCGACCCCCAGATCAAGGGCATCTTTGACGGTCCAGCGCCCCGTGCCTTTTTGGCCCGCCTGATCCATCACCACATCCACCAAGGGTTTGCCGGTCTCGGGATCCATCACCCTAAAGATCTGAGCTGTGATCTCAATCAAAAATGACTCCAGCTCGGTCTGGTTCCAGGCGGCAAAAATCTCGTGCATCTCCGCCGCCGTCAAGTTTAGCCCCCGCCGCATCAGGTCATAGACCTCCGCGATCAGTTGCATATCCCCATACTCAATGCCGTTGTGAACCATCTTGACGTAGTGGCCGCCTCCTTTTGGCCCCAGATAGGTGACACAGGCTCCGTCGTCCACTTGAGCAGCAATCTTGGTCAAAATCGGCTCTAAGGCTTGATAGGCTTCTTCACTACAGCCCGGCATCAGACTAGGGCCATTCAATGCGCCCTCTTCGCCCCCACTCACCCCCATCCCCACAAAGTTCAAGCCGGTGGGCAGGAGGGCATCGCTGCGGCGGTCGGTGTCGGTATAAAGGGAGTTGCCGCCATCAATCAAAATATCGCCCGGTTCCAGATGGGGTTTGAGCTGATCGATCACCGCATCCACCGGGCCGCCCGCCTTGACCATAATCAGGATCCGACGGGGCCGTTCGAGGGAGCTAACCAACTCTTCGATACTGTAGGTGGGGATAACATTTTTGCCCTCGGCCCGCTCAGCCATAAACTGCTTGGTCTTTTCGGCAGTCCGGTTGTAGACCGCCACCGGGAAACCATTCCGCTCCACATTGAGGGCGAGATTTTCCCCCATCACCGCCAAACCAATGACAGCAAAACTGGCTTTACTCATACCCCACCTATCCTTGTGAATGTGATTCGCCCCTAGCCTAGACGGGCATTGGCCCCATCCCTGACTGGGATCCCTATTTCTTCAAGTTCTGCCCGGCCGCATAAGGATCCCAACAGATGAAACTAAGCCTTAGACCAGGAAATGCAGCATAAAGTGTAATAGGATCTTAAGTATTGATGTCTCACTAGCAGCCTTCATCAGCTGTTACCTGAGCTGTCGTTGAGTGGCCCTATGCCCACAAGCTGACCAAACAGGCTGGCAGAGCCTTGTTATCTTGAACTCAAATCATCTTGAACTCAACGACCTAACGCAATTCCCTCTGAAAGTCCCTGTGACCGAGCTAGTCATGACTACCCAGACCCCCACCAAGCCAAGCCAAGAATCCGGTGTCTCCACTGTTGTTGTTCGCAAGCCCTATCCCAACTTTCGGGTGATCGTGCTCAATGACGACTTCAATACGTTCCAGCATGTGACTGACTGCTTGTTGCGTTACATTCCGGGCATGACGCCCCCCCGCGCCCGCAAGCTGACTGAGCAAGTGCATTTTGAAGGCAAATCAATCGTTTGGTCAGGGCCGCAGGAGCAGGCGGAACTTTATCACCTCCAATTGAGCCGCGAAGGACTGACCATGGCCCCGCTTGAGTCTGCCTAGACACAAGCCAACCTAGCAAAGCCCAGGATCCCAGGCGCCCACAACACCGTCTTTAGATTAATTCACTCATTTTGGGATCCCAAAAACCTGATCCCAAAGGCGGAAAACCGATCCGTCTGGAGCGGGGATCCTACCCTCAGCTCGGATTGTGTTGAATCGATTGGATTCAGTAGAGTGGCTTTGATGTAATCCATGACCCAGAAGGGATCCCACGGCAATGCAAGAGCGCGGCACCATTACGATCCACACCGAAAATATCTTTCCGATCATCAAACAATCTCTCTACTCGGAACGGGAGATCTTTTTACGGGAATTGATTTCTAATGCAGCCGATGCCATCTCTAAGTTGCGGATGGCTAAGTTAGCAGGTGAAATCGACCAAACTCCGGATCCTGAAATCGTGATCTCGGTTGACCAAGAGAACCGTCTGCTCAGGGTCAGGGATACCGGCATTGGTATGACCGCCGATGAAGTTAAAAAATATATCAATCAGGTGGCTTTTTCAAGCGCAGAAGACTATCTCAACAAGTACAAAGGCAGCGAAGAAGCGATCATCGGGCACTTTGGGCTGGGCTTTTATTCGACTTTTATGGTGTCTAGCCAAGTAGAGATCGATACGCTGTCTTATCAGGCGGGTAGTGAAGCTGTGCATTGGAGTTGCGCCGGCACAACCGAATTTGAGCTGACTGGCTCTGAACAGGATCAAATTGGCACCACAATTACGCTACACATCACCGAAGCAGATGCTGAATATCTGGAACCCGGTCGGATCCGAGAGTTGGTCAAAAAATACTGCGACTTTATCCCCGTTCCGATCAAACTTGATCAAGAGGTGATCAACAAACAGCACCCACTCTGGCGCACCTCCCCTTCAGACCTCAGCGACGAAGACTACCTAGAGTTCTACCGCTATCTCTATCCATTCCAAGAGGATCCTCACTTTTGGGTTCATATCAATACTGATTATCCTTTTATTGTCCAAGGGATCCTTTATTTTCCAAAACTGCGCCCTGACATTGATCCCACCAAAGGACAGGTCAAATTATTCTGTAATCAAGTTTTTGTGCAGGATAACTGTGAGGAAGTAATTCCACGATTCCTCTTGCCCTTGCGAGGAGCGATTGATAGTCCCGATATTCCACTCAACGTCTCTCGGAGCTATTTGCAGGGGGATCGCACCGTCCGGCGGATTGGGGATCATGTGGCCAAAAAAGTAGCCGACCGACTCAATGACCTCTACAAAGATAACCGAGAAGAGTACGAAAAGGTCTGGCCTGATATCAGTCTGTTCATGAAATTTGGATCCATGAATAGTGATAAGTTTTGGCCTCAAGTTAAGGATATCTTTATCTTCCGAGAGATGGGATCCGCAGGATCTGAGCCATCTGAGTCCTCTGAGTCTTACGTCACCTTGGCCGATTATCTGCAACAGACCCAAGACCAGCAAAACAAGACTGTCTATTACGCCACCGATGAAGCGGCCCAGAGTGCTTATATCGATCTGCATCTTAAGCAAGGGATCCGGGTACTCTTTTTGGATAGCTGGATTGACAGTCATTTCAGCAGCTTTTTGGAGCAGTCCTATGCTTCAGAGGGGATCAAGTTTAAGCGGGTGGATTCTGAGCTAGACCAGTCTCTGATCAATGCCGATCAGAAAGCGGAGATCATAGATCCAGTTACCAATAAAACCCGCAGTGAGCTGTTGGCGGATCTGTTCAAGGGATCCTTGGGCAAAGAAAAGCTTGAGGTCAAAGCTCAACCGCTGAAAACTGAATCCGTACCGGCCATGATCTTGATTCCAGAGGCCCTGCGACGGATGCAGGAATTGACGGCTCTGATGCAGCAAAAACCGGCTGAGTTTTTAGAGGAGCACACACTTTTGGTCAATACGGCCCATCCTCTGGTGCAAAATCTGCAATCCATGTCCGATCAGGGCAAGGATCCTGAGCTGATCAAGTTGATTTGCAACCACATCTATGACCTAGCTTTGGTGACTCAAAAAAGCTTTGATGCCGATGCTGCCCGCCGATTTGTGGAACGATCGAACGAAGTACTTACCCGACTGACGGCCCTCTAAGTCCCACTTCGATCATGTTTACCCAACTCAGTCTGCTGCGGATCCTGGCTTGGATCTCGGCAGGCTTTCTTGGATGAGAAAGTTCAACCTCAGGCCACTAAAAATAGCAGTCAATCGCTCGGATCCACTGCTATGAAGAGATGGTTGAGTGACTTTTGGGAGATACCTCTAGTAGGCTAGGGTGCTGAGGGTTTGCTCCAAATACTCATGGATCACTTGATCTAATTCAGTTGGACTCGACGGGCAGGGGCGGCCATTGAGCCACCGGAGGAAGCCCGAACTTTCGACAATGGCCTGTCGGAGGGGTTCCCAGACGGCTACTTCAGAGTGGGTTGCTGCTGGAGAGGTCATAGGAGTGAAACTCATGATTTAAGAATTATCATAGCTTGGGTTTTGGCCCATTCTGGTGTGGTCGCATACCAATCCAATCTCTGCGGATCCGAGAATTGTGATTTTCTCGAGTGCTCAAGGCCCTGGCTCTGGATATAGTAGACAATGCTGCTCATACAGCAGTTTGCAATTGGGCTGCTGAGTTGAATGGGATCCCAGCATAATCACTCGGATTCTAATCTTTGAGGGAGTTGACCCTGCTCTGTTGACTCAGGTAGTTGCGATGGCGGTCACCTACCTTCTTTGGGTGCCGTGGCTGCAATGTAGAGCAGTGTACTTTAGTTAACGTTAGTCAACAGTTCGTCAACAGCCCCCTCAGAGACTTGCCCTGCTCGGGTCAAAAGTG
>CAZODP010000002.1:77051-81165 GCA_964578595.1 uncultured bacterium
TCAATATCAGCCAAAGTCTCAATATCAGCCAACGTTGTGATGAATCAGATGCACCTTAGGTGCGAGGAAAGTGTTCCATGGTTATTCAGGATCCCAGCCCAAAAACTCCCAGCCCAAAAACTAAGATGATGTTTCCTGCTTGGACTGCCTCGAACAAGGCTTGGGGTTCGGCTTTATTCCTGTTGGTTTTGGCGCTGGGGGGATCGATCTCGTCAGTTCTAGCCTTGGCCTTTTGGGCTGAATCAGCCACGGCTCAGGCCAGCCTTGATGTGGATCTATCCGGTCAACAGCAGTCCCCCCCAGTGCCTCCAGTGCCCGATACCCTCAATGCTGTCTTTGTGGATGCTCAAAATGGCAGCGACAGCCGAGGCAATGGATCCCGCACCTCTCCCTACCAGACCATCACCTTTGCCGCCACACGGGCACCCGCCGGATCCTTGATTCAGCTCTTGCCGGGGGTCTATTCCGAGGCCAGTGGCGAGCAGTTTCCGATCGAGCTACAGTCGGGCCAGATTTTGCGGGGAGATGAAAGCCGCCTGGGGGAAGGCTTCTTAATTGCGGGTGGAGGCACCTACATCAGCCCGACCGTCTCTCGGCAAAGTGTGGCGATCTTGGCCAAAGGAACCTCTGAGATCCGGGGGGTAACGGTGCGCAATGAGGGCCGCCGGGGCTATGCCATCTGGGTGGAGTCCGCCAATCCCAAAATCTACAACAACAGCTTTGTGGGTAATATCCACGATGGGGTGTTTGTGGCGGGGCAATCCTCCCCCTGGATTGAAGGCAATCGCTTTTATCAAAACGGGGCCAACGGTATCTCAATCTTGGGCACCTCCACCCCCACGATTGTCAACAACCTGTTTCAAGAGACCGGCTTTGGCATCACTATTGACCAACGCTCCGCCCCCATCATCCGTGACAACCGGATCCTGCAAAACCGAGCCGGGGTGATTGTGGGGGGCAACGCCACCCCTAAGCTGCGGGGCAACCTGATCAGCCGCAATCTGCAATCGGGCCTGGTGGCGATCACATTGGGTCAGCCCGATTTGGGCACGGCCTCGGATCCCGGCAACAACATCTTTGAGGGGAACGGCGAATTTGATGTCAATAACTCCACCAGGGGGATCCAGGTGGCGGCCTTTGGCAACAATTTTGGCGGTGCCCTGAAAGGGGAAATTTCCACCGCCGGCCAAGCCTCTGTCCCTGCTGTCGCTAACCAAGCCCCCAGTGCTGTGACGGAAGGATCCCTCTCTCTGCCCAGTACCCCGGTGGCGGCTGCCCCTGCAGCAGAACCCCCTACGGCAGAAACTCCCACCGCTCCGGCTCCCGTACCCCCAGCGGCTCCCGTACCCCCAGCGGCTCCGTCGGATCTGCCGACGGTTTCAGTCCCTGCCACCACAACTCCTGTGGTTCCCTTGGATCCCACTCCGCCTGTGGTCTCGGATCCCACGCCTTCCGCTCCCACGCCTTCTGGCCCAGCCCCCACCAACTCAGGGGAAACCTTCCAAGCAGTACCCTTTACCCCCGATGGATCCACCGTCCCTCCTGTGAACACGGATCCTGTTGCATCGGCTGTCCCCCCTCGTGGAGGATCCGTTGGCTCAACTGGGAACAACCCTAGCCCTACTACTGCTACTGATGGTGCTTTGGTGGATATCACCACCCTCTTGCCCCCGCCAGCCCAACGGGCCAATGCAGCTCCAACCGCTGCTGCTGTCCCTGTTCAACCCATTCAAAATCCTCCCGCTCAACCTCAGCTCCAACCCCAATCTCAACCGGATCCGGTGGCGGCAGCAGATGGGGCCCAGTTTCGGGTCTTGGTCACCTCCCCAGCCGCAGGAGATCTGGAGCGGGTGCGACAAATTGCCCCTGACGCCCGTGAAACCGAGTTTAATGGCACCAATGTCTTGGAGGCGGGGCTGTATTCCAGCCGTTCGGCAGCTCAGACGGTGCTGGAGCAATTGCTGGATGCTGGATTGGCGGCGATCGCTGAGATTGTCTTCAGATAACTCTTCAAGATTCAAGATAAGAACCCAGTCGGGATCTTCAATCGGGATCGGGTCAGAGGATCCCTCAATAGCCTCATTTCTCCCACTCTGATGGTTGCTGTTCTCTCCTCACAGTTTGCCCAAGCGGTTCAGTTACAGGCTGGATCCGATGGTCTTCATCTGCACTTGCCCCCGGTGCAGGTGGAGTGGGAAGACCTCTGGGAGCAGTTGCAGGGATTATTGGCTGGACATCGGTGGCCCTATCCCGCCAGCCGAGTGGGGATCCCTCTGACCTTGCACACCGGTCAGCGGATCCTGGAACTGCATCATCTGCAATCGTTGGCGGCCCTGCTGCAACGGCACCGTCTGCTCTTGGGGCGGGTGTGGACAGCCCATCGAACCACTGCGGTGGCGGCGGCGCAGTTGGGCTACTCGGTTGAGCAGCGCTCTCCATTGGTACCGATGAAGGGGGGGATCCCAGCTCCGCCGCTGTATATCCAAAACACCCTGCGCTCCGGCGTCGAAATTCGCCATCAGGGAACGGTGGTAATTTTAGGAGATATCAACCCTGGAGCCGAGGTGAGCGCAACAGGGGATATTGTGGTGTTGGGGCGGTTGCGAGGATTGGCCCATGCCGGTTGCCCATTATACCGCCAATCTCAAGAGCAAAGCAATTCCAGTGTTCCAGGCAGTCATCACCCGCTAGACCATCAGCCAGACCATGGGGATCCGCAAGCTATGATCTTGGCCCTGACCCTGCAACCCTCCCAATTGCGGATTGCTCAGCAGGTGGCCCGACTCCCGGAGGGATCCCCGACGATGCCTGAGGTGGCCTATTTGAGAGCAGGTGAGATTTGCATCACCCCGGTGGGGGAGTATTTGTCCATGACCCGACCCGACAGGCAGGATAGGAACCGCTGATGAGCCGCGTAATTGTTATGACCTCTGGCAAAGGAGGGGTGGGCAAAACCACCATCACTGCCAATCTGGGCACAGCCTTGGCACGGTTCAACCATTCTGTGGCTGTCATTGATGCCGACTTTGGCCTCCGAAATCTTGATCTGCTGCTGGGCCTCGAAAACCGCGTGGTCTACACCGCTCTCGATGTGCTGAGTGGGGACTGTCGGCTAGAGCAAGCCCTGGTCAAAGACAAGCGCACCCCCAATCTGGCTCTGCTGCCCGCCGCCCAAACCCGCAACAAAACCGCTGTCACCCCCGCCCAGATGAAGCAGCTCACAGCGGCCCTGGCCCAAAAATATGATTATGTGCTGATCGACTGTCCGGCGGGGATTGAGCAGGGGTTTCGCAATGCCATCGCTGGGGCCAATGAGGCGATTGTGGTCACCACCCCGGAGCTATCGGCGGCACGGGATGCGGATCGGGTGGTGGGTCTGTTGGAGGCGGCCCAAGTGCAGCCCAGTCGATTGATTGTCAATCGGGTGCGGCCTGATATGGTGGCATCGGGGCAGATGATGTCGGTGGAGGATGTGGTGGAGATTTTGGCGATCCCACTCTTGGGTTTGGTGCCTGAAGATCGGGAGGTGATTGTATCCACCAATAAGGGGGAGCCAATGGTCTTGGCCCATCAATTGCCCGCTGCAGGGACGGCCATTTCTAATATCGCCCGCCGACTCCAGGGAGAGACGGTGCCTTTTATGGATCTGGATATGCTCAACGACAATCTCCTGAATCGCCTCAAGCGGTTTCTCAACCAAAAAGTGATCTAGCGAGGGATCCGATGCTATTGGACTTTATCGAGCATTTTTTCTCTCGGCAGGAGGGGGATCCACGGGGACAGGCCAAGCAGCGGCTGAAGTTGATCCTGGCGCATGACCGAGCGGATCTGACCCCGGCGGCCCTAGAATCCATGCGTCAAGAGATATTGGCTGTGGTGGCTCGCTACGTGGAAATTGATGCTGAAGGTTTGCAGTTTGATCTGGCCAGCGAAGGGAATACCACGGCTTTGATTGCCAATTTGCCCATCCGTCGCGTTCGTCCCGATCCCCATCAGTCACCCAATCAGTCAGATGATCATCAAGCCTGGGATCCCAGTGGAGAAAGCACCAATCCCGATGGGGCTGCCCTCTAATTTTCAGTAGGCACAATCCAGCCGGGAAATCCAGCCGGGA
>CAZODP010000002.1:81265-87031 GCA_964578595.1 uncultured bacterium
AATCCAGCCGGGAAATCCAGCCGGGATCGGAGGACACAAGCCGCGATACAGTCGAAAGAATCGTTTTGAGATGCTTTGTCTGCCATGATTGCTCCCGATTTTGAGCGGTTTGCTCAACTGGCCCAGCAGGGAAACTTTATCCCGGTTTACCGAGAGTGGGTGGCGGATCTGGATACACCGGTGTCGGCCTGGTATCGAGTTTGTGCGGGGCAGTCCCATAGCTTTTTGCTGGAATCGGTGGAGGGGGGCGAACAACTGGGCCGCTATAGCTTTTTGGGATCCGATCCCCTCTGGACGTTGACGGTGCGGGGATCCCAGAGCACTCAGATGTTTCGGGATGGCAGCATCCGACGCTGGCAGGGGGATCCGTTTGAGATTGTGCCCCAATGTCTACAGCCCTATCAGCCGGTGCATTTGCCAGAATTGCCCCAGAGTATTGGGGGATTGTTTGGTTTTTGGGGCTATGAGCTGATCCGCTGGATCGAGCCGACCGTGCCCATTCACGAGAGCCTAGACCCCGCCCAGGATCCACCGGATGCCATTTTGATGCAGATGGACAGCATCCTGCTGTTTGATCAGGTCAAGCGCAAGGTCTGGGTGGTGGCCTTTGCCGATACCCAGCAGGGTTCTTTGAAAAAAGTCTATGACCAAGCCTGTGACCGCATCCAAGCCCTGCTCGAAAAGCTCCATGCCCCCTACGATCCGGCGGCCCTAGCCCTGAAGTGGCAGCCCCGTTCGGCAGACCGGATCCAATATCAGCCCAGTGTGTCGCCGCAGGCTTATCAGGCTCAAGTCCAGCAGGCCAAAGCCCATATCAAAGCCGGGGATATCTTTCAGGTGGTGTTGTCGCAGCAGCTTACCACCCGTTTTGATCAAGATCCTTTTTTACTCTATCGATCCTTGCGGCTGATCAATCCTTCTCCTTATATGGCCTATATGCGATTTGGGGATTTTTATTTGATTGGATCCAGTCCAGAGGTGCTGGTCAAGCTCAACCACGAGGGATCCCAACGTCGAGCGGTGGTGCGACCGATTGCGGGTACCCGCCCCCGTGGCTCCCATCTGGCTCAGGATTTGGCCTACGAGCAGGATTTGTTGGCGGATCCCAAAGAACGGGCCGAACACGTGATGTTGGTGGATCTGGGCCGCAACGATCTGGGCCGGGTGTGTGAGCTGGGATCGGTACGAGTGGACGATCTGATGACCATTGAGCGATACAGCCATGTTATGCACATTGTTAGCAATGTTACTGGCGAGCTGGATCCAAAGTTCACCGCTTGGGATCTGTTGCGGGCCACATTTCCGGCGGGCACCGTCAGCGGATCCCCCAAGATTCGAGCCATGCAGATCATCCATGAGCTGGAAAACCGACGGCGCGGCCCCTACTCAGGTGCCTATGGCTACTACGACTTTTCGGGGCAGCTCAACACCGCCATTACCATTCGCAGCCTTTGGATCCACAACGGGATCCTGACGTTGCAGGCGGGGGCTGGAGTGGTGGCGGATTCGGATCCAGAGCGAGAATACCAGGAGTGTCTGAGTAAAGCACGAGGATTATTGACTGCCTTGGCCAGCCTGTTGCCGGAGTGAGGGGATCGTGCTGCTAGCTATGCTGAGTCAAGTCAGATGCTGCCACCTCCACCAGGCCCAACTGGCCAACCCTTGCCAACCAAGGCCCTCAGGCTCAAACATTTTCTTTTTTCATGGGCTACTTTTTTTCGTTGACACCGCTGGATCTGATGTGGATCACCATTGGTGTCATGGTGACGATTTTGGGCACTTTGGTGCAGGTGGTGCTGCCAGGGGTGAGCTTTAGCGGCGGATCCGAGTATCTGTTTTCGCTGCAATTGGGGGGGGTCTTGCTCTCAGGTTGTTTGGGGGGAGCCAAAGTCGGTTTTTTTTCACAGGCTCTTTATTTGGGCTTAGGGCTGGCGGGGGGGCAGGTGTTTAGCCAAGGGGGGGGCTGGGCCTATGTGCAGGAACCGGCATTTGGCTATCTTTTGGGCTTTGTGCCTGCCGGTTGGATCTGTGGATCCATCGCCTTTCGGGTCATGCCCGTTCACAGCTCTGGGATCCCCGCTCGCCGCCCACGACGATCCCGCTCTCACCAGCACCGGATCCGGCCTAGTAATCTCAAAGATTTGTTGGTGGGATCCTTGTGTGGGCTACTGGCGATCCATGTTGTAGGTATTGCTTATCTGCTCCTACGGATACTGTGGGGGCATAGCTTTTGGGATCTGGTTTGGGCCTATTCCCTCTATCCCCTATTGGGGCAACTGATTGTGGTGCTGGCCACCTGTCTGGTGTCACTGGTGCTGCGGCGGTTATTACTAACCTAGGTCTCAATTCCGTATCCATGCCTCAATTCCGTGCCTCAACCAAAGATCAAGATCCTAAACTTATTTAACAGATTGTTGCTGAGCCGTCGGCAATGGCTTGCCCCTCAACGCCCTTGGATGGGAAGATCGTCAAGCCTTGGCAGCATTTGTGCTTGCCCTTTTGAGATGGCCATACCCCCATGACCTTTGCTGATATGACCTTTGCTGACACTTCCGCTGACCCTGGATCCATCACCAATTTAGCTGCCAATCCGGGTGATTTACTGTTGCGGGCAGCTAAGGGTGAAACCCTAGATCGGCCCCCAGTGTGGATGATGAGGCAGGCGGGACGCTATATGGCGGTCTATCGGCAACTCCAACAAAAATATACTTTCAAGCAGCGATGTGAACTGCCGGAGCTGGCCATCGAGATTTCTCTGCAGCCGTTTCGGGCCTTTGCACCGGATGGGGTGATCATGTTTTCGGATATCCTGACGCCTCTGGAAGGTATGGGGATCCCGTTTGAGCTGGTGGAGCATCAGGGGCCCGTGATCGATCCCCCCATCCGTAGTGCAGCCCAAGTGGAGGCGGTGCGGCTCTTGGATCCTGCCGAGAGTCTGCCGTTTATCCGAGAGATTTTGGCCACCCTGCGCCGGGAGATCGAGGGCAAAGCCACTCTATTAGGATTTGTGGGATCCCCTTGGACTCTGGCCTGTTATGCCATTGAGGGCCGCAGCTCCAAGGACTATGCCACCGTCAAGCGCATGGCCTACACCGAGCCGCAGTTACTCCACGCACTCCTCCAAAAACTGGCCGACAGCATCGCCCGCTATGTCTGCTATCAGATTGAGTGTGGTGCTCAGGTGGTACAGCTTTTTGATACCTGGGCTGGGCAGCTCTGTCCCATTGACTACGAAACCTGGGCCTTGCCCTACGAGCGTTCGATTGTGGATCAGGTCAAAAAAGTTCATCCTGACACTCCCCTGGTGCTCTATATCAACGGCAGTGCTGGCTTGCTAGAACGGTTGTCCCGTTCGGGGGTGGACTTGATCAGTCTGGACTGGATGAGCGATATGGCCGCAGCTCGCCAACGGCTGGGATCCACCATGCCTGTGCAGGGCAATCTGGATCCGCTGGTGTTGCTGGGATCCCCTGACCTGATTCGAGAACGGACGCTAGATGTGATCCGCAAGGCTGGCCCCACCGGGCATATCATGAACCTGGGCCACGGGATCCATCAGACCACGCCTGAGAGTAACGTCCACCACTTTTTTGAGACGGTACGCCAGTCTAAAGATCTCCTAGCCTCAAGCTAGCCCTTGCTGGTATACTACAAATCTAATTTGATTACTTGTTTGATCAGATCCGGGATGTAGCGCAGCTTGGTAGCGCGCCTGCTTTGGGAGCAGGATGCCGCAGGTTCGAATCCTGTCATCCCGATTTTGCTAATTTTACTAATTTGAGAAATGGCTCAAGATGATTTTGCTGCCGGCTCTGACTTTAACGTCAGCACTGATTACAGCGTTTCTAAGTCCCGTGAGGTACAGACCTAAGCCAGGATCCTGACCAGCCATGAACTAGAGGTATCTCGCCTGAGTGGAAAACGCTGTATCAGACATTTATCCCACAACTTAGGGTTACAGATCGTTCACGGCCCGTCGCAGCAGCACCAAAGAGCGGTTGTAGGTGATGATGGCATCAGACAAATTACCCCGAGCTGTGGTCAGGGCCGATTCGGCATTGATCACCTCAGTCTGGGTGCCTACCCCCGCTTGGAACCGCAATCGTGCCAGACGCAGGCTTTCTTGGGCGGAGGCAATCGCAGTCTTGGCCGAGTCGATCTGCTCACGGCTGGAGCTGAGATCCAAAAAAGCATCCTGAACACTGCGCTGGATCTGATTGCGGGTTTGTTCAAAATTGCGGGCTGCGATCTGTTCATCAATGGCAAAAGCACGGGCTTGGGCGCGAGCATCCCCGCCATCAAACCAGGGGATATTGACGGTAGCTCCGGCGGCGTAGCCCAGATCACTGCGAAAGTCGTCCTCTAAGTTCGAGCCAAAATCAATCGAAGCAAAGCCGCTGACAATCGGGCCAGTGCTGGCCAGTGCCCCTTCAGATTGCCGCATTGCCAAATCAAAGTTGCGCCGCTCCAGTTCAAACTCAGGCCGATTGTCGAAGGCCATCACAATGGTGTCTTCCAGGCTCAGATCCCAAGTCCCAGAGGGTTCAATCGGATCAATTGCAGTCACATCAGTTGGATTCTCTAGGTTGAGTAATTCCGCTAGGGCACGCCGCCGCTGTTGCTGCTGATTTTGGGATCCGATCAATTGTTGGCGGTTATTGGCCAGCTCGGTTTCCGCCTGCAACACATCAAATCGGGTACCCAAGCCTGCTCGTTCTCGGGCATGAGCATCCCGCAAACTGGCCTCAGAGTTTTCCACTGCCGCCAGATTGATGGCCACCCGCGCATCCGCCGCCTGCAGGTCGTAATAGGCACTGGCTACCGACAATCTGAGGGATTGCTCCACCTGCTGCCGCTGGAGCTGAGCGATTGCCAATCGCTCCTGAGCCGCTCCCAATGTGCTGTCTCGCCGCCCGCTATCCAAAAAGGTGTAATCCAACTGAATTAATGTCCCGGTCAAGTTAAAAGAATCATCGCCCCCAAATTCGCTCAGATTAGGAGAGCGAGAGTAGGCCACGCGACCATTGCTAGACAAGGAGGGGGCAAAGCTGATCTGGGCGCGATCCACCTCCACCTGAGCGCGATCAATCTGCAACTGGGCCAGCTGCACATCCGGATTATTTGCCACCGCTAGGGCCAAAGCCTGCTCTAAACTCAAACTTTGGCGGGCATTAATCCTCACCTCCAAAGGATCCTGGGGCACCCGCAAATCAGCCGCGGATCCCGGCAGCTCCGGGACTAAAACAGGAGACACCATCGGCGGATCCGCAGGCACCACCAGAGCTGGGGGTAAGGGAGGTGTGTCAATCTCTCCATTGGGTAAGCCCACTTGGCCGGGATCAGCCCCTGGGTCAGGATTGGACTGGGCCAAAACCGGCGCAGCCAAGACAAGGATCCCGGACATGGTCAGCCCCCCCAGTCGAGCTAAGCCCCATTTCAAAGCTGTCAAATCCAAAACAGCTAAATCCAAGGCTGTTATGCCCAATACCGTTACACCCACTATGGTCATGGCACTCCTCTCCCTCCTCACCCTCTCAAGCATGACCGATGGGCTAGCTTTTGGGCCTCACAAGCCAGGATTTTCTACCCGGTCAAAAGCCTTCTATGGATCCCCAACAGATCAAGCCCAACCCCCTTGATCAATACCGCAGTCTGAGTCAGAAAAATAGTCGGTTTCGAGCAGGTGATCTGAATCGGCTCAGATAAGCATCTTGACAACTTGACCCGTTATGGCACCAAAAATCCCTGTCCAGTGAAAATGTCTGT
>CAZODP010000002.1:87131-94645 GCA_964578595.1 uncultured bacterium
TTGACAACTTGACCCGTTATGGCACCAAAAATCCCTGTCCAGTGAAAATGTCTGTCCGGTGAAAATGTCTATCCGGCCAAAACTTCTGTACGGGATGAACGGTTGAACTCAAGCCACTTCAGTATCTTGAGTCTGGTATTGTGGAAAACAATGGGATCCGGTCTTATCATTCATATTGAGTAATGTCTATGGTGACTCGCCCGATTATTCTTGGCATTGTGGGAGATAGTGCCGCTGGCAAAACCACCCTCACCCGTGGCATTGCTCAGGCATTGGGATCCGACCAAGTGACGGTGATCTGCACCGACGATTATCACCGCTACGACCGCAAACAGCGAGCTGAGCTAGGCCTATCGGCTCTTCATCCCGACTGTAATTATCTCGATATCATTCAGCAGCATCTCAGTCTGTTGCGCACAGGCCAGCCCATCCTCAAGCCGATCTACAACCACAGCACGGGCATGTTTGATCCGCCGGAGTATGTCAAACCCCATCGATTTGTGATTGTGGAGGGATTGCTGGGCTACGCCACTCGCGGTATGCGGGATAGCTATGATGTCAAAGTTTATTTGGCTCCTCCCGAACACCTGCGCACCAACTGGAAGATCAAACGGGACACCGCGAAGCGGGGCTACACCCCAGAGCAGGTGATCGATCAGCTTCGCAAGCGAGAGACCGATTCGGATGCCTTTATTCGTCCCCAGCGGCAGTGGGCGGATGTGGTGGTGAGTTTTTATCCACCGCCCAATGGATCCGAGCAGGATGATCTGTTGTTGAATGTGCGGCTGGTGCTGCGACCCACCATTCCTCATCCGGATCTGAGTGTGCTGCTGGAGGGGGCACGCGGATCGGCGGTGCGACTAGAACTGGATCGAGATATGGGTAAACCGGTGGATGTGCTCGAAGTCGATGGGCTGGCCACTGCCGAGCAAGTGCTGGATCTGGAGCGGGCAATGTGTTCTGAGGTGCCCTATCTGGGACAGTTTTGCTCACTCGATGGCAATCCCGGCATCGGCAAAGTGGTGGGCACCACCGGCGAGGTCTTGCAGAGCTATCCTTTGGCCCTGACTCAACTGCTGATCACCTACCACATGCTCAAAGCCGCCAATATCTATCAGTAGGGATCCCTGGCCTAGACAAAGTTTGCTAAGCGGCTGATCAATCGCTGCTAACCATGGCTCTCCGGTTGCTCGATTCTCATGGCTGGCGTCTAGTTGTAGTTGTTGGCCCGTATCTAGTTGTTGGCCCGGAGCTAGTTGTTAGCCCGGAGCTTCAGTGACCGAGACACCTGTTGAGGGGACATTTTTCGCTATCCTGAGGGGGAGTTACAAAATGTTATGGTTTCCTTCACCCTGGCAGGCGGTTTTCACATGAGTGGTTTTCTTCAGCGGTTTTTGCGGCGCGGCCCATCTGGATCCCAGCAGCCGGATCCCAAGCCGGCCAAACCCAAGCGCGAGTCTCAAGCGTTTTACCTGGATCCCGATGAGGCCCAGACCCTTGGCAACATCGACTATATGCGCACTCCCAAGGCCGTCCGCAAGACCTTTATGGGGGGCAAAATGGAGGTGATCGAAGAAATCTCCGCCAAAGAAAAACGGATCCGAGAAGAGCGTGGCATGGCCCTCAAGTCAGATCTCAAACCAGAGGAGAAGGCTCAACCGGACTCTGCCCCCCCTGAAACGGCGACCCCGGCCACCCCAACGGTGACTGAGCGACGACGTTCAGGATCCGAGATGGATATGTTCCGCAACATGGCCCGGGATATTAAGCGCAAGGGATGAGGGATCCCTGCTCTATGATTTGCATGACCTGATCATGGGTGACCTGTGGGATCCTCTTTTCCTTTGCACCACTGGCGGCAGAAAAATCGCCTTTACTACCAAGACCTCGATTGCCTCCATCGCTGGCTGATTCCATCAGGATTACGGGTGTTGGAGGTTGGTTCTGGCACAGGAATCCTCCTGAATCAAGTAGAGCCTGCTTTTGGGGTGGGCATCGACCGGGATCCGGCGGTGGTGGCGGTGGCTCAGGAGCAATTCCCCCATCTCCAGTTTCGGGTACAGGAGGTTGAGGAGCTGAGTTGGCAGGGGCTGGGCATCGAGGCATGGCAGACCCAACAGCCGTTTGATGTGGTGATCCTGAGCAATTTGATCGGTGGACTCAAGGATGTGCAGGGGGTGCTAGAGCGGTTGCGGCCCCTCTGTGGATCCCAGACTCGCTTGGTCATCACCTATCACAATCCGATTTGGGAGCCGATCCTGGCGGTGGCCTCTGGATTGGGTCAGCGCATGCCTCTACCCGAAGCCAATTGGCTCTCACGGCAAGATGTCAGTAATCTACTGGAGCTGGCGGGGTTTGAGACCATCAAAGGGGGCAAACGGCTGTTGCTGCCCCGCCGGATCCCGCTGATTTCGACTCTGGTTAACCGCTGGCTGGCTCCGCTGCCGGGGATCAATGCCCTCTGCGTGACGGAGTATCTGGTGGCTCGTTTGCAACCGCTGGCTGAATTGCCTCCAGATCCTGCCCTGCAACCCTCAGTCTCCGTGGTGATCCCGGCTCGCAATGAGGCTGGCAATATCCTGCGGTGTGTGCAAACCCTGCCGGAGATGGGATCCCATACCGAGATCATTTTTGTGGAGGGGCACTCCAGCGACGACACTTGGATCACAATGCAGCGGGTGCAAACTTTACTGGCCGGGCAGCGGGATATCAAGCTGTTGCAGCAGTCCGGTCGGGGCAAAGGGGATGCTGTGCGCCTGGGATTCGAGCAGGCTAGTGGCGATATCCTGATGATTTTGGATGCGGATCTGACCGTCAAAGCCGAGGATATGCCCAAGTTTTTTGGGGCCGTGGCCTCCGGTCGCTGTGATCTGGCCAACGGCTGCCGCTTGGTCTATCCCCTCTCACAGACAACCATGCCGGGACTCAATCGCTGGGCCAACCGTTTTTTTGCCGCATTGCTGTCCTATATCTTAGGGATCCGAATCAAAGATTCCCTCTGTGGCACCAAAGTCTTGTGGCGCCAGGACTATCTGGCCATCGCCGCCCATCGACATTTGTTTGGGGATTTTGATCCGTTTGGGGATTTTGATTTGCTCTTGGGGGCAGTCAAGCAAAATCTCAAAATTATGGATATTCCGGTGCGCTATTACCCACGACTTTATGGTCGCTCCAACATTGCCCATGTGCAGGAAGGACTGAAGCTGCTGGGGATCTGCGGATTTGCCGCCCGCCGGTTTCGATTTTTCTAATAGTTTTTTCTGATAGCTGAGGGTTGATCAAACCAGGATCCTACTGTTGAGGGGGATCCCCAATTTGTTTCCAATCCTGCTGCCCAAAAATGGCACTGGCATGGCAATAAAACTTAAACTCCAGCAAATTTTGAAACGGATCCTGCAAAAAAAAGGTGGCGTGCTCCAAAGGGGTCTCCACAAATCGCCATTTGGGATCCTGATAAAAGGTCAATCCTCGCTGCTGTGCCCGTTGCTGCAAACGCTCCCAGTCTTGCAAATTGTCAAAAATTAACCCGAAGTGGCGGGGATAAATACCCTTTTGAGAGACAATCGGATCCCGGCTCACATGGGCCACCAATTGATGTCCGTACAAGTTGAAGATCACGGACGCTGAGGTCTCTCGTCCCACCCCACAGCCCAGCCCTTCCCCATAAAAAACCTTGGCCCCCGCAATATCCCCCACCGGAAAAGCCAGGTGGAAACAGGCTCGTGGGCGGCTCTTAGCCTCTGCTGGGGTGTCAGTTGTCTCCGTTATCTCAACCTGGATAGCCAAATCTTTCATCAGTAGGGATCCTCCAGCTTGGCTACAGGCCATCTTACTCGCCACTGATCATAGCCATACCCGCTAGTCTCAGGATCTATGAGTAACGAATAAATCTAAAGTTATCCGCAAAAATATCGCCATAAGGAAGATTAATGGTTACGGTTGTACCATTAAGGTGTTATAGCTACATCAATGTTGCGCCAACTCACAGCAGTCATGAGCACAGAAGAGCCACGAGTTCAGTACGACCAGGCCCTCTTTGCTAACCCCAACACCGTTCTGGAGCTTGTTCTTGAGCATATCCCCCAGGGGATCGCCGTGGTGGGGGCCGACTACCGGATCCTGGCTTTTAACAGGGTGGCGGAGCCGCTGATGGGTTTGGCTTCCGGTACTTACACCATTGGGGGAGACTTTCGGGAGGTGATCAAAACCTGGGTGCAACAAACCGGCCAAAGCGAGGCATTGCACAGACAGGTTCTAGCGGAGCTGGATCGCCAGGATCCCTTTGAGGCGCAGTTTTCGCAACAGATCAATGGCGAATTGCGCTGGATCCAACTCAGCCACAACCCTCTGACCCAGAATGGGCCACTTCCCATAGGAGGGTTTGTCCGCACCTTTACCGATATCACGGAGCAAAAGCGGACTGAAGCGAGATTGCTGGAGCTATCCCGGACTGATTCTCTAACCGGGCTGCTCAATCACCAGACCTTTTATCAGACGGCCCTGACAGAGATCCGGAAAACCCTCCGCTACCGCCGCCCGCTCAGCCTGATGGTGCTTGACCTTGACCACTTTAAGCAGGTCAACGACCAATTTGGACATCTGATGGGAGATCAAATCCTGGCTACATTTGCCCAAACCCTGATCCAGAACATCCGCAATGGCGATCGGGTGGGCCGAGTTGGGGGCGAGGAGTTTGCGATTTTATTGCCTGAAACACAACTTTCGGAAGCTCAAGAGATGGCTACACGGATCCTGGAGATGGTGCGAGCGTTGACTCTGGCCGCAGAGGGATCCCGTCAAGTGATTGATCTCAGCGTCAGCATTGGCGTAGCGGAGTATCGAGAACCCATGACCCTAGAGCACTTTGTCTCACTGGCGGATGATGCCATGTACCAGGCCAAACAGTCGGGCCGAGATTGCTACCGAACTGCTGACTCTCGCTAGTTTTTGGGAACTCAAGCTCTCATTCAGTTAATTTAAGTCAGTTAATTTAAGTCAATCGCTGACTAACTGACTGATTGCTACTGACTAATTGCTCAGGTGAAACCAGGGGCGGAGCCGCACCCCAATCGCGCTGCCGACCAGAGCAAAAACAATCCACAACCAGCCATGCAAACTGGTGGAGGCGATGCCACTAAAGTAGGCTCCCACATTGCAGCCATAGGCCAAGCTGGCTCCATAGCCCATCAGGATTCCGCCCATCAGAGCTGCTATCACCCCCCGTCGAGAGGGAGGACGGCGCACCGACATTCGCCCCGCCAGTGCTGCCGCCAATGATGCCCCTACCACAATGCCGATATTCATCACGGAGGTGATATCTTCTCCAACACTGCTCTCCAGAGCCATGCGCTGAAAATCCTGGATCCAAAACAGACTGCTATCAGGATCCCAGCCCAGGGTGCGGGCGATTTTGGCCGTCCAGAGGGTAAACCCCCACGTCACCCCCCAGGGCCGACCCGCCACCAGCAACGTCAGCCCATTCAACACCGCCAGAGCCACCCCGCCTGTGAGCAGAGACCACGGCCCACAGACCCACGACCGCCACTGCATCTGCCAACCCGGCATCACCTCCCCTTGGCGGCGGCCCCACCCCCATAGGCCCCAAGCACACAACCCGATCACCCCCAACTGGATCCCAACCCCGCCCCAGCCCAGCCATGTGGCCAATACAATCGGCGGGATCCGAGGCAGTTGACGCCAAATAGATCCTGTCAAGCTGGCCCAAAAGGATCCGATCCCAAAGGTGAGCAATGTCAGCAGCATCATCGAGCTACCGCCCCCAATGGCATAGAGGGTTCCGCAGGCACAGCCACTGCCCAATTGCATCCCTATCCCAAACATCAAAGCCCCAATCACCGCCTGCACCGCCACCGGAGCGATGGATCCTGCAAAAGTTCCCCGCACCAAAAAAGGCGCGAACAGGAGCGTCACCACCGCTAGCATCACCATCTGGGCCAAAACTCCCCGCACCTCCCCATACACAAACAGCTTGCGATAAGAAGATGCAAAGCCAAAACCAGCGTGATAAAGTGTCAGCCCAAACAAGCTGCCCAGTAAAAGCAAGATCCCTTGTCTCCAACCATAGGCAGCCCCTAACCCCAGACCTGCTGCCACCAGGATCCCAAGCAAGACCATCACCAGCAACTTTTGGGGGCGTGGTTGCAGGGCGGTGGTGGATCCTGAATCAAGGACAGTCATGGGTAGATGGGTTGGGTAAAAGTGGCCAAAAGTAATGTCAGTTCCCTAGAGTAGACGCTCATCCGTTATCTCTGGTTCTCTGGTGTCTATCTCTGGGTCTCAGGCACTCTGGGTTGAGCACTTTGGCTAAAAGGTCAAAGTATCTTGCTCTGGTGGACATTAGGGCTTAGACTTGGGATCCCTGTAAATTGCCTAAATTGCCAGGTTGCGGGTGTAGTTTAATGGTAAAACTACAGTCTTCCAAACTGTTGTTGTCGGTTCGATTCCGTCCACCCGCTTCTAACTCATTTTTTGTGTCTATCTTTTTATCTCTATCAAATCTCTATCAACATTCAATCCCATCAATGGTTGATCTGTCGGTGGAGATTTGCCATTAGTGTGGCTGCTGCCTCGGATCCCTGTTGTTCTAGCAGGTCGGCCATCATCTGCTCCCGCCAGTGCAACTGCTCGCTGAGAATAGCTCCCCAAGCCCGCAAGAGTTTGAGCTGAATTCCGGCTGGCAATTGCTCAAGCATGGCATCTGACAAAACCGCAATACTGCTCCCCGCCAAACAAACCGCCGTGTAGGTGCGCCGCCGCCTCAGCACCAGCTCTCCTTCCCCAAACAAGTGTCCTGCCCCCAACAGAGCCAATTGATAGTCCCCCGCAAATCGGGTGTAGGGCCGCCGCAGCTCCACCTGACCCGATAGGATCACGTACAACCCTTGAGCCGGATCCCCCTCCACAAAAATAATATCTGCCGCCCGAAACTGTTGTGGTCGCAGATGAATCAGTACCTCTGTCCACTCTTCATCATCGAGGGTTGCAAAGAGACGATGCTGTCGAATCTGCTCAAGCGAGAAGTCAGGCATAACTGGACGGGATCCCCTATCTAGCCCGGGGGCCACTCCATCCTACGTCCACCCAAGATATGCAGGTGCAGATGATAGACCGTCTGGCCCCCATCCTCGCCATTATTGATCACCAGACGGTAGCCCTTCTCGTCCAGACCTGCTGCTGTTGCCACCCGCCGCGCTGTCATGACCAGCTTTCCCAGAAGAGCCTGATTCGCTTCTGTGGCTTGGCTGAGCTGAGCAATCGGCTGCTTGGGAATCACCAAAATGTGAACCGGTGCCTGGGGCTGGATATCCCTAAAGGCCAGTACCTCGTCATCTTCGTAGACGATCTGGGCGGGAATCTCTTTTCGGATGATCTTGCCAAAAATGGTGTCACTCATGGCTGGTTAACAAAAGGGGGATGAGTTGAGGTCAGTGACTGGATTTACGGTCAATGACTGGGGGCAGCAGCTTGCAACAAGGGATCCAGTTGACCCCGCC
>CAZODP010000003.1:0-2886 GCA_964578595.1 uncultured bacterium
ATGGCATCTTCCTAAGTATCCAGCCATTCCGGCTTAGGATCCCGCTGGACTAGGGCCAGTAGGGCCTCTTGGGGGGTAGCCTGCCCCAGCAGCACTTGATTGACCTGCTCGCAGATGGGCATCAGGATCCCCGCTTGATGGGCCAAAGCCACCACCACAGGAGCGGTAGTTACCCCTTCAGCGGTGCCCTCAATCTGGGCCAAAATGCTGGCCAGCGACCGCTGTTGCCCCAGCCCAAAACCCACCCGATAATTGCGGCTGAGGGGGCTATTGCAGGTGGCCAACAGATCCCCCAATCCCGACAGGCCACTAAAGGTTTCGGGCTGTGCCCCCCGCTGGATCCCAAACCGGATCATCTCCCGTAAGCTCCGGGTGATCAGCGCAGCCTTGGCATTGGATCCCAGCTCTAACCCATCACAGACTCCGGTGGCAATGGCAAAAACATTTTTGAGGATCCCCCCCAGTTCCACCCCAATCGGATCGGAGTGGGTATAGAGCCGAAACCGCCGCGAGGACAAAAGCTGCTGCACTTGGGTGGCCACGGCTGGATCCTGGGCGGCCACCACCGCTGCCGCGGGTAAGCCCTGCTGGATCTCTTTGGCCAGATTGGGGCCACTCAGCACCGCCACTGGACTGTGGGGGCGGTGGGCTTGCCAGAGTTGGGTGGGGGTGCCCAGGGTGATCGGATCCA
Source organism: uncultured bacterium (assembly GCA_964578595.1). Taxonomy (GTDB): domain Bacteria; phylum Cyanobacteriota; class Cyanobacteriia; order Thermostichales; family Thermostichaceae; genus JAAUUM01. Next base: position 692 of record CAZODP010000003.1, read on the forward strand.
GTCCCTTGGTGGCGCTGACCAAGGGGATCTGAGGGGCAAACTGCCCCAGCACCGCCGCCACTGTGGGCACCCCCGCCATCGCCACCGCCGAGATCACCAGATCGGATCCGGTCACTAACTCTGAAATGGCAGCTAGACCCAGTTGACGATTCCAGCAGCGCACCTGATGCCCCCGCTCAACCGCCAATTGCGACAAGGTGGATCCCCAGATCCCGGTGCCCAAAATGGTGATCACGCCGGATTGATCGGCCATAGCCTGAGTGCATCAAGGGATTAAGAGATTAGCTATACTGTTCCAGCAATCGGATCGCCATCTGCTGCCACTGCATCCCCATAAAGCTCCAGTTCAGAAACTCCTCAATCTCGTCGGCAGAAAAGCCCAGCCCGGATCCGATGCTGTTGAGCAGAGCTTCTTCGGCCTCGGTCAGCATATTATTAACCACCGCCATGGCCGCCGCATCCCGCAGAATCAGTGCCCCCACCGGATTGCGCAGAGGTGGAACTTGAGCCGGATCCAGGCTCTCCCCTTTGAGGTAGCCCTGCAAAGCCTCCTCACTGACGCCACAACCCGCCGCGATATCCGCCAAAAAAACCGCTTCCTGCTCGTCCACCGCACCATCAGCCCGCGCCATCGCCACCAAGGCTTGAATATAAAGTTGCCGCTGCTCAGGGGTCAGATCGTCATAGGAAATCATAGATCCTCATTCCATCCATCAGTGCCCATCTCGCCTATGAGCATAAAGCCTTGCGGATCCGGATGCACACTTGATCTTGAGGGGGATCCGGCCAACCCCATTTTGACAGACCCAATTTTTTCGTTTGTTTGGCGGGATTTAATCTCGAACCGTACGCTGCACCACAACACGGGATCCTTCGTGATTCAGATCGCGACTGATCACCCAAGCCTCAAACCACAACTCCGGGATCCCGTGGGGAATGGTGAGGCGAGTCAGGGTCTGCCAACTGTTGTCTCCGGTTTGAGAGTAGTCGATCAGACAGCGGGGGCCATCGGCAATGGATTTATTTTGGCCGTTTCGGATTCGGAACTTGATCCAAGGGGGAGGAGCCTCGCAAGTGAGCCGGAGCTTGATATCGAAGGTTTCACCCGCCCGGATTTGTAGCGGCACCTCCAGATCAGGCTTGGGCAAAGATCCTGAGGCCACCTCCTGAAAAGGGTGCATCACGGGTAAGGGTCGAGGATCCATCGCGACTGCGTTCTCCCTCTTGTCTTGCCTGTCTTGGGCTGGTTCAGGTGCTGGTGCAGCCTTGGCTTTGGGAGTTGGCAATTCAGGGGCAGATTCAACCCAGGGTTGCCGCTCTTGAGCCAGAGGCCGAGATTGCTCTAGCTGCGGCAGGTCTGGCGGCGAAGGGTCTGGGGTGAGATCCGGCTTAGCAGGTTCTAGGTTTTGGACTTCAGATCTTTGAGCTTCTGGGGTTTGAGTTTCTGGACTGATGGGCTGGGGAGGATCCACTGTTGCCTTGGCAGGGATTTCCTTGGCAGGGATTTCCTCGGCAGGGGTCTCATTAATGCTGCTCTCATGGGTCGTGGGCTGACAAAACCGCAGCAGTCGCTTGAGGGTGCGGGGATTGGTGTCCTCAACTTGGAGAATATCGGATTGGAGACCATCAGAGGGCTGGGCTGTTTGGGGCATGAGATTCGGGTCAGGATAGCTAACAACAGGGGTTGGGGCCACAGCAGGATCCGCTGTCAGTCCGCTCAGATAGGGGGCCGCCTCGCGTCCCAAATGGAGGGGAGCACTTTGGGCCGAACGGCTGGATAAGGGATCGCTGAGGCTATTGCGATTGGCTCTGGCCAATGGACTCACCATCGGATCCACCTCTGGCTCTGGGGCGGGGGGGGTGCGGCGGGCGATGGTAAAGCTGACACTGGTGGGCAATTGGGCACTGGTGGGCTGCAACATCAGCGTTCCCACCAAATTCTGCGGCCAGGGGGTGGCGGGCAATGGGATCGGCAGACTAAACACGGCCGTGCGGGCATCGGGTGGAAACTGAATGGTGCGCTGGCTCTCGTAGACCACCTCGCCACCGGCATAGACCCGCGCCTCCATATCTCCAGGGCCACCAATCCGCCCCGTCAACACCACCACTTCCCCCGGATCCCCCTGTAATTGACTGTGCAGCAGGGTAAAGGGCACGGGTTCTAGTCCAAGATCAGCAGGCCCAAGATCAGCAGG
>CAZODP010000003.1:2986-6686 GCA_964578595.1 uncultured bacterium
GGCACACCAGCATTCCGTTGGGCCAAGGCATCCAATTGATCTGGATCCCAGGCATCATCTACATCATCAAAGGGATCCGTTGGGGTCGGGGCGGGCTGTTCCGCTTGATCGGGTTTAGCTTCCCCTTCCCTCTGAGTGATAGCCTCAGGATCCTTTTCAATTTCGGTGATTTCAGGTTCAGTAATTTTAGGGGTTTCATCCTCAGAATCTTGATCTGCTTCGGGTGCAGTCCTGAGGTTGGGATCCCCAGAAACGGAGAGCCGCAGGACATCCGAGCGGGCATCCCCGAACAACTCAGCGATCAGATCCGCATCATGGCAATGAAACTCCCAGATGCCGGGGGTCAGATCGTGGTTGGGCAAGATTACCCCGACCCCCTCATCATTGGTGCGAATGGAGCGACGCTCGTGTAATGTGGGCGACACCCCCCCTTTGGGCTGCTGAATTGGACTCGGATCCCCGGGTTGGAGGTGATGGATGTCCACTGTGATGGTGAAGTGGGGCTGGGGCGAGCGGGCGATCACGGTGTAGAGTCCGGGATCCAGGATCCCCCCCTCATGGGGCACCGCCTGCCATTGATCCTGTCCGTCCGCACGCACCCAAAAGTCCATCATCGCTGTATCTCCCGCTGAGCCGCTTGCAAAACAGTGGTCAAAGTCTGGAGCAGATCCGCTTGGGGCAGCGTCTGTTGGTGGCCGGTTTGAAGATTTTTGAGCTGTACTGTCCGGCTCTCCGCCTCCGCCTCCCCCACAATCACCCCCCAGGTGGCCCGATAGCGATCGGCTCGTTTGAATTGCTTGCCAAAGGCACTCCCACTCAAGTCCACCACCGTCGGGATCCCCGCTTGCCGCAGTTGATGGGCCAACTGAAGGGCCTGAGCCTCCGCCGCTGCCCCTCTTGAGATCATATAGACCTCTGTGCTGCTCTGATCCATCTCCACCGAGAGAGATTGCAACACCAACACCAGCCGCTCTAGGCCCATAGCCCAGCCCACTGCCGGGGTTTGGGATCCCCCCAGTTCTTGCACCAAGCCATCATAGCGACCTCCCCCACAGACGGTGCTTTGGGCACCCAACTGATCCGACTGAATCTCAAAGGCGGTATGGGTATAGTAGTCCAGCCCCCGCACCAGCCGATGATCGATCAAAAAGGGGATCCCCAAATCACTCAGGTGAGCCTGCACCTGCTCAAACCGCTGCCGGGATTGGGATCCGAGGCTATCTAGCAACTTGGGGGCATCCGCGACAATCTCGCCAGTACGGGGATCCTTGCTATCCAAGATCCGCAGCGGATTGCGGCTGAGCCGATCTTGAGAATCCGGATCCAGCTCCCCTTGGAAAGGGGTTAAAAAATCAACCAGTGCGGTTCGATAGACCTGCCGATCCATCGGATCCCCGACTGAATTGAGCAGCAAGACCAGATCCTTGAGGCCAAGCTGACCCAGCACCTCCCACCCCAGGGCAATAGCCTCCGCATCCGCCCGTGGATCGGAGCTACCCAACAGCTCCAGCCCCAGTTGGTGAAATTGCCGCTGCCGCCCCGCCTGAGGTCGCTCATAGCGAAACATGGGGCCGGTGTACCAGAGCCGCTGCACATCCCCCGCCGCCTGCAAGCCATGCTGAATGTAGGCCCGCACCACCCCCGCTGTATTTTCGGGCCGCAAGGCAATCTCCACATCCCCCCGGGTGGTAAAGGAATACATCTCTTTGCCCACCACATCGGTGGCACTGCCAATGCCACGCGCAAACAGCTCCGTCACTTCAAAAATGGGGGTGCGAATCTCCCGATAGCCCGCCCGCTGTAGGTGCTGCCGTGCTGTCGCCTCGATCCGTTGCCACAGATCCGACTCTGCCGGCAAAATATCCCGTGTTCCCCGTACCGCCTGAATAGGTTGCATTGTGTGAGTCCGCAAACACCATCAAATTATTCAAATTATTGGATTTGTGATTGGATTATTTCGCCAGAGATGGGCTAGGGATCCGCATCCGCACAGAGGTCAGGACAGAGGTGAGTTATCTAGGCCCCAAAGCTTGCCACAGTTCAGGCTCTCCAGCAAGGATCCCGATCACATCTCCAGACCAGATGGGGGGATCCTGATTGGGCTAGAACCCGCACTGATCGCTGACTTGATCAAGGGCCGCCACCTCGGCTGAGGTCAGTCGCCAGCCCAAGGATCCGGCATTGTCTTGGGCCTGCCGCAGCGTCTTGGCCCCTGGGATGGGCAGTGCCCCCTTGCACATGACCCAATTGAGAGCCACTTGCGCTGGGGTTTTGCCCTCCCGAGCCTGCCCGATCTCCTTGAGCAGAGCCACCAACGGTTGCACCGCCGCCAATGGATTGCGCATGGTCAGCCCCCGTGCCCCAGAGGGCGGATTGGTGGGGCTGTATTTGCCCGTCAGTAATCCCATCCCCAGCGGGCTATAGGCGATCAGGGTGATGCCCAGCTCCTGGCAGGTGTCCAACAGGCCATTGCGCTCTGGATCCCGGCACAGCAGGCTGTACTGCACTTGATTGGAGGCCAGCGGGATCCCCCGTGCTCGCAACGTGACATGGCTGCGGCGCATTTGGCTGGGGCTGTAGTTAGACACCCCCACGGCTCGGGTCAGGCCCGCATCAACGGCATCCCCCAACGCATTGGCCCAGACCTCCAGCGAGATCGGCGGCAGCGGCCAATGGATCTGATACAGGTCAACCCTAGCTCGACCCAAGCGATGGAGGCTGTCTCGCAAGGCTTTTTTGAGGCTGTCGGAGGACCATCGCCACGGCAGCGGCATGAATTTGGTGGCGATCACCACTGGATCCAAAGCTCCGTCTTGATGGCCAGCCGCAAAGGATCCCAGTAATTTCTCAGATTGACCGGATCCATAGATTTCTGCGGTATCAAAAAAGCTGATCCCCGCCTCCACACAGGCTGCAAACACCTGCTGCAGATCCGCGTCGCCGTAGCTGCTGCCGTAGCCCCAAAATAGCCTATCCCCCCAAGCCCAGGTGCCGATCCCCAGGGGGCTAACCTGAATATCGGTGGATCCCAAGGAGATGATGTCGGCCTGTATCGTACTCATGAGCTGCTGCAAAAAGTCAGGTGCTCTAATTGTCGCATCTCCCCCCATCGGGAACCATGACCGGATCGGAGGATCCGATGGCTTTAGGGGGTTCACCGCAGGGGTTCAAATCTATTGATGCGAATCTCTTGCAATTGACCGGCGAGACTGTTAAAGTGCTATCCAAATCGCTATTGCGAGTCTTTGGTAATAACTTTGATTCAGTTTTTGTTATTCACCTGTTTTGTCAACACGCATTTAATTTGTCAAAAAGAGCCATGTCCATCTCATCTAGCACCGGATCCTACCCCCAGCGACAAACCTTTGAGGTGCCTGCCACCGATACCTGGCTGATCTGGCAGCAACTCAGACAATGGGCCGTCCCAGTCTGGGTGGATCCCTCTAGCCAGAGCAACCCAGTTAATAACCCAGTCAATAAGGTTCGGCTCAATGTGGTGCTGTCTTCGGCCAGGATCGCCGAGCGGGTTCAGAGCTTAATCCAGTCTTGATTCGTAAAACCCCAGAGACCCCAATCAGGAAACAACTTTCGATCTACAGCTCCGAGGCAGATCGGGCGGGATGTCAATCAATCCTCTGGGCTGTGGGCTACTAACCAGCACCCAGTTTTAGGGCCAGAAAACATTTAGGGCCAGAAAACA
>CAZODP010000003.1:6786-17271 GCA_964578595.1 uncultured bacterium
TTTAGGGCCAGAAAACATTTAGGGCCAGAAAACAGTCTCTACCTTCACCCTACAGCCCTGACCTGGATCCCCGTGTGGCACAAGGCTTGTTGGTGCTTATTAAGACGGCAGTGTTTTTTTTGAATATCTTTCAACTTATTGATACAGCTAAGATCTAGACTCCAAGAGACTCATGGCCATCGGATCCGGCGCTGGGATTTGAACTTGGTATGACTTGGCAAAAGCTAAAGAAATAATTAAGATAAGGCTCACAAGGGATCTTAATTTTTGTTATCAATCTTTACGTTGCTTATTGCAAAGTTAATCACTCAGCCTTGGGGCTGTCCTGATAGCATGATCCCAAACAAAATCATTTAATTATCACGGGAGTGGTTTATCTTGCAAACCAAGGTAGCTTCCTTTAACCCCGCCCTTCTGACCACAAGTCCCTTCGTGTTGGTCAATGTTGGTGCCCCCTGGTGCGGACTCTGTCGCCTGATTGATCCTGTGATGGATCATCTCTCCATTGAGTGGGCCGGATCCCTGAATGTGATTCGAGTGGATGTGGAAAGCAATTTTGCTTGGGCCCATCAGCAGCAGATCCGGATATTACCCACCTTGATCTTGTATAAAAAAGGTCTTGAAATTGAACGGTTGACGGGGTTATCCAGTCGCCAAGAGGTGATCCGCCGATGCGAGCAACTCCTGCTCCAAAACCTGCTGGGATCCGCCTGTTGACCAGACTTGCGAGCTAGCAGTCATGATTGATTGGCCATGAGCTAGAGATCTAGTCCATATGGCAAGGATTTACTGGCGGGGGCGGTGGGACGCTCAAGGCTGCCACAATGGGCGGACACTGGATGCGGAGTTGTGGGCACACCCATGAGATCTTTTATTCAAAATCTTGAAGGCCAAATTGCTCTGGTGACCGGGGCCAGTAGTGGAATTGGATCCGCCTGTGCCGCCCTCTTGGCTGAAGCAGGGGCAAGGTTGATTTTGGCGGCGCGACGACAGGATCGCCTGCAGCAGTTGGCCTTGGATCTGGAGCAAGCCTACGGACAGCGGCCTCATCTACTGGCTTTGGATGTGCGGGATCCGCAGCAGGTGGCCCATACTCTTAAACAGTTGCCTGAGCAGTGGCAAGCCATCGATATTTTGATCAACAATGCTGGTCTCAGCCGGGGACTTGACAAACTGCACGAAGGCCAGATCGAAGATTGGGAGCAGATGATCGATACCAATCTCAAGGGACTGCTCTATGTGTCGCGGGCGGTGATCCCTGGTTTGGTGGAGCGCAATCGGGGTCATATTGTCAATATCGGATCCATTGCCGGCCATCAGACCTATCCCGGCGGCAATGTCTACTGCGCAACCAAGGCGGCGGTGCGGGCACTGTCTCAGGGGATGAAGCAGGATCTATTGGGCACACCGATCCGGGTTAGTGAGGTGGATCCGGGCTTGGTGGAGACGGAGTTTAGTGAGGTGCGCTTTCGGGGGGATCGGCTGCGGGCGGCCCAGGTCTATCAGGGGGTCACCCCTCTGACGGCGGTGGATATTGCTGAGATTGTTTTGTTCTGCCTAACGGTGCCCAGCCACATTAACCTGAGCGAGATTTTGGTGGTGCCGGTGGATCAGGCCACCGTGACTCAAGTTCATCGGCGGCAGTAAGCCGGATCCCAATCCATCCCAATCCAGGCGGGGGTCTGTGTATGATCAGAGGTGAACTTTTGCATCTGGCCTCACTGCTCTATGTCTACCCCAGCGGTGTCTGCTGATCTGCCTTGGTATTGTCTGAGTGCCGCTGCTGTTGCTGATCACCTCCAAACCGATCCAGCCCAGGGGTTGACTGCTCAGCAGGTTCAAGATCGGCAAGCCCATTACGGATCCAATCAGTTGCTGGCGGGCGGGGGGCGCAGCCGCTGGGACATGATCCTGGATCAGTTCAGCAATGTGATGCTGCTGATGCTGTTTGCGGTGGCGATCATCTCCGGCTATCTGGAACTTGCCGCTGGGGAGTGGCCCAAGGATGCCATTGCCATCTTTTTGATTGTGGGGCTGAACGGGATCCTGGGCTATCTGCAGGAGGCCCAGGCCGAAAAGGCCCTGTCAGCCCTGCAAAAATTGTCTTCCCCTCAGGTAACGGTGCGGCGGGATGGGCAACTGCAACAGATTCGGGCCACAGAGCTGGTGCCCGGAGATTGGGTGTTATTGGAAACCGGGATCCAGATTCCGGCGGATGGGCGGCTGTGGGAGGCGGTCAATTTGCAGGTGCGAGAAGCAGCCTTGACCGGAGAATCCCTCTCAATCTCGAAGCGGGCAGATCTGGAGCTATCCAGCGGGATCCCGTTGGGGGACCGGCTCAATATGGCCTATCAGGGCACCGAAGTGATGCAGGGGCGCGGCCTGATGGTGGTGACCGAAACAGCTATGCACACAGAGCTGGGCAAAGTGGCCAGCCTGCTCAATGCCGTCGAGACCGAACCCACCCCCCTCCAACTGCGCATGGATCAGTTGGGCAAAACCCTGGTGAGCGGATCCCTGGCTTTGGTGGCGGTGGTGGTGGGGGGGGGATTGATCCGGGCCGGCAGTCTGGATCCGCTGCGGGAGTTATTGACGGTCTCTCTCAGTATGGCGGTGGCGGTGGTGCCGGAGGGCTTGCCAGCGGTGATCACGGTGACCCTGGCGATTGGCACCCAGCGAATGGTGCGGCGCAAGGCCCTGATCCGGCGGCTGCCTGCGGTGGAAACCCTCGGATCCGTGACCACGATTTGCACCGATAAAACCGGCACCCTGACCGAAAACAAGATGGTGGTGGTGGCGGTGGAAACTGGCACAGGATCCTACAGCGTCTCCGGCACAGGCTACAGCCCCACCGGGCAGATTTTCAAAGACGGGATCCCGGTTAGCCCCCAAGACCACAGCGATCTGGCCAAGCTGATCACCGCCGGGATCTTGTGTAACGATGCGGTTTTGCAACAGAACCCAGACGGACTATGGGAGATCTTGGGGGATCCGACGGAGGGGGCCTTGCTGACCCTGGGGGCCAAAGGGGGTCTGAGTCAGCCTCAGCTCAAAACCCGATTTGCCCGCTGTGGCGAAATCCCTTTTACCTCCGAGCGCAAGCGGATGACGGTGATGATCAATCCCCTCGGCGAAGCCCTCTCCACCTCCCCACCCTGTGCCTTGTTTTGCAAAGGATCCCCAGAGCTGATTTTGGCCCAATGCCAGTGGATGGCGATTGACGGGATCCCTCAGCCCCTGACTCCGGCCCAGCGGGATCAGATCCTGGTGGCCAATAACCGCATGGCTCAAAACGGGATCCGGGTGCTGGGATTTGCCACCGCAGCACTCGATCAGACTCCGGATCCGGAGCAGCTCAGTCACCCAGAGCAGTTTGAAAATCAGCACCAGTGGATCTGGCTGGGCCTAGTGGGGATGCAGGATGCCGCCCGACCGGAGGTCAAAGACGCGATCCGTCGCTGCCGCCAAGCCGGGATCCGACCGATCATGATCACGGGTGACCACAAACTGACCGCCCTAGCCATTGCCCAGGATCTGGATCTGGCCCAGGTTGGGGAGGTGGCGATCGAAGGGGAAACCCTGACCCAAAAGGGATCCCAGTATTTAGAAGATCTGGTCAGAGAGATCAATGTCTATGCCCGTGTTGCCCCCGAACACAAGCTCTGGATCGTCCAAGCTCTGCAAAAGCAACATCAATTTGTGGCCATGACGGGAGATGGAGTCAACGATGCCCCCGCCATCAAACAGGCCAATATCGGCATTGCCATGGGGATCACGGGCACCGATGTCAGCCGTGAGGCCAGCGATATGGTGCTGCTCGATGACAACTTTGCCACCATTATTGCTGCCATCGAAGAGGGCCGCATTGTTTACAGCAATATCCGCCGCTTTGTCAAATATATTTTGGGCAGTAATATCGGCGAGGTTTTGACGGTGGCTTCGGCTCCCCTCTTGGGCCTGGGCCTGCCCCTAACCACGCTGCAAATCCTTTGGATGAACCTGGTCACGGATGGTTTGCCGGCTTTGGCCCTGGCGATGGAACCCGCCGAAGAGGGCATTATGCAGATCCCGCCTGTGCCCCCAACGGAGAGTATTTTTGCCAGAGGATTGGGATCCTATATGGTGCGGGTGGGGATCATATTTGCCCTGATCACCATTGCCATGATGGTAACCATTGAGCCGTATTTTGCCGAATGGCGGACGATGGTGTTTACGATGCTCTGTCTGGCCCAGATGGGGCACGCCTTGGCCGCCCGCTCCAGCTCCCGACTGGTGATCACGTTGGCTCCCAAGACCAATCCCTATCTCTACTGGTCGGTGGGGTTGACTACGCTTTTGCAACTGGCGCTGATCTATGTCCCTGTGCTGCAACGATTTTTTGGACTGCAACCCCTGACTGGAATGGAGCTTTTAATCTGCCTGGGCTTTAGCTCCTTGGTGCTGGTCTGGGTGGAGCTAGAAAAGGTGTTGATGGCGGTCTGGATCCGTCGCCAAACCAGCCCTTAACCCCAACCAATAACCACCACAAAAGCTCTGATCGACAAGATCTATAAAACAAGATCTAAAAAATCTATAGAAACTGATGACTCTCCGGCTGCAACACCACCTCACTGGGGATCACCTCCGGAGGCTGCGTCAGAGCAAACAAAATTGCCTCGGCTGCCGTTTGGGTGCTGAGCATTTTGTCTCGCTGCACCTTGAGACTGACATGGTCCCAAAAGGGGGAATCCACCCCACCCAAATAAAACAGGGTGAATCGCACCCCAAATCGCTTTAGCTCATCCGCCATGCACTTGCTAAAACCCACGATCCCAAATTTGGAGGCACAGTAGCCCGCCGCCATCGCCATCGGGTGCCGACCTAAAATGCCCGGAAAATTGAGAATATGTCCGGACTTTTGCTCCCGCATCCGAGTTGCCGCCGCCTGTGTGGTATAAAAACCACCCTTGAGATTGACATCCACCATCTGATCGAGATCCGCAGGACTGAGCTGATGGGCCTGTTTCAGGATCCCCAGACCCGCCAGATTGATCAGCACATCCACCCGCCCCAGTTGCCCCTGAGCCTGTTCAAATAGAGCCTCCACCTGATCTGGATCCGTCACATCCGTCGGGATCCCGATGGCACCGGCATAGGACTGGGCCAATTCAGCCAAAGGATCCGGCTGCCGACTGGCCAAGACTAGCTTGACCCCTCGCTCCGCCAATAGGGGCACCACCGCTCGCCCAATCCCGCCCGTGGCCCCGGTGATCACCACCACCCGATCTGTCAGATCATTTTGCATGGTTACAATGGCTCAATTTTGCAATGTTTCTTTACAGTCATCATACCCCCTCTGGCATGGAGAATTGGATCCTAGTCGGGGGGCTGATACTGCGGCATCTCGATCACGATCGGGATCCGGTCGGAGTGTTCGTTTTGTTCTTTAGTTTGCACTTTTTCTAATTCGGCAGGGACAGGCTGCTCCAGGGTGAGAGGCATCACCACAGGATCCGCGATATAGCAACTGGCCACCGGCAGAGCCTGCTCCAGATCATCGAGGGGGCGCGGGATAACGGCGATGGCGTGCAGCTCGCCAATCCGTTCGGCCTCATACATACCCGCATCAATGGCGATGGCAACATTGGCCACTGTCCCCCGAATAATGGCAGTACACAGCCCATTGCCGATGATCTCGTAGGCCACCAACTCCACCTCAGCGGTTTTGATCATGATATCGGCAGCCCCCACCATCGCCGGAAAGCCACGGGTCTCCAGCAGCCCCACCGCCAGATGACTGACCCGGCTGTAGCCATTGCGCTGAGCCAGTTCTGAGAGTTTGTTGCTGATGGGCAAAACCGCTTCTAGGTTGGCCAGAGGACGGGGGATCACCAGGCTCGACACCGGCAGCCCAAACCCTTCTGCCATCTCCACCCCCGCATCAATGGCGATCCGCACATCGGCGATCCCCCCCCGCACCACCGCCGTGCAGTAACCTCCCGAAACCTTTTCAAACCCAATCAAGCTGACCCCAGAGGATTTGAGCATGGCATCAGCAATTTTGACAATCACCGGAAAACTTTGGGTTTCGATCAGACCGAGGGATGTATTGGCCATGATCAAGCCACCGCCACAGACACAGGCTCTTGCTGGTAATAGACCTCACACTCGGATCCCAGTTCTGCTTGGAGGCGGCGGGCTAATTCCAATCCACGGGCGTGAAAGGCTTTTTCCTCCGACTCAGTTTTGAAGCCACTGTTTTGTCCAACCTGAGGGTCAATTTGGGCATTAAATACCCGCTGCCAAGCGAGAATATCCCTGGTCAGCTCTTCACTCAGGGGCAGAGCCGAGGGATCCAGATACGCAGAGTCATCAAAGTCTTCAGGATCAAGAAACAGAGGGAAACATTGATATTCAGCTTGAAGGCGGAGTATCTGCGGCATTTTGCCTCCTCAACAACTGTCTAACCTTGCGTTGTCCAAACGGATTGGCTCCGAGGATGAACCCATTATCTCCAACCGAAATGGCTACATACCAATCTTGTTCACGATAGCGAACCCGGTAAACAGCTCGATCTCTGCCTTGAACACCCACCTGCTCTCCTTGATGCAGAGCCAGGATCAAAAAATTTGGTAGCTCTTCTGCTGTGATTCCCACCGTAGCAAAGTGACCCTGATGCCGATCCAGAATATGCACTAGCCCAGCGACAGAATTGCCTTTTGCCAACCACACCAACTGTCCCTCAAGATCCCGCCCCCAGGCCACCACATCCGCCGGATCCAGTCGTTCCCGCTCCAGCAACTCTGCCCAATCTTGCTCAGGATCTGTCCACATCTGCTCTGGCTAACAGCTCTGCTGATCAGTGATTTGTTCTGAGTTTTACAGAAATTGTTGGGTTTAGGTTGTGGATTGATTGGTTAGAGTAGCTTGTAACCCCTCTGGACCAAGTCTGTGGGATCCCACCTCGATAGCCCTCCCCCCCATTGCCTTCATGCCGATACTCCGGTGGCCATCTTGCTGCACGGCGGGATCCGGGGCCTCAGCGGTAAGACAGGGCTGGCCTTATTGCGCTATGCCGATTACCCCATCGTGGCGGTGATTGACTCAGAGTGTGCGGGGCAGTCCCTGTCAGCCTTGACCGGGATCCCGATGCCTCATCATCCAATCCCGATTGTGGGATCTGTGGCGGAGGCATTGCACTATGACCCGGAGGTGGTGGTGATTGGACTGGCTCCGTCGGGGGGATCCCTGTCTCAGCCCTTGCTATTAGAACTCGAACAGGCGGTCAAAGCCGGCCTCTCGGTGGCCAATGGCCTGCACACCCCCCTGATGCCGCAATTGGGAGCTTTTTTGCAGGCTGACCAGTGGATTTGGGATATCCGCCAAGAACCCCCCGGACTGACAGTGGGCAGAGGATTGGCGGCTCAGCTCACCTGTCAACGGATCCTGATGGTGGGTACTGATATGGGGGTGGGCAAGATGTCGGCGGGGCTACAGCTTCACCGGGCCAGCTTGCGACAGGATTTGCGGTCTGGGTTTTTGGCCACCGGGCAAACGGGGATTTTGATCATGGGCCAGGGGATCCCGTTGGATGCGATCCGGGTGGATTTTGCCAGCGGGGCGGTGGAGCAGGCGGTGCTGCGGCTGGGGGCACACGCGGATGTGCTCTGGATTGAGGGCCAGGGATCCTTGCTTAACCCAGCCTCGACCGCAACCCTGCCCCTGATGCGGGGATCCCAACCCACGCGGATGGTGTTGGCCCACCGAGCCGGACAAACCCATATCCATGCCCCCTGTGACCAGGTGCGGATCCCCCCTTTGCCGGAGGTGATTCAGCTCTATGAAACCGTAGCCAGAGCTGGGGGAGCGTTTCAGGCTGCATCGGTGGCGGCCATCGCCCTCAATACCCATCACCTCAACCCCCAAGAGGCCCACCAGCTGATCCAAGACACCCAACAACAGACCGGGATCCCCTGCGATGATGTGGTGCGATTCGGAGCCGACCGGCTGCTAAAAACCCTCTTGGCTTAGAGATGGGCTAAACTTTGCGACCATCCGAAAGCTGTACCCGCAACTTTGTCGCCAAAGCAGCCTCTTGGTTGCCGCAAAACTTGAGGGCAATGTGCTTGACTTGCAACAAAGTCCGATCCGGATCCTCAGGATTAATGCACATCGTATTCATCTGATGGGCGGCCTTGGTGACATCCTGCCCACAAACCGGCAAAATCCTGGCCTGTTCGGTGGGGGCAATGCCGCGATAGAGCAGTTCCAACATCAGCAGGGCTTGAGCATAGTCCGGGATCCGATCCGCTAGGCGCAGCAAAGCATTCAAGGTCACCGCTTGGCTCTCGGCAGCCGCGTAACCATACTCAGGCAATCGCTGATCGATCATCACCCCCTGCACCACCCGATTGAGTGCCCAGCACAGGATCCGGGCGATCAGATCCAGCTCCGAATCCCCGACGGGATCCGTCAGCTCCACCCGAGGCACTGGCGGGTGAGGCAGCCTCAGTTGCAGCAGCACAAAAGCCCAGTCGATATCCGCCGCATCCTCAGCCCCCCAGACAATGCCATCGGATCCCAACTGCACCGGCCAGACAAAGGGTAGCCAAGACTCGGCCCGCTCCTGAAAAACAGGCGGGGGATCCTTTAATTGAGCCAGAACGGAGGATGGAACCATTAATAAACCAGTGATAAAACAATGCTGACCCAATAGGACTCAAGAAAATCATAAGGCTCAAGCAGCAACCCATCGCCAGCGGCAGCCAGGTCTGTAGCAGCGGCTAGATCTGTCTGTGGGCAGTGCCAGGGTTGGATCCTAGACTTTTTGCAGCAGCAGGGGCACCGATCCCGAACGGCTTTTGCGGGCCAGGGCCGCCTCGATCAGACCCAAAAACAGCGGATGGGGCTGGTTGGGGCGAGACCGAAACTCAGGGTGAAACTGAACCGCAATGAAATAGGGATGGGCAGGCAGTTCAATGATTTCGACCAGGCGATTGTCGGGGGAGGATCCGCTCACCCGGTAGCCAGACTCCAAAAACTGGAGCCGATAGGCATTATTAAATTCGTAGCGGTGGCGGTGTCGCTCATAGACCACCGTTTCGCCGTAGAGCCGGGCTGCCAGAGTCTCCGGCTGGATCCGGCAGGGATAGAGGCCCAAGCGCATGGTGCCCCCCAGGTCTTCCACATCCCGCTGTTCTGGCAGCAGGCTGATCACCGGATTGGGGGTATCTGGATCAAATTCAGAGCTATCGGCCTGGGGCAACCCCGCCACCTGTCGGCCCCACTCGATCACCGCACACTGCATCCCCAAACACAGCCCCAAAAAAGGGATCCCAGCGGTGCGCACATGACTGACCGTGGCGATCTTGCCCTCAATGCCGCGATTGCCAAAGCCCCCCGGCACCACCACCCCATCGATGCCCTTGAGCAAACTTTCGGCCCCCTGAGATTCGATTTCTTCAGCAGAGACCCAGCGCAGATCAACTTCGCTATTGAGGGCCAATCCCGCATGGCGCAATGCCTCCGCCACCGAGAGATAGGCATCCGTCAGCCGGACATATTTGCCCACAATGGCAATATCCACCTGGTGTTGGGGATGATGCAGCCGCTCCACCAGTAGCTCCCACTGCTGCAACTGGGGATCCCGATTTTCCATCCCCAAAAGCTGCATCACCTGCTGAGCCAACCCCTCCTGTTCCAGCACCAGAGGCACATCGTAGATGCTGGGGGCATCCAAAGCCTGGATCACACACTCGACGGGCACATCACAAAACTCCGAGATCTTGCCCTTGATCCCCCGTGGCAGCGGCTGCTCACAGCGACAGACCAACATATCCGGCTGGATCCCGATGGAGCGCAACTCTTTGACCGAATGCTGGGTGGGCTTGGTTTTCATCTCGCCCGCCGCCTTGATCAGCGGCACCAAGGTGACATGGATATAGAGGACATTGCTCCGCCCCACATCCTTGCGAAACTGGCGGATCGCCTCCAAAAACGGCAGGGATTCAATATCTCCAACCGTACCCCCCACCTCCACGATCACCACATCGGGACGGGTATCACGGGCCACCCGATGGATCCGCTCTTTAATTTCGGTGGTGATATGGGGGATCACCTGCACTGTCCCCCCCTGATAATCCCCCCGCCGCTCTTTGTGGATCACCGCCTGATAGATACTGCCGGTGGTGACATTGTTGAGCTTTGACATATTGGTATCGGTAAATCGCTCATAATGGCCCAGATCCAGATCGGTCTCGGCCCCGTCATCGGTAACAAACACCTCCCCATGCTGATAGGGACTCATGGTGCCCGGATCCACATTGATATAGGGATCCAGTTTGACAATAGAAACCGAGTAGTGACGAGACTTGAGCAGGCGACCCAGACTGGCGGCCACAATCCCCTTGCCGATACTCGACACCACCCCCCCCGTCACAAAGACAAACTTAGTCATGCTGCTCTCTCACCCCCAGATTTTGTTTTGTAATGACAGGTTTTGTAATG
>CAZODP010000003.1:17371-18460 GCA_964578595.1 uncultured bacterium
GTTTTGTAATGACAGGTTTTGTAATGGCAGGCTTGTTTTCAGCCCTCGCTGATCCGGATGGAGGCCAAGGCAGTCTGGTCTTACTCAGAGATCTTTACTTTAGGGATTGAGCCACTCAAACACCACCGTCACCCGATCCCAATTGCTGTCGGTTTTGATCACCTCAGCCGTAGCCTGCTCCCCCGGGGGCACATCGGTGGGGGAAAAAGCCACCCGGCGGGTGTCGACCTCTTGGTCATTCAGAAAAAAGTTAAACCGGGCCTGAGCCGACAGCGTTGTCACGGTACCAGGGTTGATGGCCGTCACCCGCAGCCGTGTGCCCGCCCCCACCGGCTCCTCCTGAATCTGGCCGACGATCACCAATTGAGCGCTCTGGGTGGGGGGAGGCACTGGCACCGGAGTGGCGGCAACAGGGGTGGAGGTCGGAGTGGGAATCGGGATCCCAGCCGTGGCATTAGCCTCCTGAAACAGCTCTAGCACCCGGCTCAGCTCCGCCTGAAAGGTGAGAAAGGCCTCACGGGATTGATTGCCCACCCGAGCCAGGATCAGCCGATCATCATCATCCAAGGGGATCTCCAAAAAGCTCTCCCCGTCTAGGGCCACCCGAAGGGCCGACATATCCCGGTTGATCAGCTTGTCCAAAAAGGGAAATAGATTCAGAGAGCAATTGCGCATGGATCCCAAAAGCTGCACTTGGCCTGTGGAGATCACATCCATCTCCACCTCACCGCAGCCGGTGCCTTCGATCTCAAGGGGCACATTCAAGCCCCCGCGGCTGGTATTGGTGACGGTAATCTCGCGCTCCTGAACCGAGGTCACCCAACCGTGGACCACCTCGATGCTGGGGCTGGTCACCTCTTCTGTGAAGTAATCGCCCGCTTGAGCTGTGCCAATCGCCACAGATGAAATCCAAACGGCCCCCAAGAGGCTGGATATAGCGGCAGGGATCCCCGACCAACATCCAAAACTCTGGCGGGGCTGAACCCGTGATCTGTAACTAAAACCGCTCATGAGAGGATCCTGCGTGGGTTGCCCTCAATTTTAACCAGTTCGGGGTCAGCGATTGAATGACAGAACCCAGATCAGTTA
>CAZODP010000003.1:18560-20086 GCA_964578595.1 uncultured bacterium
CAGATCAAGACAAAACTGGGATCCCAATGTTTCCCGACCCTTTTCTCAAAGTTACTGACAAACTATTTGCGGGCATTTCTACAGCCAAAATAGAGTTGGGGATTGGGTTAAGCGCTGGCTCATCTCTCCACTGATTTAGATTGATTTAGATTTCACTTGCATTCGAGGATCCTAACCATGACCGCCACCATTGTCTCACCCGGTAGCCCGCAGCCCTACAGAAAGGATTGGGCCAATTTGGAGCAGGATCTGGCCGGGATCGAATGGGTGACGGATCCGGGGCAGGTGGCCAAGCTGTCGCTGGATTATTTTCACTACAGCCCGGTGTTGGAGCGGCAATTGCGGGACAAGCGAGCGGATATCGTCCTCCGTCCAGCTAATGAAGATGAGGTCAAACGGGTGGCCTCTGTTTGTGCCCGGCGGCGGATCCCCCTGACTCTGCGAGGGGCTGGCACCGGTAATTACGGCCAGTGCATTCCTTTGCAGGGGGGCATTGTGCTGGATATGAGCAAGCTCAACCAAGTGGTCTGGGCCAAGCCGGGATTGGTGCGGGTGCAGGCGGGGGCCAAGCTGATGGCTATCGATAAGCAAACCCGCGAGCTGGGCTGGGAAATTCGGATGGCTCCTTCTACTTATCGCACCGCCACCCTGGGAGGCTTTGTGGCTGGGGGAAGCGGCGGCATCGGATCCATCACCTATGGTCAACTGCGGGATCGGGGCAATATCCATGCCCTGCGGGTGGTCACGGTTACCGAGGATCCAGAGGTGATCGAGTTGCGGGGAGAGGATGTCCATAAGGTCAGCCACGCCTGGGGCCTGACGGGGATCATCACAGAGCTGGAGATGCCTCTGGCTCCCGCCTACCCTTGGGCTGAGGTGGTGGTGGCCTTTGAGGGAGACTTCATGCCCTCGGCCCGGTTTTGTCAAGCTCTGGGGGAAGCCGATGGCATTGTTAAAAAACTGATCAGCCTGCACGCATGGCCGATTCCCAGCTACTTTGCCCCCTTGCGCTCAGTGGTGCCCCAGGGATCCCATATTGCCTTGGTGATGGTGGCAGAAAGCTGTCTGGATCCATTCCAGGATCTGGTGCGGGAGTGGGGTGGACAGATTGTCTACAACAAAACCGCCCAAGAAGCCAGCAAAGGGATCATGATAGGGGAGCTGACCTGGAACCACACCACCCTCCATTGCCGCAGCGTCGATCCCTCTCTGACCTATTTGCAATCGCTTTTTCCGCCGGATCGAGATCTCAAGACGGTGGAGCAGATGCTGCATCATTTTGGCGATGAGGTGCTGTTACATTTGGAGTTTATTCGGGTGGATGGCATGGTGCGGGCGGCGGGCTTGCAGATTGTTCGATTTAGTGACGAAGATCGCCTCAACCAAATCATGGGCTATCACGAAGATCACGGGGTCTTTATTGCCAATCCCCACACCTTCATCATTGAGGATGGGGGCCGCCAGCACATGGATCCAGCTCAGCTCACCTTCAAGGCTCAGACGGATCCCTATGGGCTGCTCAATCC
>CAZODP010000003.1:20186-24460 GCA_964578595.1 uncultured bacterium
TCCTGAGACTTTGGATCCTGAGACTGGGCAAAGTTCTGGTACTGTGCTGTCAGGTCATTTGCTATTCGGTCTTTTGTTGCTTGGGTGAGTTGTCATGGATCCTTCTCAAGACGCTGTTACAGATGCGGCCTCCACATTGTTGGGTAACTTGTCAGATACTTTGTCAAATCCCTCACCAAGTGACTCATTAAGTGAGTGGTCAGAAAATCAGTTGTCAAATCAGTTGTCAAATCATAAGCTACCTGAGGCGGTACTGGCCCATCTGGATGGCCTGAAGTGGGACAATCAGGGGTTGATACCGGCTGTGATCCAAGACTATCTGGATGGCACCGTGCTGATGATGGCCTGGATGAACCGCTCCTCACTGCAAAAAACCCTGGAGACGGGGCAAACTTGGTTTTGGAGTCGCTCTCGACAGCAGCTTTGGCCCAAAGGAGAAACCTCTGGTCATATCCAAAAGGTGCAGGCTATCCGCTTTGACTGTGACCAAGACTGTCTGCTGGTGCAGGTGGAGCAAGTGGGGGATGTGGCCTGCCATACGGGATCCCGCAGTTGCTTTTTTGGGGGCTTTGAAGTCTATGAATCGGGGATCCGGCTCAGCTCTGCCCCCACTGATCAAAGTGATCAAAAGCACAAATTGTCCACCCTGGTGGGGGATACCCTGTCTCAAGTGTTTGCGGTGGTCAAGCAGCGGCAAGCGGATCCGCAGCCGGAGTCCTACACCAACAAACTCTTGGCTAAAGGGGATAACGCTATCCTAAAAAAACTCGGCGAGGAAACCGCTGAGGTGGTGATGGCCGTCAAAGATAAAGATCCCGTTGCCATTGCCAGTGAGGTCGCTGACCTCTGGTATCACTGTCTCGTTGCTCTTGCTCATCATCAGGTGGATCTCAAGGATGTCTATCGCCAGCTCCAGACCCGGCGCAGTCGCACCCAGCCCCGTCAATGAACCCAACGTGGACTCCAACATCGATCAACACACCGATCAACCTCAGGGATCCCCTCTGATTGAGATCCCGGCTCACCAACAGGGGCAAGTGGATCTCGAAACCTCTCAGGCGGACTTGGCCCACTACTTACAGCAGCATCAGAGTTGGGTGGCCCGCTGTTTCAAGCCCCTCAAGGTGGAAGCGCTGGATCCCGCTCCTGCCTCTGACGTTGAAGCCAATGCTGAAGTGGGTGCAGAGATAGGACAGCGCTATCGATTGCAATTTTTTAAGATTGGCGGACTGGGGTTTGAGCTAGAGCCAAGCTTTGGGGTGCGGATTTGGCAGGAATCAGAGAATCTCTTTCGCCTCAGCTCGATTGAACTGCCCAGCGACGAGGGGCTACCCTACACGGTTAACTGTGAGGCCTATTTTGAGCTAGAGGAGCTGAACCTGTCCCCAGATAGCAATTCAAACAGCAGTGCAAATCCAAACAGCAAGGATCCAGTCACGCGGGTGCATTGGCGGCTAGAGCTCAATATCTCGATGATATTGCCCCGGTTTTTGCAGGCTCTGCCCCGTCAGATGGTCTATGGGGTCGGATCCAATGTGGTCTGTCGGGTCACCCGCACCATGAGCGACCGCCTCACCCAAAATGTCTGCCAGGATTTTTATCGCTCCATTGGCAGACCAGGGCAGCCCTATCATTTGGTTCACCTGTCTTCGGTCAACACTAGCAGGGGATGCTAGCCGGATCCGGATGCTTTGGGAGCTGTTGTGGGGTTAAGGTGGGATCGCTTGATTACTCCCCTCATATCTGTGACTATGACTCGCATTTGTATCCTCGGTGGGGGCTTCGGTGGTTTGTACACTGCTCTCGAATTGTGTCGGCTGCCCTGGGCTGTCCCTCCCCAAATCACGTTGGTGGATCGTCATGAGCGGTTTGTGTTTTTGCCGCTATTGTATGAGCTGCTGACCGGTGAGATGGAGGATTGGGAGGTGGCCCCCCGCTACACCGAGCTGCTGGCGGAGATCCGGGGGGATGTATCGGTGAGCTTTTGCCAGGATGCGGTCAAAGGTATTGACTTAGAGGCCCGCCTCGTCAGCTTGGGATCCGGTCAAACCCTGGAGTATGACTTTTTGACCTTGGCCTTGGGCAGTGAAACGCCGCTGCAGGCGGTACCAGGGGCGGCGGAGTACGCGATCCCCTTTCGGCAATTGGCGGATGTGCAACGATTGCGACAGGCCCTCACCACCTGGCTGCAGGCGGCCCAAACCTCCGGGATCCCGGCTCGGATCGCCATTGTGGGGGCCGGAGCTAGCGGCGTAGAATTGGCCTGCAAACTCTCTGATCGGCTGGGATCGGCTGGCCTCGTACACCTGATCGAGCGAGGATCCGATATTTTGGGGGGCTTTGGGGCAGACAGCACAGCCGCCGCACGACAAGCCCTCTCAGACCGAGGGATCCCGGTGGAGCTAAACTCCGAAGTCACTGAGATCGGGCCAGATCGGATCCAGTGGCGACAGGTGGGAAGCGGTGCTGAAACCTCCCCAGAGATTTTAGACCCAGAGACTTTAGACCCAGAGATTTTAGACAAAACTCTATCGGTGAGCGGCGTCCTGTGGACAGCGGGCATCCGCTCGATCCCTTTGATGGAGGCTCTACCCTTGGCACGGGATCCCCGTCAGCGGCTGGTGGTCAAACCCACTCTCCAAACTCAGGATCGGCCTGAAGTATTTGCTCTGGGGGATCTGGCGGCGGTGATCGATGCGGAGGGCAATCCGGTGCCGGCCACCGCTCAAGCCGCTTTTCAACAGGCGGGCTACTGCGCTTGGAACCTTTGGGCAGAGGCCACGGGCGAGCGACCCCCACTGGCTTTTCGCTATCAGGGGTTGGGAGAGATGCTGAGCTTGGGGATCGATACCGCTGTGCTCTCCAGCATGGGGCTGACCCTGACCGGCCCGTTAGGTTATCTAGCTCGCCGCACCGCCTACTTGGTCAGAATGCCCACCCTCGAACATCAGATTCGGGTTGGCTGGAACTGGATCACCCGTCCCCTTACCGATCTACCCCTCTGGTTGCAATCAGCCACAGGTGCAATCCAAGTGGATCCGGCCCAAGACCGAGTGCCTTGAGACTGGGTGCCTTGAGACCGGGTGCTTTGAAGGATCCCAGAGACCAGGATCTCCAAAAATCCCAAAAACAGTCCTCAAAAATAGTCAACTACAGCCTCACCTACAGCAGGCGATACTGAAGGGTATAGCCGCCTTGCTCTCCAGCGGCAAAGGTATTGGCCCGGATGGTGTAGGTGCCAGCATCGGGCAGATAGATCACCAGCAGCGCATCCGTACCCCCCCCACTGTCATCATTGGAGGCGATCACTTCGCCCCTTGAGTCCAAGACTTCTAGGTAGGCGTCCAATTCGCTACTGGTCATGGATATCAGGAGGGCTTGGCCACCCCGGGCTTCGAGAGAGTGCTCTTCCATTAGGCTATCGTCACCAGGATGGCGGGCTGAGGTTGCGCTCAGGCGACTGGTTAGGGTCTCCTGCCACTCAACGGATCCGAGGGTGTAGCCCAGATCATAGGCCCCTGTCTCGCCGCCCTCAAAGCTGCTGGCCTCAATGGTGTATTGGCCTGATTGTGTAGCCCTCACCGCCATAAAGGCATTGACATCGGGGCCAGAATCATCGTCTGAGGCAATAATCTGATCACCGGAATCCCGCAGAGCCAAGTAAGGATCAAAATCGCCACTGTTCATGGCCGCGATCAAGATGTCGCCCGCCTGCATATTGATGGGGTGATCCTCGATGTAGCTGTCATCCAAAGGATTGGTACGCAAGCCAGAGTGCAGAGTGCCAGAGATGGTTTGGCTAGCCCGAAAAGAAGAGGCGGTCTGAGAGGATCCTCCTCGCATGGCTTCTATCCCAGCCCGCAACAGTCGAATCTCACGGCATCCGGATCCTGCCACCAGAGCCAAAGCCACCAAAGCAGGGGTTAGCCAACGCCATCTTCCACCTTTTGGGGACAGCAACCCTTTTGGCCCATATCGCTCCGTTGACAACAGTCCTGAGATTATTCCCGACAGCATCATTCCTGACATTGGATCCTCTTTTTGTGGATAGTTGCGAGCCAACCCAAAACCTGACTCCTGATCCTAGCCATCAATCGCAGTGCTTACTGTGACTTTAATAACGGCTCCCACTATTATGGGCAGTGAATCCAAAAAATGACATCAACCATTAGGGGCATTAAGATTCGATGCCATTGATTGCCATTGATTCGTTCACATGTTGACTGGCCCACATTGAAAAGAATTAAAATCCATCAGCCATTAAAATCCATCAG
>CAZODP010000003.1:24560-26036 GCA_964578595.1 uncultured bacterium
ATTAAAATCCATCAGCCATTAAAATCCATCAGGGGAGAGCTGCTGTTGTCCTTCAGTATCTAGGAGTTCCAGTTGGGTCACCAACCACCAAAGAGTGAGATCGCTGTAGGTGGAGCGACGCTTGAGACGAGAAATACTGCGGGTGGGATCTTGATCATTGATCATCCACTCCTCCACAATGGCTTGTCGACGCGAACGTGCCTGACCTTTCACGGATGTGTCCTCCTGCAATGAGCTGCCTATCTCTAGGATGGCCAACTTTACAGATCCCGTGTGCAAAAAGATATTACGACAGCTCGGATCCTGCCCGTAGGATGACCCCCATCAAAAGCACGAATCAGCCCTTTTTTCAGGATTTTTTTCAGATTGCGGGCCAACTCGCAGACATTCCACAAAAGCCTTGCATGGGCAGCTAACCTCTCAAATGCTTCACAGGTGCCAATCCTAGAGATTTCTGAGAGTCTAGGATCTTGAGGGCAGGTTCTTAATACGGTGTCATACAATCAAAGGGATCCCTTGCATTTGTCTTAGCAATCCATGACGTTACTTCAAGAAAATCAACGGACTAAGTTGGATCCGGCCAATGACGCCGACTTTTATGCCTATCCCCGTTTTGTCACCCATGTGGATCCGGGATTTATCCGGCAGTTGGGGGATCTCTATCGAGAGCGGCTGCGGTCGGGCACTCGCTTGCTGGACTTGATGAGCAGTTGGGTCTCACATTTGCCCGAGGAGATCACGTTTGAGCATGTGGAGGGGCATGGCCTTAACGGCGAAGAATTGGCGGCCAATCCTCGCTTAGATCACTTTTTTGTTCAAAACCTCAATCAAAACCAGTCATTGCCCCTCGAAGATCAGGCCTTTGATGCGGTTCTCAATACGGTTTCGGTGCAATATCTTCAGCAGCCAGAGCGGGTTTTTGAGGAAATCCATCGGGTTTTGAAGCCAGGCGGCATTGCCATCATCAGCTTCTCCAATCGGATGTTTTATCAAAAAGCAATCCAGGCTTGGCGGGATGGCACTGAGGCGGCCCGGATCCAGTTGGTCAAGGGCTATTTTGCTTCGGTGCCAGGATTTGGTGCAGTGGAGGTGATCGCCCGTCCCAGCACGCCGTCGCTGCTATCGATGTTTGGGCTGGGGGATAGCCAGGATCCTTTTTATGCAGTGATGGCAACCCGACAGATATAGGCTGAGTCTTGGGGGGGCTGAGTCTTAGGGGGCACCGAGATTACCAGCTCGGATCCAGCCCTCAACGCCGTTGTGGCGAACCCGCTCCCACTGACCATCGGTACTGGTGCCCAAGACGGTGACCACTTCATTGACCGCGATCCCCCCCACCTGAGGAGAGCCGGAATCGGGTTGGGCGCGCAAGGCCAGACCAATGGGCACCAACACCCGTCCCTGTTGCCCGGATCCAACGGCAATGACAGGAGCAGGGGCTGGAGTGGGAGTAGCAGGTGATGGAGTAGCAGGTGA
>CAZODP010000003.1:26136-33231 GCA_964578595.1 uncultured bacterium
AGACACCAAACTTTGAGACACCAAGCAGGGACGCGAATCATTCACAAAACAACCTGATTCGATCCATAGCCTACCCCAACCTTGACCTCAGTCAGAGGGCCTAAGGCCGGGATCCCTTGACAGAGCCACCCCGCCCGGATCCAGAATAAAGGCCAGATTATAGAATAAGGGCCAGCTCATAGGGGCAACATCTAGGCCAAACCACAGGGATCCGCAAACCATGGTCAAAATTGTCAGTCGGCGAGTGCTGGATCCAGAGCCGGTCTATGATATTGGGCTGGCGCAAGATCACAATTTTCTGCTGGCCAATGGCCTGATCGCCTCCAATTGCTTTAACAAATCCCACTCCACCGCCTATGGATTTGTTACCTTTCAGACAGCCTATCTCAAGGCCAATTTTCCGTCAGAATATATGGCGGCATTATTGTCTTCAATTGGCGGCGATCACGATAAGCTCCAACGCTATATCAGCTATTGTTTGTCCATTGGTATTGAGGTGTCGCCGCCAGATGTCAATCGCTCTGGTATGGACTTTACCCCCCTCGACAAACAAATTGTGTTTGGATTGGGTGCGGTCAAAAATATCGGCGATGCGGCGATTTTGAATGTGATTGAAGCCCGTAACCAAGATGGATCCTTTCAGTCTTTGGCGGACTTTTGTGAGCGGGTGGACTTACACACCGTCAACCGCCGAGGGATCGAAGCTCTGATCTATGCTGGGGCTTTTGACTCGATTCAGCCCAACCGCAAACAACTGATCGATGATCTAGATCCTTTGTTGGTTTGGGCCTCAGATCGGGCTAAAGCTAAAGCCATTGGTCAATCCAGTCTGTTTGATCTTTTGGGATCCGATGCGGGTGGCGCCGGATCCGGATTTGTGGATGCCCCCCAGGCCCCTCCGACCGAGGATTTTTCAGCCCAAGAAAAGCTCAAACTCGAAAAAGAATTGTTGGGATTTTATGTGTCAGATCACCCCCTCAAACGGGTGCAATCTCGCTCTCGGCTCTTGGCTTCGATCCCCCTGAGTCACCTGTCAGAGTGCTCTGCCGACACCTATTTGACCTTAATTGCGTTGGTGAATGGCATCAAAACGGTGGTGACCAAAAAAGGCGACCGGATGGCGATTTTGCAGCTCGAAGACCTGAGCGGGAGCTGTGAAGGGGTGGTGTTTCCCAAAACTTATGAGCGGATCGGATCCCAGCTCGAGGTGGATCAACGGCTCTTGATCTGGGCCAAAGTTGATCATCGCGATGACCAAACTCAACTGATCATCCAAGATATGCAGCCCATCGAGCAGGTGAGCGTGCTCCAACTGGAACTCACCCCTCAGCAAGCCGGGGATATCCAAGCCTGCTATCGCCTGCAAGGGATCCTGCGGGAGCACAAAGGGGAAGATGAGTTTGGGGCACGGGTGCCGGTGCTGGCCTCTGTGCAGCAGGGATCCGTGGTGCGAGTGGTGCGCTTGGGGCCACAGTTTCGGATCCAGGATGCGGCAGCAGCAGCGGCGGCTCTCCAGTCAGCCGGATTTTTGGCCCACCCCGAAGCCTTGGTCAAACCAGAGGGATCCGGCCATGGCCTAAAATAGCGAAACGTAAAATGGCTTCAGTTAGGGACGACAAACGGATCCTTGGCAGATCCAAAGTCTTGATCCCAATCTGATCCCAACTTTAATCACCTGTGAAATAACCTGTGATCACCTATGGCAGGACATAGTAAATGGGCCAATATCAAGCGGCAAAAGGCGCGTGTAGATGCCAAGCGGGGGGATGTCTTCACCAAGCTATCGCGGGCCATTATCGTCGCGGCTCGCAATGGGGTGCCGGATCCCGATGGCAATTTTCAACTGCGCACCGCCATCGATAAGGCCAAAGCCGCCGGGATGCCCAACGACAACATTGAGCGGGCGATCGCCAAGGGGGCGGGCATCTTTGCCGATGACAATGCTCTTGAAGAGATCCGCTATGAGGGCTATGGCCCTGGAGGGGTGGCGGTGCTGATCGAGGCCATGACCGACAACCGCAACCGCACCGCTGCCGACCTGCGGGAAGCCTTTAGCAAAACCGGGGGGAGTCTGGGGGAAACAGGCTGTGTGAGCTGGATGTTTGGGCAGCGGGGGGTGGTCAAACTGGCGGATCCTGCTCTGGCCGAAGAAGACCTGTTGATGGCGGTGGCCGAGGCGGGCGGAGATGACTTGATCGCAGACGAGGGGGAAATTGAGGTGGTCTGTGACTACACTGCGCTTGAAAAAGTTGCCTCTGGCCTCAAATCAGCCGGTTATCCCGTGGAGGATGCCGCCATTCGCTGGATCCCCAGTACCACGGTCAATGTAGAAGAACCGGACACCGCCAAACTGGTGCTCAATCTGATGGATCGGCTCGACAATCTGGATGATGTGCAAAATGTTTTTGCCAACTTTGAGATCGAAGAAGATGTCATGGAGGCTCTCAGTTGAGCAAGTTTTTAGGTGAAAAAGTTATCGTCTACTGCTAAAGATCCAAATGGATGGTAGAGCCAGACCCTGACTGAATTTACTCTGACGCAAGCCACAATGAAACTGAAGTCAAAATAGAGGGGATCCCCTCTGGCGGTGGCACGATGGCGCATCCCTTATTGACAGCCAATTGGCTCTATCACCATAGCGATCTGGGGATCCTGCCTCTGCCAGCACTGGAGTCCCTGATTCCACTGGCTCAGACTAAGGCGGTCGGATCCGGTCAAAGGGTGGTGTCAAAAGGAGAAAATCCGCCAGGGCTGGTGATTTTATTGGCGGGAAAACTGGAAACCCAGGGGGGGACAGACACCAGTTATTTGCCCGGAACAGTGCTGTTTTTGCGGGAGCTACTCACAGATCAGCCGGTGGCCCAGACCCTCACCAGCCTGTGTGAAGGGATCCTGGCGATTGTGCCCCCCGTAGCCTTGGGATCCTGGGCCGAGGCTCATCCTGAGGTGGCTCAGGCTTTTTCTAAGCAATTGGCCCAACAACTGGCCCAGGTTTCGGCCCAACTGAGCCAAGAACAAGAGCGACAGACCACACTCCTGCCCTATCGGGTGCCCAAGGTGGAGCGGGGTATTGTGGGATCCTCCCGTTATGCGGTGCGGCTGCGTCAACAGATTCAACAGGCCTCAGAGCATCGGGATCCGGTGTTGGTGTTTGGGGAGCCAGGTCTCGAAAAAGACAATATCTGCGCCCTGATCCATTTCAGTAGCCCCTATCGCCGCCAGCCCCTGATCAAAGTCAATGCCAGCCGATTACAGCAGAGTGGGGCGGATCTGTTTGGTCGGGCCGGGGGCAAGCCGGGGCTGTTGGCCTGGATCGGGGAAGGCACCCTGATTCTCAACAATATCCAGGAGTTGCCGGATCCATTGCAACCTCGAATTGCCCAGCTTTTGCAAACGGGTACCTATCGCCCCGTGGCTCGCCCCAATAGTGCTGAGCCAGGAGAGCTGCGCCCCTGTCGTGCTCGGATCCTGCTGATCTCAGAGCGGACATCCCCCCAAATTGAAAAACAGGTGGGCCAGACCATCAAAGTCCCCCCCCTGCGGCTTCGCAAAACTGATATCAAAGCTCAGGTGGGCTACTACATCAGCCTGATCAGCCGCTCCCGCGGGATCCCCAATCCCACCGTCACTCCAGAGGCTTTGCGACGACTCCAGAGCTATGATTTTCCGGGCAATATCCGTGAGTTGCGCAGTTTGGTGGAACGGGCGGTGGTGCAGTCGGATCAATCCGGGATCCTGACGGAAGAAGTGTTTTGGTCAACTCAATCTAAAGGGGGTCGATTTCGGCTCAATCTCCTCAACGCTAATCCTGGGTTACGGCAGTTTTTGCGCAGCCCTTGGTGGCCGGATCGGATCAACTATGGACTGGTTTTACCCCTCTATACCCTGGTGGTCTTTCTGCTGTTTTGGGGGCCACAGGATCGGGGGCACAATATCGGTCTCAATTTGTTTTGGGCTTGGTGGTGGCCGCTGATTTTGCTGACCTTTCCGGTGTTGGGACGGCTGTGGTGTGCTGTTTGTCCGTTTATGATCTACGGCGAAATCGCTCAAAAACTCTCCCTCTGGCTGTTTCCTCGGCAGTTGGGATCCTGGCCTCGTCGCCAAGCAGAACGCTGGGGCGGTTGGTTTTTGGTGAGTTTATTTGCCCTGATCTTTTTGTGGGAAGAACTCTGGGATCTGCAAAATACAGCCTATTTATCCGCCTGGTTATTACTGTTGATTACGGCGGGGGCAGTGGTCGGTTCTGTTTTATTTGAACGGCGATTTTGGTGCCGCTATCTCTGTCCCATCGGGGGCATGAATGGGCTTTATGCCAAATTATCAATGGTTGAATTGCGCGCCCAACAGGGCACCTGCTCGGCAGAATGTTCCACCTATCAGTGTTACAAAGGCGGCCCCGCTAAAGGGGAAGGCCAAGCCACGCTAGGGTGCCCGGTCTATTCTCATCCGGCCCAGATGCAGGACAACAAAGACTGTGTGCTTTGCATGACCTGCCTCAAAGCCTGCCCCCACCGCTCCGTCGAACTCAATCTGCGCCCACCAGGGGTGGATCTGTGGACCACTCATATCCCGCGCTCCTCCGAAGTGGCTCTGTTGCTATTGCTACTGGGGGGTATCTTTTTGCATCGCCTGCCGGAGATGGTCAGCCCAGTGGGTTGGCCTTGGGATCCTAAGTCCTTTGGTTCTCACCTGGCCTTGGCGGTGCTGGCCTTGGGGATTCCGGCTTTGATCCCAGTTTTGGCCCACGGGATCTGTACGGTGCTGCCGGGGCGAACCAAGCCTTTTCAGGAGCTGGCCTACGGCTATCTGCCTTTGGTATTGACGGGATCCTTGGCCCATTACCTGCGGTTGGGGCTGACCGAAGCGGGTCGAGTCATCCCTGTTAGCTTGGCCACTTTTGGGCTGGCGGGGGGTGAGTCTTTGATCTGGGCAGCGGATCCGGCGGTGATCGCCTTTTTACAGGGATCCGCGTTGTTGCTGGGTTGGGGGTTGACGGTGATCTTGACCTCGAAGATCGCCAAAGGGGGAGTGGCCTGGCCTCACCACTTGGGATCCTTGAGCTTGATGGTGCTGTTGTGGAGATTGATGGTTTGAACTGCTCTGAGCAGAGAGTGAGCACGGTTGATCCGCTGGTGAAAACCGTTTGCCCTGGGTTGGCCAAGGCTCAGGTTACAGTAAGGGAGCTAACCCCCTCAAGATCTGGATCCATGGCTGCCCTATCCCTTGCTCAACAGGTTGTTTTGGTTACCGGAGCCACCGCTGGCATTGGCGAGGCCGTGGCCCAAATGACCGCCCAAGCGGGGGCCAAGCTGGTCTTAGCGGCCCGCCGAGAAGGGGTGCTGCAAACGATGGAAGACATTTTCACCAAGCAGGGAATCGAGGTTTTGACGGTGCCCACCGATATGGCGGATCCGGCGCAAGTGCAAGCCCTGGCCCAAACGGCTCTGGAGCACTTTGGTCGGGTGGATATCCTAGTCAACAATGCTGGTTATGGCCAGATGGGGCCGATTGAAGAAATCCCGACTGAGGCAGTCCAACACCAGTTTGCGGTCAATGTGTTTGGCTTGCTGGGACTTACCCGCGCCCTATTGCCCTCGATGCGACAGCAAGGCCGAGGCCGGATCCTTAATATCAGCTCGGTGGCAGGCCAAATCTCCATGCCCCTGAGTGGAGTTTACAACGCCTCCAAACACGCGGTTGAGGCCCTCAGTGATGCCCTGCGGGTGGAGGTGGCCCCCTTTGGGATCCGGGTGATTGTGGTGGAACCTGGCCCCGTTAAAACCGATTTCTTTCGGGTGGCGGAGGCCACGGCTGCCCAAGTGGCGAATCCCAACGGCCCCTATGCCCCTATAGCCGAAACGATGGAAAACTTCAAAACCTCCGCCAGTGATCTGGCTTGGCCGGTGGACAAAGTTGCCCGGATCATCCTCAAGGCCATGACAGATCCCAACCCTGCCCCTCGCTACACCGCGTTTTCGCTGGGCAAGCCGGGACTGGGACTGATGCGGCTCACCCCCGCCTGGGTGATGGATGGCTTTTGGGCACGTACGTTTGGTTTTGACAAAATAGCTACTACACAATCTCCAAAAGGATAAGGTAATGGAGGAGTGCCTTGCTCCATGAACAGATTTGAACACTGGCCCATTTGAACGGGATGACGGCATGGCAAGATCAATCGATACTCAATCAATCGATACTCAAACCTCCCATCGTTCGATCAGTTTTGACTTTGGGCATTCAGGTTCAGGCGAGGGCATGGCCTTGGGGTCTCCGATTGAGCCTGAGAGAATTGTTGGATCCAACCCAGCCTCATCCTCTGACTGCGGGCCAGATCCCTATGCACCAGATCCGGTTTTCACTGCCGAAACCGTAAGTTTTTTAACTCGCTATGGCTTTGAGCTGGGCTCATCTGATCTGGGTCAACTGGTGAACCAATGGCAGCAGGATTTTCCGTCCCCATGGATCCCGGCGGCGGTGTTGGAGGCATTCGGCCAAGGTCGTTACAAAGTGGCTTCGATCCAGCAGATTTTACTGATCTGGCGGCGGCGGGGCTGGCCCAGGCTGAGCTTTGATCCAGAGTTTTGCCAGCAGCTATGGCCAGAGCAGATTGGGGCTATCCGTGCCATCCGCCGCCATCACTGGGAGATCCATCAAGCTCCCCCACTATCGATGAAACTAGGGTCAGAGCCGGACGGATCCGATCCCACCATTTCCACTCGCGCCCTCTGTTGCCAGCTCCAGATCAACGGGATCCCGCCCCGTCTCCTACGACTGTTGCAGGCCAGACTCTTGCCCCCAGACCCAGCCCCTGTCCATCTAAACCCAGAACGGCCCAACCCAGAACAGCAAGATTCAGAACGGGTCACGCCTGAGATGTTCTCAGAGATTTTTATCGACCTAGGATCCTCTCCCCCCCAGATTTTGAAAGGATCCTTGGCCCTCGAAAAAATTAGTACTCTGTGAGCCATTGCTTTTGACAGACTGGAATCTGGCCCCTAGGGATCCCGACACCTGACAAAATGGTGAGCCGCTTGACTTGCCAAGTTCCCTAGCTTTGTGTTGACATCAGCTTAATTGGCCACGTTCTGGATCTCA
>CAZODP010000003.1:33331-50186 GCA_964578595.1 uncultured bacterium
AGCTTAATTGGCCACGTTCTGGATCTCAAAGCCCAGTCAATCTCAAAGCCCAGTCAATCTCAAAGCCCAGTTAATCGGGGATCCGATGCTAGGGTACGGTTCAGTAAAAGCTGATTGAGTGAAAGCTCAATGACTGTGCACGACCATTGAGGGACTCTGGTTAAGGATGCTGGGATCTGGATTGATCTGGATCGCTTCTGGTATGGTCAGCTCTTGATTGTGTTTTGTTTTTCTTGGTTTTGACCGCTCTATGTCCAAGCTCGTTATCGTCGAATCTCCCACCAAAGCCAAAACCATCCGGGGATTTCTGCCGGCGGGATTTGAGGTGCTGGCCTCGATGGGACACATCCGCGATCTGCCCCAATCTGCCGCTGAGATTCCGGCTCGCTACAAGGGCGAAGACTGGGCACGGCTGGGGGTGAATGTGCGCTCCGACTTTGAGCCGCTCTATGTCATCCCCAAAGACAAACAAAAGGTGGTCAAAGAACTCAAAGATTCCCTCAAAAAAGCCGATGAGCTGATCCTGGCCACCGATGAAGACCGGGAAGGGGAAAGCATTAGCTGGCATCTGTTGCAGGTGCTCAATCCCAAAGTGCCCATCAAGCGGATGGTTTTTCATGAGATCACCCGTGAGGCCATCCAAGCGGCCCTGGCCGATTGCCGCGATGTGGACGAACAGGTGGTGCGGGCCCAAGAAACCCGTCGGATCCTGGATCGGTTGGTGGGCTACACCGTGTCGCCGTTGCTGTGGAAAAAAATTGCCCGCAATCTTTCAGCCGGACGGGTGCAATCGGTGGCGGTCAAGCTGCTGGTGGATCGAGAGCGGCAGCGGCGGGCCTTCAGACAGGGATCCTATTGGGATCTCAAAGCCACTCTGGTTCAGGCCAAAACCCCCTTTCCGGCAGAGCTGCACACCCTGGGGGGCAAACGGCTGGCCAGTGGCCAAGACTTTGACGAAAATACCGGCCAGATCGCCGCAGGCCGCGACGTGGTATTGCTCAACCAAGCGGAAGCGGAAGCCCTCAGAGTTCGCTTAGACGGAAAGGTCTGGACCGTTGCCGCCATCGATGAGCGATCCAGTAACCGCAAGCCCGCCCCCCCCTTTACCACCTCCACCCTGCAACAGGAGTCCAACCGCAAGCTGCGCCTTTCGGCCCAACAGACCATGCGCACCGCCCAGCGCCTATACGAAGAGGGCTACATCACCTATATGCGCACCGACTCCGTTCACCTGTCGGATCAGGCCATCACCGCCGCCCGTGAGTGTGTGGAGGCCATGTACGGACGCGAGTATCTCAGTTCCAAACCCCGCCAATACAGCACCAAATCCAAAGGGGCACAGGAGGCCCACGAAGCCATTCGTCCCGCCGGATCCCAATTTCGGCTGCCCGCCGATACCCCCCTATCGGGCCAAGAACTGGCTCTTTACGATCTGATCTGGAAACGCACGGTCGCCTGCCAGATGGCCGAAGCCCGTCAAACCAGCATCACCGTTACCCTAGAGGTGGAGGACGCCACCTTTCGGGCCAGCGGCAAGCGGATCGATTTCCCCGGCTTTTTTAGGGCCTATGTGGAAGGATCCGATGACCCCAATGCCGCCCTCGAAGATCGAGAAGTGCATCTGCCCCCCCTCAAACAGGGGGATCACCCCATCTGTGAAAACCTGGATCCGGTGGGTCACGAAACCCAGCCCCCGGCCCGGTTTAGCGAAGCCTCTTTGATCAAGCTGCTGGAGAGTGAAGGCATTGGCCGTCCCAGCACCTACGCCAGCATTGTCAACACCATCATCAACCGGGGCTATGTCCGTCCCGTCAGCAATGCCCTGGTGCCCACCTTCACCGCCTTTGCGGTCACGGGCCTGCTGGAAAAACACTTTCCCGACTTGGTGGATACCCATTTCACCGCCCGGATGGAGCAAACCCTCGATGATATTTCCACCGGCCAGATCAACTGGTTGCCCTACCTCAACACCTTTTATCTGGGGGAAACCGGGCTGGAACAACAGGTGAAACGTCGGGAAGCAGAGATCGATGGTAGCGAGTCTCGTCTGATTGATCTGGAGGGCAGCGAGTTCAAAATTGGCATCAGCTCCTACGGCCCCTATGTCAAGATTGATGGGGAAGGCGATGGTGAAGCAGGCAACGGTCAGCAGCGGGTCTACCTGCCCGACGATATCCCCCCCGCTGATCTCAATGCCAGCTTGATCCAAGAGTTAGTCAAGCTCAAGCTGGAAGGCCCCACCCCCCTCACCTACCACCCCGAAACCGGGGATCCGGTCTATGTGATTCCCCAAGGCCCCTACGGCCCCTACGTCCAACTGGGGGATGTCACCGAAGAGGTGCCCAAACCCAAACGGACATCCCTGCCCAAAACCCTCAAACCGGATCAAGTCACCCCCGCGATCGCCCTCGGCCTGCTCAGCCTGCCCCGCAAACTCGGATCCCATCCCGAAACCGGCAAAGGGGTCACCGCTGGCTTGGGTCGATTTGGCCCTTATGTTGTCCATGACGGCGACTTTCGCTCTCTGACCAAAGAGGATGATGTCACCACTGTCACCCTAGCTCGCGCCCTAGAACTCTTAGCCCAGCCCAAAAAGAGCCGAGGTCGTCGTTCTGCCACCCCGATCCGAGAGCTGGGATCCCATCCTGATGACGGGGAGCCGATCAATGTCTATAACGGCCCCTATGGGTTGTACGTCAAGCATGGCAAAGTTAATGCCTCCTTGCCCAAAGACATCACCGCCGAAGCCGCCACCCTCGAAATGGCACTGGATCTGATCGCCGAACGCGCCGCCCAAACCACCACAAAAGGATCCAAAAGCAAAGCCACTAAAACCAAATCAACGGCCCCATCCACCAAAGCCAAAGCGACTACCCGCAAAACCACCGCCCGCAAAACCCCTAAAGCAAGTGGTCAAGCCACCAGTGGTGGGCAAAGCAAAGGATCCGCTGCTACCCCCTCAACGCCCGAGCCGGATCCTAGCCTGCAGCGGGCCAAGCGGCTGGTACGGGTGATGCCACCCTCAGCAAAATAGTTGCGGCACTGGGCAAGGATCCGTGGGGCGACAGCAAGATTTTTGCTATGGTTCCTATGGACAGTTGCAGTAGAGATCAGTGGGAACCCTTTTCTTGACTGCAAAGTCCATGCGATCGCCCTACCCACCTGATTGCCACCTGCGAGGGATCCTATGAGTGCTGGTACAGTGCTGGTGATTGATGACAGCATCATGATCCGCAAAATGGTGACTAGCATCCTGGGGGATCGCTTCGGGGTGATTGAGGCCAAAGACGGCATAGCTGGCCTAGAACTGGCTCGCCAGCATCGTCCTGACTTGATCCTGTTGGATTTTGTCATGCCCAAAATGGATGGCTACGACACTATGCAGGCGATCCGAGCCGAAGAGGCCCTCAAGCAGATCCCCATCATCATGATGTCGGGTCTCAAAGAGCAGGTGACCGCCCGGATCCCAGAACCCTTTGTGGGCTTTGATTTCATCGAAAAACCCTTTGAGGCCGATGCCCTGATCAGCCGGATCCAGCAATCGCTACATATTGTGGCCGGATCCCCCGAAAGCGAAGCTCTCCTCTCTGAACCAACCCTAGAGCTATTGGTCTCCAAAATTGCCTCCCTCGAAACCCTGCTGGTACAGGGCACAGAGTCTTTAATTCAGCGGGAAGTGGCCAGTCGCCTCAACCGGATGGAAAGCCGCCTCGAACAACAGGACACCGCCTCCATCACCCTCGAACAAAAGATCGATTGGATGATCGCCGAACTCCAACGGCACAACAAGGGCCTCGTGGTGATCGTCAACGAAGTTCGCCAAATCAAAAAGTTTCTCCAAAGCCATATCCGACCGAGGGGGTAGCCTGAGTTTCCTGACTGCACTGCCACTAGACCCGCCATCAGCCGTCAGCCCCAGCTAAAAAAAATACTTCGACCACTGAGTTTTGCTCTTCACCGTTAAAAGACTTGCTCTTTTGAACATTAGGTATACAATCTAAGCGTTATCCATGAAGAAGGGGTAAGGATGGGATCCGTTTTTTGTCCGATTCGGCAACCTGCTATCAGCGGCCATGGCCTTCCCCCCTACCTCAACTTCAGGCTGAGCACTGTGGGCATAGCGTTTGTGGGCCTCTGTCTCAGTAACAGCCCGGTTGTGGCCCAAGCCTGGTCGATCCCATCCCCAGAAGCTCGGATTGCCCAGGGGTTGTCTGCCCCCAGCTTGGACGATAGTCTCAGTGATCTTCGGGTTACATTTACCCAAATCGAGACCAGTGCCGAGGCGATCATTGATACCGAAATCGCCACTAGTGCGCCCGCCTACACGATTGTCAATCCCACCGGCTACGGATCCTCGTTTGGAACCATCTTTTTAGCAGCGGGGGGAGTATTTGAGGGACGCAATCAGCAGGATGGCAATGCTGGCTTGGGGATTGGGGTTGGACTGGGGGATGCCACGAACCTGCTAGGGGTCGATATCAGCTACACCATCTCTAACCTCGAAGAAGAATTGGGGGGAGCCAATGTCAAGCTGCATCGCGCCCTCTACAGTGATAACCAGATCGGGGTCTCGGTGGCCGTAGGGTTTGAAGACCTGTTGACCACAGGTGATATCGAGCGGGATCCCACAACTTTTGCCTCCACGAGTATTATTTTTAGAACCACCCCAAACATCAATGATCTGTTTAGTCGCTTGGCGGTGACGCTGGGGGTCGGTAATGGCCGCTTTCGCCGCGAACGAGATATCCTGCAAGACAAAGATACAGTCGGTTTTTTTGGATCCGGGGCGGTGCGGGTAACGCCGTCTTTGAGTGTGATCACCGAATGGACAGGCCAAGATCTGGCGGCAGGATTGTCAGTGGCTCCGTTTCCAGATATCAATTTTTACATTACTCCGGCCCTGAGAGATATCGCAGGCGATGGAGATGGGGCCAGATTCTCACTGGGGGCAGGGCTTTCTTTTAAGTTTTAAATGTAAGTCTTGATTGTCCTAAGTTGTTGAAATAGCTGAGGCTCAGGGCAAAACTTCCCCAAAACCTGCAAAGCCAGCAGGACTCAATCGTATTTTGTTCTCAAGAGGTTGCCGTGATCAGGATCCAAACATTTCAAACCCTATTGATTGCGCTTGTGGTCAGCGGATCCCTCAGCCCAAAGGCTCAGGCTCAGCAGACGGTGCCCGTCGATGTAACGGTGACCTCACCTGTGGGGGTCAATGTGACAGTGACTTCCCCCTTCGATGCCTCTCTTTCTGTTCCCTCTTTCCCTAACACCCCGATTGAGTCTGGCTCGCTGACCATTCCAGGGATCGGATCCACTGAGATTCGTGTAGAGGTTTGTGAGGGAATTGGGGATCCTCTCCAAACAGGGGTTGACCGCTTTGTGGACTTGACCCGCCAGTATGAGGCGGCCACCTCTGCCGAACAGCGTGCCGTTTTAGAGCGAGAACTGTCTGATGCTGCTCTGCGGTTGCCCGATTTAGTGGTGGAGGATCTGGGATCCCGTGGTTTGGCCCGGGGTCAATCCCAAGAGTGTGATGATCTGATTGAGAGTATCAAAGCCTTTTTGGATCAAGTGGCTGAATATATGGCCCTGCTAGAAGATGCCCGAACTGCCCTACTGTGGTAGGTGTTTTGCGGCCATGGTGTCAGATTCACTCAATGCCATTCCTGCGGATCCCGTTGTGATCACTGTGCTGATTGGGCTGGCCATGGCTGGGATCCTGTTTTTGGCCTTGATGCAGAGGCAGTAGGTGACTCGGTAGTTTGGGACGGCGATGTTAGGATGGGGCCAAGATCAGCTCGGATCCTCTTGAAAGTGACTAGGTGATGGCGCATGTTTTTGACCTCAAATCCATCGTTTCCGATGGCTGGGATTGTGGCGGTGGCCAGTGCCGCCCTATTTGCGATCCGCTACGTTCGGCCCGAAGCCTCTCGGGAATACGATCTGGTTTTTTCGGTGATGGGTTTAATCTATGCCCTCTGCCTGTTTTTGGAAGGGTGGCGGCTGATCCCATTGATGTTTTTTGCCCAGGTGCTGGTGATTGCTTTTGGGGGCTTTTTTGCATTTGAGTCCTTCCGGCTGCGGCTGCAACTGGTGGAAAAATCCCGGCAAGTCAGCGGTGGATCCCCCCGTCGAGAGGGCTTTACCCGAACCTATCGCCCTGCCGATGGAGATTTGGGTGGGGGTCGTGTGGTGAGCAACCGTCCTGGGGATAGCCCCCGGATGCGGCGAGTGGTGGATGCCGATCGCACCTTTGAAAGCCGGGAAACTCGTCGTCGCCCTGCCAATCGTCAGCCCCCTCGTCTGGCCCCGGCCTCCAGTGATCCGGATGGGTCTGATCCTCGCCCCAAGCGGCCTCGTCCTGCTCAAGATCCTCGTGATGACTACCGCGATCGGGATCTGCGCCCTCGCAATCCGGATCCAGAGGTTGAATCTAATGATCGGCTTAGCAACCCAGATCGCTCACCCCGTCGGGATCCTCAATCGGAACGTCCATCTGAGCGGCGGGTGGATCGCCGTCCTCCACCGGAGGATTTTGAGTCAGATTATGGCCCAGATTACAGTGATGATTATC
The DNA here is from genome assembly GCA_964578595.1 of uncultured bacterium. Lineage (GTDB taxonomy): Bacteria > Cyanobacteriota > Cyanobacteriia > Thermostichales > Thermostichaceae > JAAUUM01. The sequence goes on from CAZODP010000003.1 coordinate 39,906, forward strand.
CGGAGGATCCTAAACCCCGTCGGCCTCGTCCGCCTGTGATAGAAGCAGACGCTGATGTGCTACCCCCAAGTAATCGCCGTCGTCCGCCTCAACTGCCCGATGATGACAATGGCTTAGAAGACCGCCGCCGCGCTAGCGATCGGGTGATTGAAGTGGATCCCGTGGATGTGGAAGCGGTGGAGGAGGACGATGCCCACAACGGCTACTCTGAATACGGCGACTACGATCAGTAATTAGAAAAATCAGAAATCAGCCCAGTAAGCCAGTGAAAACAAGAGGGTTTTGATCGAGGTGATGCTTTGGATCCATCAGGCGATTAAGCTCTCCATCGGCACAAGGGAATGACGGATCCTGACTTCATCGAGAGCCTCACCGATCAAAACCAGGCGGGTTTGCCGAGATTCGTCTGGCTGCCATGGGCGGTCATAGAAGGTTTCAAACCGGGATCCGACCCCTTGCAACACCAGTCGCATGGATTTGTTAGGGACTGATACAAAACCTTTGATGCGGTAGAGGATCTGAGATTGAGCCAAGTCCCGCAGCTTCTCCACTAAAACCTGAGGATCGAAGGACTGCTCCAGCTCCACGTAGACTGAGGTGATCTGATCGTCATGGTGGTGATCCTCTTCGGGGTCGTGATGGCTAGGCCGCTGATCGAGGGCATCCTCCACCGCCGCATTAAACCCCAACACGATTTCTGGATCCAGTTGACCCTGAGTACAGGGCAAGATCTGGACATTGGGAGGCAATTGGCCGCGCAGCCAGAGTTTCACCTGATCTTGTTGGGGGACACTCACCTGATCGACTTTGGTCAGCAGGACCAAGTCTGCGCAATGGAGCTGATCTTCAAACAGTTCCTCCAGAGGGGTTTCGTGCTCTAGGCTGGGATCCGCCTGTCGTTGAGCCAGCAGAGCCTCCAGATCCCCCACCATCTGCCCAGTCGCCAGGGCTTGGCAATCCACCACCGTCAGGATCCCGTCTACAGTGGCTCCGGTGCGGATCTCAGGCCAACGAAAGGCTTGCACCAAAGGCTTCGGCAAAGCCAGTCCAGAGGTTTCGATCACAATGGCGTCTAGGTGCTCCCGCCGTTGCAAAAGAGCTTGCATGGTGGGCAAAAACTCCTCTTGGACGGTACAGCACAGGCAACCATTGGTGAGTTCCACAATGTTTGTGATGCCTGAATTTGTGATCTCTGATTTTATGGTGTCTGATTTTATGGCGTCGGGGCTGGCCTCAGCAGCGGGGATCGGGATCCCGTCTTCGTCGCACACCTGACAGGAGCGCAGCAGCTCTCCGTCAATGCCCACTTCCCCAAACTCATTGACAATGACTGCAATCCGGCGACCCTTGGGATGTTGAAGCAGATGCCGAACCAGAGTGGTTTTACCAGCTCCTAAAAAGCCAGTGATGATGGTAACAGGGATTTTGTGCATGAAAAAGAGCTTGTTTTACTAAGATTTTGGCCTTGAGATGGGATTTTGGGCTTGAGGTTTTGGGTTGTCTGACCTGAAGCTAGCAAATTCTGCACTAGCGATTTTTGTAGACTTCGTTTTCCATTTGGCGCATTTGCCGCTCCAGTCGATCCAGACGGCCCCGCAGTTCATCCATCTCCTGCTGGCGGGGTACCCCTAGATCCTGCATGATGTTGCGCACTTGACGCTGCATCTGGGTCTCAAAGTTACCCTGTTCGGTCTTGACCTGCTCGACGATGGTATTGATCATGTTGTTGGCCTGCTCCGGATCCATCTTGCCGGTTTTGACCAGATCATCGGCAGCTTTGCGCAGTTGCTCGGCCACAAGGGTGGTGGTGCCCACTCCCATCAGCAACAACTGTCGTAATAGGCTGTTATTGTCCATACTGCCCTTGACCTCAGCTACGATGCCTAACCATTCTGCTCAGTTTGTCCTCAACTTCGCAACCGGATCCGTCAGTTTTCCGCTTTCAACAGCAGGGGCTAGATCCCTTCAAGCAGAGTTAGAACGGCTAATTCATGACCTCAAAACGGCTGGGGGCGGATCCCAGCGTCAGGCCCCATTGCCTTCAACCGATTGGCTCCTGCGCGAGGAGATGCTGCGGCTCGAAGCCTTTTGTAATCCCAATATCTGGCCTAGCCCCCACGCCGCCAAGGTTTTGGTCACCCTCAAAACGGATGTGCTGCGAGTTTCAACCGAAGTTGAGCTGCCTCGTCTGCTAGAAGATTTGGGGGAATACCTGAACTGAGCTGGATGGCTACCCCTACAGAGGCCGATGCACCAGGATCAAAGTTCCCTCTGGATCCAGGTGACCGTGCCAGCCAGGATCCACCACCACGGTTGCTTCTTTGAAAAGCACTAGGGCAGGGCCATCCACATCCAGGCCAGCCCGGAGCCGGGATCGATGATAGACAGGCCATTGCCGCCAGCAGTCTCGATCCCAAACGGAGCGCATTTCCACCCGTGGATCCCCTGGCTCAGTCAGGATATCCAGGCTGGTGAGCGGGGGGGGCGGTAGGGTGGCCTCCAGTCGGATGGTGACCACTTCAATTGGTTGGGCCGGATCCTGCCAGCCGTAGCACTGTTGATGGGTTTGGTGAAAGCGGATTGTAATTGAGTCCGGATCCTCCTCCCATTGCACCGGGATCCCCAACTCAAAGGATTGCCCCCGGTAGCGCAGATCTAATGTCCAGGCCAGGGTGAGGTCAGGGGACTGATTCAAATCCTGCTGGGCCTGCTGATAGAGCGGATCCATGCGTCTGGCCCAATCGCTGGGGATCCCAAGGCTGGGCAGGGGTTGCCGATAGTCGCGCCGCACCGGAGCCACTGCCATCCCCAAGGCTGACAACACCCCGCAGGCGGCTGGGATCAAAATCGTGCGGATCCCCAGTTCTTGAGCTAGGCCACAGGCGTGCATTGGCCCCGCTCCCCCGTAGGCCATCAGGGCCAGCGTGGAGGGATCCTGACCTCGTTCGATGCTCACCAGCCGCAGGGCACGGGCCATCTGTCCATGGGCTAGGGTCCGAATCCCGTGGGCGGTGGCCGCTAGGGTCAATCCCAGCTTGTCCGCCAAGAGCTGCAACGCCTGTTCTGCCAGCCCTCTGTTGAGCTGGACTGAGTCTCCTAGCTTGGCCCCGTCGGGCAAATAGCCCAGCCAGACATTGGCATCTGTCACGGTGGGCAGGGATCCCCCTCGGCCATAAGCCGCTGGCCCAGGCTGGGATCCGGCACTCTCTGGCCCCACCCGCAATCCTCCCCCCGGCAGAGCCTGAGCCAGGGATCCGCCGCCGGCACTCACAGTCTGGATATCAATCTGGGGCTGTAAAATTGGGAATCCACAGACTTCGGCTTGGGGCGTGAGCTGGGGCTGGCCCGACCGGATCAGAGCCACATCGGTGCTGGTGCCCCCCATATCAAAGGCCAGCAGATGGGCGTATCCTGAGCGGGATCCTACGGCTGCTGCCCCCCACACCCCTCCGGCTGGCCCCGACAAAAGTACCCTTGAACCAGAAGCGTTATGGATGGGCACCACTCCCCCCGAAGACTGCATAATCAGGGGTAACGGGATCCGGGCTTGAGTGCAGGCATGACCCAGTTTTTGCAGATAACGCCCGACAGTCGGGGTGAGATAAGCATCAATGGCGGTGGTGCTGAGCCGCTCATATTCCCGCATCTCTGGGGCCACCTGACTTGACAACGAAAGGTGCAGGTCTGGAAATCGCCGCCGCAAAGCCACCCCCAACCGCTGCTCGTGATCGGGGTACAAAAATCCAAACAGTAATCCCACCGCCACCGCTTGGATCCCCTGATTGACCCAGGTTGCTACGACAGTCACCACCCGGCTGATCTCGTCTTCTGTCAGCGGGTTAATCACCCCCGTCGGCCCACAGCGTTCCTGCACCTCCTCAACCACAGTCACCACCGGATCCGGGCGCACCTGGGTCAGATCGTAGAGGTGGGGCCGATGTTGGCGGGCCAGCCAGAGCAGATCCCGAAAGCCTGCTGTGGTCAGCAATCCAGTGGGCACCCCCTTGCGCTCCAGCAGGGCATTGGTGGCCACCGTCATGCCATGGCAAAAGCGGGTGATGGGAACTGGATCGGCGGCAGGGATCCCCACCTGAGCCAAGGCCGCCAAAACCCCAACCTCTGGGGATCCGGTGGACAAAACTTTAGCGGTGCGGATCCGGCCCCCCTGCAACAGCACCACATCGGTGAAGGTACCCCCCACATCGATGCCGACAATCGCCGGATCCTCAGCCATCCAGTCTTGTTCCTCGATACTTGGGGGATACTTGGGACTCAATACTTAGGAATCGACGGATCGTAGGCATCCCCCCAGGCCAGGATCCCCCCCTTGAGGTTGAGGCCATCAATTCCCGCTTGCTTGAGGATCCCCAGTGCTTTGGCGGAACGTATCCCGCTCTTGCAATGAACAATCAGCTCGGATCCATTCACCAATTGCCGAACCTTTTCAACGCCGGATCCCTGCTCGATCTCTGGCAGTGGCACCAGTGTTGCCCCTGGAATGGTGGCAATCTCCCACTCATTGGGGTTGCGCACATCGATCAAAACAAACCCTTTGCCTGCATCCATCCGGCCCTTGAGGTCGGCGGGGGTGATCTCGACCAGGTCTGGCGGGGCCGCTTCAGCAGCTTGGGCTTGAGGGATGCCGCAAAATTGCTCGTAATCGATCAGCTCCGTGATCGGGGGGGTGGCTGGGTTGCGGCGCAGCTTCAATTCTCGGAAGCTCATTTTGAGGGCATCGTAGAGCAGCAGCCGACCACTGAGGGTGGTGCCAATTCCCATCAAAATCTTGACGGTTTCGGTGGCCTGGATCACCCCAATGATCCCCGGCAGGATCCCCAAAACCCCTCCCTCAGCACAGGAGGGCACCAATCCCGGTGGCGGCGGCTCCGGATAGAGATCCCGGTAATTGGGGCCGTCCTCGTAATTAAAAACAGTGGCCTGTCCCTCAAACCGAAAGATGGATCCGTAGACATTGGGCTTGCCCAGCATCACACAGGCGTCATTGACCAGGTAGCGGGTGGGGAAGTTGTCGGTGCCATCCACGATCACATCGTAGTCTTTGAACAACTCCAGGGCATTTTCGGCCCGCAACGCCACATTGTAGACCTCCACCTGGCAAAACGGATTGATCTCCAGGATCCGGTGCTTGGCGGAGTCCACCTTGGGCTTGCCCACCGAGCTGTTGCTATGGATCACCTGCCGTTGCAGATTGGAGGTATCCACCACATCAAAGTCCACAATGCCGATCCGGCCCACCCCGGCTGCCGCCAAATAGAGCAATAGCGGGGATCCCAAGCCCCCGGTGCCGATGCAGAGCACACTGCCAGCTTTGAGCCGCTTTTGGCCCTCAAGCCCCACCTCCGGCATGATCAGGTGACGGGAAAACCGTTCCAATTCATCTCGTGAAAGCTGGACGGCACTGGTATCGAGATTGAGCATGATCAGGATCCTCCGGCAATGGATGGCACGATGCTAAGGGTGGCGGATCCGCTGATGGGGGTTGCTTCCCCCTGCTCCAGATGGCGGATGTCCTCGTCCCCCAGATAGACATTGACAAAGTTGCGCAATTGGCCCGACTCGCTATAGAGATGACGCTTGAGGTCGGCATATTGACCAATCAGGTTGGCCATCACATCCCCAACGGTGCTGCCCTCAATCTCAACGCTGTCTCGGTTGTCGGTAAAGGCCCGCAGTGGAGCCGGGATCAAAACGGTGGTAGCCATAGGGAGGGATCCAGTAGATGAACAATGCAAACTACGCTGGTGGACTGTGCTGAGTCAACTGTGCTGAGTTAACTGTTTTGGGCCAGTCGTGTCTTTTTTTCCAGCATCGCATCAATTTTGAGTTGATAGTCCTGCAGAGATGGAACTAAGAGGATGACATCAAGCGGGGCTAGTGAGCCAAGGCCAGCTCAGGGCTGCTCGAGCCGGAATTGACAGTCAGGGCTTCTTCAATCGGCTGATCGTCTTGATCGAGGATCCAGCTTTTGATCTCGCCCGCCTCGCCCCCATAAACACTGACAATCAGACACGAAAACCCCCACGGGAAGGCGTGCTGCCGGTCGAATTCCGATGGAATGGCCGGGTGGTTGGGATGAGAGTGATAGGTGCCCAGGATCCCTAACCCCAGCTTATGGGCGTGGTCATGGGCTTTTTTGAAATCCAGTGGATCGATCAAAAAGCGGCGGCGACTAGATTCCCCATCCGCCAAGAGATTTTCGCCACTGTCCCAGGTATTGCTCACCTGCCACAGCTCATGAATCACTTTGTGCTCCCCCTGCTGGCGGCCAATCAGGATCCCACAACACTCGTGGGGGAAGGCGGTTTCCCCATGCTGCTGGATCGCAACCCAATGCTCAGACTGAACTTGAAGACTCATTGGAAAGCTCACTTTCCCGATGGATTTACCGTAATATCTATTCTGACACAAATATCTCTATCCTGGCCCTATCCCGACGGGAACTGGATCCGAAATTGCCATCGGGGCAGGTTAAGGGAGTCACTTTGGAGGCTTTAATCGACGCCAGGGATGCCGACGCTGGAGCTGAACACCGCTTCGACAGAGACCGCATTGACCCGACTGGGGCGGATCACCAGATATTCGTTTTCCATGCCACGGGGTAACTGAATAAAGTCATCCCCATCGCCGCTGCCTCGGAAGATTTTGTTCATCAGGACGGTCACCTCTTTGACCCCTCTGACCCGCACCTCCTCGCGATGGCCGCCATCCAGAAGGATATGGACACTAAACTCATCCGGCTTGCGTGGCATGATCACCTCTCTAGCATGACTCTCAGACTGGGCTACTGGCGAATGGCAAAACTGATGGCAGAACTGATGGCAAGACAGACCCCAGGAAGACGGGAGCAGGCTTTGGCTACAGCCTCCCTCAGAGATTGCCCCTAATCGGTAACCAAGGCATCTCTATGGGTTATATCCGGCTGATGGGGATCTGGCATGGATTGTTGAGCACTCTGCTGGCGCCGTTGATCCAGCTCGTGGCCCAGGATCCGACCATAGGCCACGCCCATCACCGCCAGCTTGTCGGCCAAGGGCTGCTCCAGCTGCTCCGCTTGATAGCGCCAGGCCCAATTGTTTTCGCTGGTGCCCGGAAAGTTCATCCGACACTCGGATCCCAGTCCCATCACATCCTGCAGCGGAATGATGGCCAGATCCGCCACCGAGGCCAAAGCCAGCCGGATCAGATCCCAGTGGATCCCGTCGGGGCTGAGGTGGCCCAGATAGTTGATCAGAGTCTGACGTTCTCCCTCTGAGATCTGTTCAAACCAGCCCACTGCGGTGTTGTTGTCGTGGGTGCCGGTGTAGACCACGTAGTTTTTGTCGTAGCAAAAGGGGAGGTAGGGGTTGTCAGGGCCGCCCCCAAAGGCAAAGAGCAAAATCTTCATCCCCGGCAACTTAAACTGATCCCGCAGCTCCAGCACCGCCGGAGTGATCTCCCCCAGATCCTCGGCAATCACTGGGATCTCCCCCAACTGATCGGCCAAAACCTCAAAAAAGTCTGCCCCCGGCCCGGTCATCCATTCCCCTTCCACAGCAGTCTCGGCATCGCCAGGAATGGCCCAGTAGCTTTCAAAGCCGCGAAAATGATCGATCCGCACGCAGTCATTGAGGCTGAGGGTGGCCCGCATCCGCTCAATCCACCAGGCATAATCGGTCTGCTTGAGGGTGTCCCAATCGTAGAGAGGGTTGCCCCAGCGTTGGCCTGTCGGACTAAAGTAATCTGGGGGTACCCCCGCCACCCGTTCGGGCTTGCCTTCTGGATCCAGCACAAACAGCTCTCGATTGGCCCAGACATCGGCGCTGTTGTAGGCCACATAGATGGGCAGATCCCCCATGATCTTGATGTCAAGGCTATTGGCGTAGGTTTTGAGGGATCCCCATTGCTGGGCAAACAAAAATTGCCGAAAGCACTGCTCCTGGAGTTTGTCTGCCTGCTGCTGCCGTACCTGTTCCAGAGCATCCGGATCCCGATTGGCCAGGGTCGGATCCCAGCTTGACCACTCCTGTCCGTCATGTTGCTCCAGCAGGGTCATAAACAGGGCATAGTCATCCAGCCACCTTTTTTCGGCCTGACAAAAGGTTTCAAAGGCCTGTTGTTGGTCTGGGGTGGCCTGTTGTGCAAATCGACTGCGAGCGATCCGGATCAAGGCCAGCTTAAACGGGATCACCGTCTCGTAATCCACCACCCCAGGATCCGAGGCCTGGATCTGTTGCCATTGGGGTAGAGCTTGCCAATCATCGGGATCCAGCCAGCCCGCATCCGCCAAAAGTTCGGGGCTAACCAGAAGGGAATTGCCCGCAAAAGCCGAGAAACACATGTAGGGGGAATTGCCCCAACCGGTTGGCCCCAACGGCAAAACCTGCCAGAGTTTTTGGCCTGCCTGGACTAGCCAATCCACAAAGCGGTAGGCGCTCGGCCCCAGATCCCCAATACCAAAGGGACTGGGCAAGCAGGTGGAATGCAATAGGATCCCGCTCGTGCGGCCAAATAACATGGGGGTATCTCCACGAAAACCAGCCCCATTGTCACCCGTGATGGTCGAGCTGTAATCGGGGGATCCGGCATTTAATTAAGTTCAAGGGGTTCCTACCGGCCCAGCAGGACTTTGGGACTGAGGATCCAGCCCAGCCTGCCATCAGAAAAGTGTCCAGTGGGAAATGTAATCCGGGCCAGACCCGCTTTTTTGAGGGGGAGCCAATCGCCAGGATCTCTGGGCAGATGCAGCGGCTCCATGCCCAAGGCAGACAGGATCCAGCGGCTCAGATCGGGCTGATGTCCAACAATGGCCAGATGTTTGATCTCAGGGTGCTGCTGCTGCCAGTGGGCCAGGTCGGCAAAGGATCCGCCGGGAGCCAAAGCCGGGAACACCTCCAGATCAGCGGCTAAGTGCTGATCAAGGGCGAGTTGGGCTGTTTGGTAGGCCCGCTGATAAGGGCTGGTCAGCACCCGCTCCCACCGATAGCCCAAAGATTTGAGCTGTCGGATCACCGCCTGGGTGCGCTGGATCCCGGTCTTGGTCAGGGCACGGTCGGCATCCGGCCATCCCGCTTGCGGATCCTGAGCGATGCCATGTCGCCAGACATCGAGGGTAAGACCACCAGAATTACCCAAGAACTCAGTAGTCGCCTCAGACGGATCAAGCGATTGGGAAGGATTCATACAAGGGCAGGGTTTGATAGAGGGCTTTGACCCATTTTGAGGGATTTTTGAGGGCTGGACAGACCTAAGCAGGCGCAAGACTGAAGCTGACCTCCGTCACCAGATCCTCTCCCGGCGGAATGTGGAGTAGGTGATCTCCCGTAATCAAAGACATACGGGGGCCTGACCACGGCTCCAAACAATAAAAATCTTTGCCCTTAACAGTCCAAAACACCACCGTGCTGTACTGCTCCGAAAAGGAAAGGGTGAGCTTGTACTGTCGCTCAGGATCCGTTACCGTGGCTCGCTGCTCAGACAAGGGGGCTAGGGCCACATCAATCTCATCCGCCTCAAAATCAAAATGGCCCTCAAAAACTTGAGTCTTTTGGGTCAGATGATCGAACAGTTGACCAGCCGGGATCCCCACCTGCAATTGGGCTTTGTTAGAGACCGCAAAGTAGGGATGCAGCCCCGTCATCAAGGGCATCACCTGGGTGTTGAGGTTGGTATAAGTCTGGCGCAGCAGCAGACGGGATCCGCTGAGATGATAGGTAAACTGCACCTCAAAGTGAAAGGGGTAGCTCTCCAACGTCTGGTCGCTGCTCTTGAGCTGCACCGTTAGCCACGGATCCTGGGCTTCGGGTTGGCTCTGGGCCATCACTTGCCAGGGCAAATTGCGGGCAAAGCCATGTTGCTTGATGCTGTAGCTCTGGCCATTGAGGGTGTACTGGTTATTGGGTACATTGCCGCAAATTGGAAACAAAATCGGGATCCCCCCCCGCACCGTCAGGGCTGGATCCTTGAATCGCTCCTGATCCAGATAAAAAATCTCGGATCCCTGCCAATTCCAGCGGGTGAGGATCCCCCCCCGTTCTGGCACAATTTCGACCTGAGATCCTTCACTGCTGAGTACATAGGTGAGATAGGGATCCGAGTGGCTGGTAATGCTGCTCATAGATAGGGGGGGACACTACCTTTCAACATTACCCCCGAAGGAGCCGACTACAGGTTGAGAATTGATCGGGTTTGTTCAAATGATCGGCCCACCCAAACCCATGATGCAATACTAAAAGCAGGCACTTCATCCCCTCAGGATCCTGATTATGTCCACTGATCCCACTC
>CAZODP010000003.1:50286-52063 GCA_964578595.1 uncultured bacterium
GATCCCACTCGCGATCCCATCCAGACCCAACAGACACAGGCGGATAAACTCCGGCAACTGTTGCAGGACTTAGAGGCTGAGATCCAATCTTTTGGGGCAGCAGATCCCACTCAACAGAAGGCCATTCAACATCTCAAGCAAGATATCGACACCCTCAAAGCTTCCCTGGGCAACCCGGATCCCAAACCGTCCACCACCCACCCATCCACCAAGGGCCTTAAAGCCTTTTTAGAGCATCTGGAGACCCAGCACCCCCGCCTGACGTTGCTACTCGAACAGACCATCGATACCCTAGCGGGCATGGGCATCTAGCCTTTGACTCAAACCGGAATTTAATCTTGGGCATTGGATCCTGGGATTTGATCCCCAGAGGCGATATTGACTCGGGCCAGCTCTTTGACGGTGCGCTTGGCTAAACCCGTTAAGACGCTGCCAGGGCCGATCTCCCAGAGGGTGGTGATCCCATCGGCGGCCAGTTGCTGAATCGTTTCACGCCAGCGGACGGATCCGGTCATCTGTTGGGCAAGATTGGCCTTGAGCTGCACAGGATCCGAGCTGGCTTGGGCTGTGACATTGCTGTAGACCGGGATCCGAGCGGGCTGAAACGAGATGGTTTCTAAGACCTGAGCCAACTTTTGGGCCGGATCCGCCATCAAAGGAGAATGAAAGGCCCCACTCACCGCCAGCGGGACGATCCGTTTGGCTCTGATCTGTTCGGTTACAGATGTTACACCAGCTACGGTTCCTGTGATCACCACCTGCTCCGGGCTGTTGTCATTGGCGATGGCAACCCCCTCAGTGGCCGCACACCGTTCCACCAGTTCTTGCCGGTCAAAACCCATCACCGCCGCCATCATCCCCCCTTGGATCCCGTCCATAAGCTGTGCCCGCTGCTGCACCAGCCTCAGCCCGGTTTCAAATTCAAATACCCCCGCTTGATAGAGGGCCACATATTCCCCCAGACTATGGCCCGCTACCGCCACGGGCTGATGTCCCTGTGCCCGCACCAGATCCCCCAGCAAGGCCGCCACCACAAACAAGGCTGGCTGGGTGTAGAGCGTCCGGTTGATCTGGGATGGTTCCAGTGCCAACGGATCCCAGCCCAAGAGCTGACGGGCTAAGGCGAGATCCTCTCTCACGCTTGGCTGCTGCGCCAACTCTTGGCCCATACCCATCGCTTGGGATCCTTGTCCCGGAAACACCCATACCGTTGTCATGTTTGCTCTAATCCTCAGCCGATTCGGTAGGCTAGCTTACCATTTGGCGGCAGCCCAGTCCGGTCAAGCTGACCCCGATCAAGCTGACCCCGATCAAGAGGATTTCAGATCCCGTTCAATATCCCGTTTAACATCACGCTCTTTGATGGCACTGCGCTTGTCATAGAGTTTTTTGCCTCGGGCTAGAGCAATGTGAACCTTAACCCAGCCCTTGCTGAGCACCAGCTTGAGCGGGATCAACGTCAGTCCCTTTTGCTCAATTTGGCCCCGCAATTTGTTGATCTCTCGGCGATGGAGCAACAGTTTGCGTCGGCGGGTAGGGTCGTGATTAAACACTTTGCTGGCGGTTTCATAAGGGGAAATATGCATATTCAGGATCCAGGCTTCCCCCCCCCGCACCAGCACAAAAGAATCCTGAAGATTAGCTTTGCCCGCCCGAATCGACTTGACTTCAGTGCCCACCAACTCGATCCCAGCTTCAAAGGTTTCCAAGACTTCGTACTCAAAGCGTGCCCGCCGATTATCAACAATCGTCTTGCCAGGAGTCGTCTTGCCAGGAG
>CAZODP010000003.1:52163-76180 GCA_964578595.1 uncultured bacterium
TCGTCTTGCCAGGAGTCGTCTTGCCAGGAGAATGGGTGTTGCTGCTCATAAGGGTGAATCTAGGGGGGCGGTGCTTGATAGCGGGGACGATAGCCCCCAGTCAACACTTGGTAAACACTCAGTCAAGGGATCGACGCTTTAGGCAGCTCTGACTGGATCCTCTATCCCATGCTGCCATACGGGTCGTCTCAGTCTCCTCCGGTCTAGTCCACCCCAAACACCCAGGATCCTCACTCCAGGCGTAAAATAGGGATTCTTGTTTGTATCCAGGAGGGATCCCCATGCTGTCCGACTATCGCCAACACGCCGCCACTCGTGAGGCCCAAGGGATCCCAGCCCTGCCCCTGAGTGCAGCCCAGACCAGTCAGTTGTGCGACTTGCTCCAGGATCCTCCGGCTGGGGAAGAAGCATTTTTGCTGCACCTGCTCACGGATCGGATCCCGCCGGGGGTGGATGAGGCAGCCTTTGTGAAGGCAGGCTTTTTGGCCTCGGTGGCAAAGGAGGAGGTGGTCTCACCCTTACTGACTCCGCTCCAAGCCGTGACAATGCTGGGAACCATGTTGGGGGGGTACAACGTTCAGATTTTGGTGGATTTGTTGCAGGATCCCCGGCCTGACATTGTGGCTGCTGCTGCCCAAGCCTTGAGCCATACCCTGCTGATTTTTGATGCTTTTCATGATGTTTGGGAACTGAGTCAGTCAGGCCATCGCTCTGCTCAACAGGTGATCGAAGCCTGGGCGACGGGCGCATGGTTCACCCAAAAAGATCCGCTGCCTGAGACGTTGACAGTGACGGTTTTTAAGGTTGCGGGTGAGATCAATACCGATGACCTATCGCCCGCCTCCCATGCCACCACTCGACCTGATATTCCGCTTCACGCTTTGGTGATGTTGGAATCGCGGCAGCCCGGATCCCTAGTAACCCTGGCCCAACTCAAACAAAAAGGCTATCCGGTGGCATTTGTAGGGGATGTGGTGGGCACCGGATCCTCCCGCAAATCTGCCATTAACTCGCTGCTATGGCATATCGGCCACAACATTCCTCATGTGCCCAATAAACGGGCGGGGGGGGTGATTTTAGGGGGAACCATTGCTCCCATTTTCTTTAATACCGCCGAAGATGCCGGAGCTTTGCCCATTCAATGTGATGTCTCAAACCTAGAGACCGGCATGGTGATCACCGTCCATCCCTCCCAAGGGGTGATCAAGTCTGAATCTGGAGAGATGCTCTCTAGGTTCTCGCTAAAACCTGACACCATTACCGACGAAGTTCGGGCCGGGGGCCGGATCCCACTTCTGATTGGCCGCGCCCTCACCGACAAAACCCGACTGGCGTTGGGGTTGGATCCCTCCCCTCTATTCATTCGTCCTACCCCGCCTCAAGACAGCCCCAAAGGGTATACCTTGGCCCAAAAAATGGTGGGCAAAGCCTGTGGATTGGCGGGTGTCCGACCGGGCATGAGCTGTGAACCCCTGATGACAACAGTGGGATCCCAAGACACCACAGGGCCGATGACGCGAGATGAACTCAAGGAACTGGCTTGTTTGGGTTTTAATGCCGATTTGGTGATGCAAAGTTTTTGCCATACTGCCGCTTATCCCAAGCCGATTGATATCAAAACCCATCGAGAATTGCCGGACTTTTTTGCCTCACGAGGGGGTGTGGCTTTGCAACCGGGGGATGGCATTATTCACTCGTGGCTCAACCGAATGTTGTTACCCGATACTGTCGGTACGGGCGGTGATTCTCACACTCGTTTCCCATTGGGAATTTCCTTCCCCGCCGGATCCGGTTTGGTGGCGTTTGCGGCTGCGCTGGGGGTGATGCCACTGGATATGCCGGAGTCGGTTTTGGTGCGCTTTAGGGGTGAGCTACAGCCTGGGATCACGTTGCGGGATGTGGTTCATGCGATCCCCTATGTGGCGATTCAAACCGGCCTGCTAACGGTTGAGAAACAGGGCAAAAAGAATGTTTTTGCGGGACGAATTATGGAAATTGAAGGGTTGCCCAATCTGAAAGTGGAGCAAGCCTTTGAGTTTACGGATGCTTCTGCCGAACGCAACTGTGCCGGATGCACCATTAAACTTAGCATTGAGACCGTTTCAGAATATCTCAGATCCAATATCGTTCTGCTGAAAAACATGATCGCACGGGGCTATCAGGATCCTCGGACTCTGCTGCGGCGGATAGCCAAAATGGAAGCCTGGCTGGCGGATCCCTCGCTGATGGAAGCAGACACAGATGCTGAATATGCCGAAGTGATCGAGATCGATTTGAATACCATCACCGAGCCGATTGTCTGCGCCCCCAACGATCCGGACAAAGTGATGACCCTCAGTGAAGTTTATGCCCAAAATGCGGCGGGCAATCCCGATACTCCCCTCAAAATTGATGAAGTCTTTATCGGATCCTGCATGACCAATATCGGCCATTATCGCGCTGCCGCCAAAGTTTTAGAAGGTCAAGGACGCTCCAAAGTCCAGCAATTCTGGATCTGTCCCCCCACTCGCATGGATGAATCGCAATTGCGCTCAGAAGGGGTTTATGGCACCTTTGCTGCGGTCGGAGCCAGAACTGAAATGCCAGGGTGCAGCCTTTGTATGGGCAACCAAGCCCGTGTGGAAGATGGAGCGGTTGTAATGTCCACATCCACCCGAAACTTCAACAATCGGATGGGCAAAGGGGCCAAAGTCTATCTGGGATCTGCTGAGCTGGCTGCTGCCTGTGCCTTACTGGGCCGGATCCCCAGTCTCGGAGAGTATTTGGATGTGGTGTCCAACAAACTGCAACCTTTTGCGGGAGAACTCTATCGCTATCTCAACTTCAATGAGATCCCTGATTTTGAAGATCAAGGTCGAGTCATACCCCTCGATCAAATGCCCAAAATTGAAGACTTGCTAGGGATCCCGTCTTGACAGAAAGGGTTGTTAGACTACAAGAGCACCTCAGAGGAGGGATCCGGTATGCAATCTCAAGCCCAAAGATCAGATTTAATGGGCAAAATTCTCACCCCTTTGACCATCATTAATCGTGTTGATCAAGCTAACGCCGAGGATGGAGTGATCTCTGAAGACCACATTCGCTCCGTTACTCTCAATACCGTGCTTGTTGATACGGGAGCCACCACCCTCTGTCTACCAGCAGAAGTGATTCAGCGTTTGGGACTCAAAATTCTCATAGAGGTGCCTGTGGCTACAGCAACCGGCACTAGTACCGCTCGCATTTTTCAAGATGCTAAAATTACCCTTATGGGTCGAGAAGGAACTTTTGAATGTCTGGAATTACCTGGAGGACGGGATCCTTTACTAGGAGTGATTCCGCTGGAGGCATTGGGAATTGAGTTGGATTTACAAAAGCAATCCCTGCATTTATTGCCTATGACTTTAACCGATACCTATCTCACCATCTACTAAACCACTACTAAACCACCCAAAGCCACCGACCTAAGTAGACCGTACCGTTAAGCTGGAACTCTGCGCCCCCAGAATGGCAGCCACCCTTACACAAATCATACGGGATCCTTATGACGGAACCTGCTCCCCCTGTTCGTAGAGGTTGTAGGCGGCCACGATCCGGCGCACCAGCGGATGACGCACCACATCCCCCTCCCGGAGGTAGTGAAAGGCGATCCCCTCTAGGCCCTTTAGAACACGCGCCGCCACCCCAAGGCCAGACCTCTGGCGAGATCCCAGATCCGTCTGGCTCAGATCTCCGGTCACCACCATTCGGGATCCTTCTCCCAGGCGGGTCAGGGCCATCTTCATCTGTTCGGGAGTGGTGTTTTGGGCTTCGTCTAGGATCACAAAGGCACGGCTGAGGGTGCGCCCTCGCATATAGGCCAATGGGGCAATTTCAATCGTGTTTTGTTCGATTAAACGGAGCACCTGGTCGGGGGTGAGCAAATCGTGTAGAGCATCGTAGAGGGGACGCAGATAGGGATCCACCTTGTCTTTGAGATCTCCTGGCAAAAAGCCTAACTTTTCACCCGCTTCCACCGCCGGACGCGTCAGGATCAATCGCTCACAGCGGCGCTCTTGTAGAGCCAGTACCGCCATCACCGTGGCCAGATAGGTTTTGCCGGTGCCGGCTGGCCCAATCCCAAACACCAGCTCATGGCTAGCAATGGCTTGGATATAGGCCTGTTGGCCGGGGGTTTTGGGGCGAATGCTGCGGCCTTGACGGGTGCGGGCCAGGATCTGGGCTTGAGCTTGGCGATAGTCTTCCACCTCTTCTGCCACCACCGCTTGATAGGTCAATTCTGCCTCCACCTGCGAGACCGGATCCGCTCCCCCCAGCATCTCCGCCCAAAGCCGGATCCGTTGTCGCTGCAGAGGGGATCCCTTCACCCATAGGTGTTGGCCCCGGAGGGTGAGCTGCGCCCCACCCAATCGTCGCAACAGTCTGAGATTGCACTCTTGGGATCCAGCCAGATTGAGGGCATGGTCAGGGCTACCCAAGTCGATGGCTTCCGTCCCCGCCTGTATTGGAGTGGCTTGGGCTGAGGCCGCTTGAGTCAGGGCCGAAGGATCCCCGTCCTGTGAAGATAGATCCACCGGCAGCACAGGTTCAGACATCGGAGATCGTCATGGGCAAGATCATCATGGGCATCCCCAATCCTAAGGTCTACTTCTTTAGTGTCACCCCAATCCCCAACGGGTCAACCGATCCGTCAGCCAATCCCACAGGGATCCGGTGGTTTTTGCCAAGATTTCGGTCTCCAAAAGCTGCCGCCCCAAAGGAGCCAGTCGATAACTATCGGTGATCCCTTGGCCATCCACTTCCCGCCGCAGTACCCCCACTTGGATCAGCCACATCAGCTCATCCTCCGCCTGCCTTTCCCTAAGGGGCCGGACTGTGTACCCCGATTGATACCCCTGGGATCCGGCAATTTGACCCAGGGCCACGCCGTGATCCCGTAATTGTTGGAACAAGGCCACCCGAAATGGAGACAGGATCCAGGCCCTGCGAGCGCGTTGGTAGACCGTAGGAGAGTAGATCAACACTGAGACTTGTGGAAATGGGTAAAACCTATTCTCAAGGAACGGGCCCAGAAGTCCTGTCCGTTGGGATCTTAGCTCTGGAGATGAGAGATATCGCCCCTAAAATCCGTATGCAAAGCCACAAACAGACTCAAAATACCCCTCAAACATCACGGATCCGAGTCCCCCGCCCGCAAAGTTGTGTTACATTAGTTTACATTATGGGATGGATCATTTTGCTGGTTGTGTCACTAGGGTTCTGGGCGTTGCTGCTGATGGAGCAGGCGATCCAACGCCAGGAGTTTTCGCGGATGGTGGCGGGAACTCTGGTGGCTGTGGCGGCTGGCGGGGTTTTGGCAATCTACTTTTTGATGAGCGATTACATTCAGTACCTCAGCCACGACATTGATTGGCATCAATTAGAACGGTTGCAATCTGAAGCCTTGATGATGGCTGAGTGGACAGACATCTGGGAGATTCGCTTCTGGATCCGGTGACCATTGACCTCCTAAGGCCAGGATCCTGCTGTCAAACTCATGTCCTCTGAGACTCAGATCCTGAAGCTTTGACCTGAAGCCTTAATTAAATTTGACTGCTTCTAGCCAGTGGGCCGATAGCTGCACAGGCCAGAGGATGGGATCCGGCGATCACGGTTATCCACTAATTCGTGCTAAGCCCAGGTTTGCCAGGGGGATATGCTGATCTGGCTGCTCTTGATCTGAGCAAGCTAGCCCTGTTGCTGGTCAGTGGCTCGATCGATCGCTTGCTTGAAGCCCCAGGCCACTAGGATATTGGTTAGGCTCAAAAACGCTTCAGCACTGCCATGTAGCCAATCCACATTGGCCAAGGAGGTGCCCACCACCCGCTCTGCATAGATCCCGGCTGGAATCGTCACCGCCACAAACACCAGCAAACTATAAAAGCCAATCAGAGCCAACCGAGGCGTCTCAGGGGTTCGGGTCAAAAAATACAAAAAAGCCAAATAGGGAAACAGTGAAAGCGCAAAAAGTTCGCTCATCTAGGATTCCTCCCCCAGGCTAGGCTGGTCAGGAGATTGATCAGCTTGATCAGCATCCGGCTGACGGCTCCGGCGCCAGATCCAAACAGCAGCCAGCGCCAGAGTACCATTGCCCACCAAGGTCAGACCTGCCTGACCCGTCACGACCCAGCTCAACTGAGGATCATTATCAAAAAAATGCCAGGTCAAAGCACACATTGCCCCCAGTAATGCAGGCAACATGCCCCAAGCTAGGGCACGCCAATAAAACTTGCGGGTCACTTGCGCAAACCCCCAAATCAAAAAGATAGCGGCTATCCACTCCGTTACACTGGCGATATGGATCCACCATGTGGGCAATGAGAGGGCGTGCATCGGACAAATCTCAGCAACAGAGCACCCTCAGCCTAACAGGTTGATCCTCACAAGGGATCCCAAAGGCTTTTCGAGAGGGGATCCTGCTGTGATCTAGCAGATTTGATCTGGCTTGACCCCTTTTGTCTTACTTTCTTGCTTGACTGCTGCCTCACTGCTTTGGTGAGTGATGGGCCATTTTTTGATTAAGCCAATTAAGCCAGGAGCGAGTTGCGCAATAGCAGGCGGTAGGTGGCCTCTTGCATCAACATCTGCTTGTGAACCTTGACCAAAAACTCACGGGCTTGTTCGGTGCTCATGCGCTCCACCATCGACTCAAAAGCCCGCTGCCGAAACTGCTGCTCTAAAGATAAAACGTCTGTCTTGTCTTCCATGGGGTTCATTCCTTCGGGATCTGAGGATCCCAACTCGTTTGACACATCCAGACCATCTCGTCACCCAGAGATAGATTGGCTTGTCTGTGTATTCTGCAAGGTGTGTTTTGCGAGGTACTGACCGCTAAACGCGAACGTGCAAAGAGCGAGTGGAACGATCGGGTATTGGTTCCTAATGTAATGAATTGTAACAACTCTGCTGTCAGGCGGCAAGGGATCCGTCCTCCAAAGATGTCTGACTCCAGAGGATTCCCCTTTGAGTGCCTTTGGGGGATTGAAAAGATTGGGATCCGGCTGAGGGCTGTGAGGATCTAACCCCTCAGGCCAGAACACTGCAGTCACCCCCAGAAGATCAGCGGCGAATCAGTTGGTCACACAGATCTGGACGCAAATGTTGGGCGGCCCGCAGATAGCGGTGATGTAACGCTTGGCGAGGATAAGGGGTATTGACCTGAATCAGCACTCGAATACAGCGGGGCAGGCTACTCGGAACCTTCATCTGTTGCACATCCAAAAGGGGGACATGATCCCAGCCAGGTCGAGTCCGGGCCACTTGTGCCGGAAATATAGCATCCAGATCCGGGGTGGCCGAAAAAATGACATTGACGATGTTGTCTAGATCGCCAAGGACATGGGGATTGTGTTCCCAGAGAGCATCCAATAGCTCATTGACGGTGAATTCGATAGCCGGGATCGTGTTGCTATCAACAGTGGTCGCCCCCCGAATGGCCCGCACCCGCCAACCGATGTCCTCGCTCAATGGATCCCCCTTCCCCTGGTGATGATACTGATGATGGTGAATAGGTCGCTGATGGTGTTCAGGGCTTTTGACTTAGACCCAAGATATCAATGGGACTCAAGATATCAAGCCGAACTATCAAACAAGGTATCAAACATTGTTCCTGGCCATCGACTCTAGGATCAGCCTTGTTGGGATCAGCTTTGTTTTGCTTCCCCCAGATAGGCTTCCAGCAATCCGGGGGGCGGATCCACCACGAGGCGACGATTGGGGAGATCGACTTCTGGCACCAAGGCTTTGACAAAGGGGATCAAGATCCGTTTGCCATTGGGGGCTTGCACCTCCAGCACATCATCTCTAGCCGCTAGGATCCCCACCAATTGACCAATTTCTTCCCCCCCTTGAGCATGGATCACTGCCATGCCAATCATGTCCGGTAAGTAATACTCGTCTTCTGCCAGGGTGGGGCGATCTTGGGCCGAGACCAGCAGCTCAGCTCCAATCCAGCTCTCGGCGGTGGTGCGGTCTTTGATCGGGGCCAGCCTGATGCGGTAGAGGTCTTGGGCTGGGAAATACTGGCCGCTGACCAAGTCCATCGGTGTGGGGGGATCGGATCCGGGCCTGCGCAACCAGCGTTGTCCGGGCTGGGTCAGCCGCTCCGGAAAGTCAGATAGAGACTTGACCCGCATCCGCCCCTGCAACCCATGTGCCGCCACAACCACCCCCACCACTCGATAGGGATCCGACTCTGGTTGGGGGGCTGGGATAGGTGTCACAGGTTGGTGGCTTTGGGATTGGGTTCATCAGGTTGGAGACAGGCTCATCAAGGCTTAATTCAAGCGTTATTCGAGCGTTATCCAAGCGTCAATCAGGGTCGGGGCGAACCGGCTCAGGATCTGACGCAACCGGTGGGGTGGGGCGAGTGGCTAAAATCCGCAGGGGTTCCCACCACGGATCCCTTGGTTTGGGCACCAATGGATCGACGAGCACTGTCAAAAGCCCTAACCGATTCCCCGCCAGCACATCTGTCAGCAGCCGATCCCCCACAATGGCCACCTGGGCAGGGGGGAGTTTCATCTCCCGAATCGCCTGTCGCAGGGCGCGCCGCGAGGGTTTGGCGGCTCGGCTGATATAGGGGATCCCCACCTGTTGGGCAATCGCTCGGATCCGACCTGTGTCCAGATTGTTGCTCACCAGCCAGACTTGAAATTGCGCCCGCACCGGCTCGAGCCATGCCGCCACTTCAGGATCCGGAGCCGATTGCTGGAGCGGCACCAAGGTGTTGTCTACATCAAAAATAATCCCCTCAATCCCCTGCTGCTTGAGCTGATCCGGGGTCAGTTGCAACACCGTGCCCGCTACCACAATGTCAGGTTCGAGCAGGTTGAGCCATGCTTGTAACATCAAGGGGATCCCTCCCGATTGGATACATTGGCCCGATCTTGAATAATCTGTTGCTGAGCGGCCTCATGCTCCGCCAAGGTGCGGCTAAACACATGGGATCCGTCGTAGCGAGCCACAAAATAGAGCAGATCGGTCGCTTCAGGATCCAGGGCTGCCGCCAGACTGGCCAAGCCTACACTGGCAATCGCGCCGGGGGGCAAGCCCACATTGATATAGGTGTTGTAGGGGTGAGGGGTCTGAACCTCGGCATAGGTGAGGCGGCGGTCAGGGGTTTGGCGAATGTTGAGGCCATATTCTACCGTTGGATCTGCCCCCAATGGGATCCCTTGGTCTAGCCGATTGATAAAGACACCGGCAATCAAGCGACGCTCTTCGGCTAGGACTGCTTCTTTTTCGACAATGCTGCCCAAGGTGACCCACTCGTGCAGGGTTAAGGGGGAGGGATTGCCACTGGCTTGATTCTGATGATAGAGGGGTAAGGCTATGACCTCAAACTGATGGAGCATCTGGGCGATCACCTGCTGTGCCCGTTGTTCATCGGTAACATGCTCCCCCACCATCTCCAGCGGGATCCGGTAGGTATCTGGAAACAAATAGCCCTCCAGCGATGGGGCCTCCGCCGGGATCCAGTCCACCTCAGGGCGGATCTGCTCGGCCACCTGTTCAAAGGTTTCTGCCGAGAACCAGCCCCGCGCCGCCAAAGCCTGAGCCATCTGCTGGATCCGCCAGCCCTCCAAGATCGTGTAGGTCTCCTGAACCGTGGCTCCCTGTTGTAACTGGGTGGCGATCTCCATCATGGAGCGATGGGGATCTAGATCATAAGTACCGGCCTGCAAGATCCAGCTTCGGGCTGGGATCCGCATCCATAGCCGCCAAGCCCAGATCGAGCCAATCGCCCCCTCCTGATATAAGATTTGGCCAATTTGGGTGGTGCCTGCCCCCGCCGGGATCTCCACCCGGATCAAACCTCTCCCCCCCACTGGGGCCACCGCCTCCTGCCAGAGCTGAACCCCTCGCCAAGCCCCAATCCCCACCGCTGCCGCCAGACCAAGTGCTAAAAAGCCCCATCGGGTTGACCGGGATCCAGGACTGGGGATGGGGGTCTCGATATCTGGAGCGGTTGAATGAAGGGTCATAGGGTTACAGGTTCGAGCGGCTGATGATGTCGGTCGATGATGTCAGTCGATGATGTCAGTCAAAGCCTGGATGCCACCCAAAGTCTAATGGCTCAGGCCCGCTTAGCGATAGACCATGAGTGGATCCCTAGCAATCCCAATCCCCAGAGCAGTATCCTGGAAAAACAACAGCACTTAGATATAAGCGGGATCCGATGGTTGCTTTTTTCGAGTTTCTCTGGGCTGCTTCGGCAGTTGCTCTGATTGGGTTGGTGTTGCTACACAGCCCTAAAGGGGATGGGCTGGGGGGTATTGGCGGCCAGTCTCAACTGTTTTCCAGTTCCAAAACCGCTGAACAAAGTCTTAATCGGGCCACATGGACTGTTGCGGCGGCCTTTTTATCCATCAGCGTTCTGTTGGGGGCTGGCTGGCTGACGGCTGCATCCGGATCTTGATCAGACCTAGATATCATCAGACCTAGATATCAATTGATATTGCCCTCTGCTTGAGCCTCTGCCTGAGCTGTGGATTGACCAGATTCAGTTGATAACTCTGGTGTATTTCTAGTTGACTCCGAACCATTTAGACCCGAATCACCCAGCTCCAAATTGCCTTTGGCATAGGGATCCGGATGGATCTTGTTCTCTGGCTGCAGTTGCAAAACGGGAGAGGTGGCGGGAAATGTTCGCTGACCCATCCACGGATCCAAGACATCTCGGATCAGAACTTCTTGGATCCAGACTTGTAAGACTGCTGCTAAGGGAACAGCCAAAAACAAGCCTGGGATACCAAAAAAGGTAGCAAATACCACCTGAGCCAACAGGGTCAACCCCGGCAATAGCGACACCTGCCGCGACATGACGATGGGGGTTAGCACAAAGCTCTCCAATTGTTGGATCCCCACATAGAGCGCCAACACCAGCAGCGGATGCCACGGCGATACCCGAAAGGCAGTCGCCATCGGAGCCACCACGCTCAGGGTGGGTCCAATGTTGGGGATAAAGTTAAATACCCCCGCCAGCACCGCATTGGCCAACACCAGCGGCACCCCCAGCAGCCACAGCCCGACCGCACTCAACCCCATCACCATCAAACTGGTCAGCAGGATCCCCACCAACCAACTGCGCAAGGCCACCTCACACCGCCGCAAAATATAGCGGATCCGGGGCCGATAAAAACTAGGAAAAATCAACACAAAGGCACTGATGTAGGCGTAGGGATTGGCAGTCAGCAACATCGTCAGTGCCACCAACAAAAATAAGCTCACCAATGTGGTCAAAGAATTGGTGAAAAAGTTAACGGATTGGTTCAGCAGGTTGGATATCTGAGGCGAAAGTCCGTTGATGATATCCCGCAGGCTAGGCAGGTCCACTGTGATCGGATCCAAGACCAATTCGCTGGATTCCTCCAACTCTGGCTGGGGAATGGTGTCAGGATCGCTGAATTGAATCGGGTTGATAGTTTGGATCCAATCCTGCGCCCGCTCAAACCACTCATTGATGGCGGTGGGGGCGGTGGTCAAACCCTCCAACATCACCCGAAATAGGGTTGTGAACTGCTCAAACAAGGGGGGCACCACAATCACCCCCACCACAATCGCTATCACAATCAGGGTGAGCACCGTTATCACCAGCGAGCTAGCCCGCCGAAAGCCATACTGCTGGGGCACCAAAGCCAGGGTGTCTATCGCCACCGCCAGCACAATGGATCCGAAGATCATCAGCAGGATAGTTCTGAGTTGCCACAGCAGCAGCAACAGGCCGGTCAAAAACAGCAAACCAATCCACTGGGAGATTTTCATGAGGTCGGTCGATAGCTCACGCTTTAGCTTAACCCCAGCAGTCTAATCCCAGCAGTCTAATCTCTGATACGGCCTGTTCTCAGTCCACTTGAGGCTCGGCTCAAAACTCATGCTTAAAGTCCGGATCCTGAGATCACCACCAGGATCACCACCGTACTGAAGATGATCAGGGCGTAAAACTGGGCCTTACCATTCTCCACATACTTGAGGGCTTCACCCGTCACCATCGCCACCAAGCCCGCTAGATTGACCACCCCATCCACAATGCGGCTGTCCACCTCTAGGGCTTCGCGGGCGGCAAACCGGGTGCCCCGCACAAAGATCCGGTCATAAACCTGGTCGAAATACCACTTGTTGAGTGAAAAGTTGTAGAGGGGCTGAATTGACTTGGCAATGGCTCCTGGATCAATCTGGTGCCGTGAGTACATCAACACCGCCAGCGAGATCCCAATCAGACCCATGCCGACGGAGCTGCCCCCCATCACCAGAAACTCGTGCCAATCAAAGGATCCGGCCTGAAACTCTGCCCACTGATGAGCCGCTTCAGCAAAGCCCTCCATCTCCTCACCCGGAGCATGGATAAAGCTCTCAAAGAAATTAGCAAAGGGGGTTCCCAACAGCCCGATCAACACCGAAGGCACCGCCAGCACCACCAGAGGAAGAGTCATTGACCAAGGGGATTCGTGGGGTTCAGAGGCGTGATGGTGATCGTCAGGGTCGTGCCCTGCCGCTTCAGGGTGCTCCAACTCCTTGACATCCATCGCCCCCGGCCCAAATACCGCTCGCTCCCCCATGTCATAGGCAAAGCTAAACGCAGCCACAGGCCGCCCCTGACTCACCGCTACCTGCTCCAGCAGCTCGGGATTGGTGCCCCGAAAGTCTCCCTCAAAGGTGAGAAAGTACATCCGGAACATATAAAACGCTGTGATCCCAGCCGTCAGGTAACCCACCCCCCACAACACTGGGCTGGACTCAAAAGTTGCCGCCAAAATCTCATCTTTTGACCAGAACCCCGCAAAGGGCGGGATCCCGCAGATGGCCAAGGTTCCCAACAAAAAGGTGGTGGCCGTCACCGGCATATATTTGCGCAAGCCCCCCATCAGCCGCATGTCTTGAGCGGTGGCCGGATTGTGGCCCACCACCTCTTCCATGCCGTGGATCACCGAGCCGGATCCCAAAAACAGCATCGCCTTAAAAAACGCATGGGTAACCAAGTGAAACAGCCCGGCACTGTAGGCCCCTGCCCCCATGGCCATGATCATGTAGCCCAATTGCGAGATGGTGGAATAAGCCAATCCCTTCTTGATGTCATTTTGAGTGATGGCAATGCTGGCCCCCAAAAAGGCTGTACCTGCCCCCGTCCAAGCAATGGTGGTCATCACCGCCGGGATCCCTTCAAACACTGGGAACATCCGGGCCACCAAAAACACCCCTGCTGCCACCATCGTTGCCGCATGGATCAGAGCGGAAATCGGGGTCGGGCCTTCCATCGCATCCGGCAGCCAGACATGGAGCGGAAACTGCGCTGATTTGGCCACCGGCCCCAAAAAGACCAAGACCCCCAAGATGGCCACTAGGGTCACACTGACGGATCCGGCATTGAGCATCTCCTCCAGTGCCTGCCCCATCGGCTCAAAATCGAAGGTGCCCGTCAGCCAATACAGACCCAGGATCCCCAACAACAGGCCAAAATCCCCCACCCGATTGGTGACAAATGCTTTTTGGGCTGCTTCTGCCGCCGGAGGCCGATCGTGCCAAAAGCCAATCAACAGGTAGGAACACATCCCCACCAGCTCCCAAAACACATACACCTGCACCAAGTTAGGACTCAGCACCAACCCCAGCATCGAGGCGGTAAACAAGCTCAAATAGGCATAAAACCGCACATAGCCTTTGTCATGGGCCATGTAGCCGTGGGTATAAATCTGCACCAAGAACGATACAGTGGTGACCACCACCAGCATCATCGCCGCCAGATGATCCAGCCTCACCCCCATCTGCACCGCAAAGGATCCGGCTTCGGCCCAGGTGAAGGATTGATCGTAGAGGCCGTGCCCCTGAATCTGCCCCACCAAGAGCGCGTAGGACTGCACCATCCCGGTTCCGGTCAAAAATACACTCAAGCCGGAGGCCAGAGAACGGTTTTTGCGAATGAAGCTGTTGGCCATCAAGATCAACATCCCGATCAAGAAGGATCCCAGTAAAGGAAAGATCGGGATCAGCCAGGTGTATTGGTAGGCCAGGTCCATGTGTGGGTCTCGCAAATGCAGGACAAGTGGTTGGGGCTGCTTTGAGGGTGGCCAGCTAACCCAACCGTAGAACATTGTAAACATTTACGACACGATTGGCTTGAGTGGTTTCCCCTCAAATTCCCTCGATCTCTAGCCAGTTCTTGGGGGTATGCAGAACCCCATAGAGGCGGGCTTCGGGGCTATCCGGATCCGGGTGATAGTCATATTCCCAGCGCACTAGAGGGGGCAGCGACATCAAAATCGACTCGGTCCGTCCCCGGGTTTGCAGACCAAAGAGGGTGCCCCGGTCGTAGACCAGATTGAATTCCACATAGCGGCCCCGCCGATAGAGCTGAAAGTTTCGCTCTCGCTCCCCCCAATGCATGGGCTGTCGCTGCTCCACTATCGGCAGATAAGCCGGCAAAAAGGCATGGCCGCAGGTGCTGACAAAGTTAAATAGTTGTTCCCAGCTCCGTTCCCCAATGCTGCTCTGAAGAGCCGGATCCCCAGCGTTTTGATCAGAAGAAGCAGACTCAGGGGATCCATCGGGGCGATAGAGCAAGCCGGGGCGAGAGTCTTGGTAATCAAAGAAAATCCCCCCGATTCCCCGAGCTTCATCCCGGTGAGGCAGATAAAAGTAGTGATCGCACCAAGTTTTGAACACCGGGTAATAGGCCGGATCCGCTAGGTCACAAGCCCCCTTGAGGGTCTGATGAAAGTGTTTGGCATCTTCATCAAACAGATAGTAGGGGGTCAAATCGATGCCGCCCCCAAACCACCAGACTGGCCCGGCCTCAAAGTAGCGATAGTTGAGGTGCACCGTGGGCACGTAGGGATTACGAGGATGCAGCACCATCGAGGTGCCGGTGGCATAAAAACTGTGGCCGGTAGCCTCCGGTCGCTGCTTGGTAATGGAGGGGGGCAACTGGGATCCAAATACCTCTGAGTAGTTGACCCCCCCCCGCTCAAACACCGCCCCTTCACTCAAAACCCGCGACCGTCCGCCGCCCCCTTCAGGCCGATCCCAGCGATCTTCTCGAAACTGGCTCTGGCCATCCACCGCTTCGAGGCGGGCGCAAATATCATCCTGGAGCGTTTGCATCAGATGGCTGACCCGCTCACGGCTATCGGCAGGCAAGGATCCGGTGGTGCTAGAGAGATCGGTGGAGAGTGCAGACGTCATAACCCAGAAATAACGCAAAAAGAATGAAACCTTTCCCATTATCCCTATTGGGATCCGTTGATACTGAGTTCGCTACGTTTCTTTATTGCTGTTTTCAATGTCGCTGTTTTCAATGTCAGAGCTTTCTTTTGTTGACGTGGCCGAAGTGATGGCATTGCCACTCTCAATAAAGGAGTTGCTTTTTGAGGTGCTATTGTGCGGGTTGCCTCATGCCTGCTCAGCTCATACTCACTTGCATCGTTGCATCAGTACATCCAGCATCGCCAGGAGTTTGAGTCTGACTTCTTCGCTCTCAGACTGGGGATCCGAGTCGGCCACCACTCCGGCCCCGGCAAAGAGCTGAGCTTGGGATCCCTGGATTAGAGCCGAGCGGATCCCGACCGCCAGTTCTCCATTGCCCTCGGTGTCCAGCCAACCCATTGGCCCCGCATACAGAGACCGCGAAAATCCCTCTTGGCGATGGAGCCACTCACAGGCCACTGGCCGAGGGGTGCCCGATACCGCCGCCGTCGGATGCAACCGATCCACCAGCTCTAGGAGGTGCCGCTGAGGGGGCAACTCAGTGGTCAGGGTGGTGTGTAAATGCTGAATCGAGGCCAACCGCCGAATCCCCAGACTCTGTTCGATCTGAGGAGTCAGCCCCAATTGAGCCAGACTTTGCTGGATCGACTGCACCACAAACTCGTGTTCGCGCCGGTCTTTGCGGCTCTGGCACAGTTGCTGGGCAAGCTGTCGGTCTTGGATCAAGCTCTGTCCCCGGGGGGCCGATCCCGCCAGGGCATCAATCTGAACGTGCCCCGCCTGCACCTTGATCAACCGCTCAGGACTGGCCCCCACAAACGTCGGCCCCGCCCCCCGATGGATCCCAAACACATAGCAATCGTGGTATCGCTGCTGAAGCTGCTGCAAAGTGGCCACAATCGGAAACTCTGAGGCAGCCAGCACATCCACCGACCGGGCTAGCACAACTTTTTGCAAGGATCCGGCTCGAATCGCATCCCGCGCCTGTTGGACTTGTTGCACAAATAGGACTGGATCCCCCCCCATCTCCACCACGGTATCCGGGGGAGGCAAGGGATCGAAGTCAGCTCTCTGCCGCCAGCTTTGGCAGGTTTGCTGAACCTGGGTCACCAATGTTTCGGGCGTATCCTGAGCTGAGATGGCTAGGTTGACCCGGATCTGGGTTTTGCCATCCTGCCGGCTGATCTGCCACCGGGGTAAGGTCACCGTACCTGCCGGAAACGGATCCCTCAATCCCACAGTGGGAGCAAACGTAAACTGAGCCAAAAAGGATGGATCCCCTGGCTCTCCCGCTCGAATCATGCGGTCAGACACCTGCCCCACAAACTCCCGACTCTGGATAAAACGCTGGGATCCCTGGGTTTCCAGCACCAGAGCGGATCCTAGCCCCAGCCGTTCGTAGCCCTCCAGCGGATGGGTATGGGCAAAGTAAGCCGAAGCCCGCTCAAGCGGATCCTCAGGCTTGGGTGCCCTAGCCCGCCATGCCCGCAAAAAGCCCAAGGGGGGGATCCCGGCCAGTCCCAGCGGCTCAGGATCCAGGCCATAGC
The DNA here is from genome assembly GCA_964578595.1 of uncultured bacterium. Lineage (GTDB taxonomy): Bacteria > Cyanobacteriota > Cyanobacteriia > Thermostichales > Thermostichaceae > JAAUUM01. Next base: position 68,930 of record CAZODP010000003.1, read on the forward strand.
TCAGCACCGGTGGGGATTCTGGTTTTTCTCTATTTCTCTGGGCCGAAGTGTGGACGTGACGCACCGCCGCCAGCAGGTCAGACCAGAGGGAGGATTCAGATTGGGATAGACGTGACGGATCCTGGAGAGGGAGAAGATAGGGGTGACGAGGCCAGTGCATGGAAGTTTCGCGAAACAAGGAACCCACCGGATGCCAGGACGGTCAGATATCGGTCTTAGGCATTGATCTTGTAGACATTGATCTTAACGTGGCCCCTTCGCAAAACCTGACAACAGTAGAATAAGGGTCACAAAACGCTACTTTTAAGCCCGCTTCCTCAGTGTGACCGGATTTTAGGGCCACCGGATTGAGTTTTTGTCTGACTTTGAATTTGGCTGACTTTTTTGCCTGACTTTTAAGATCTCACTTTTGCATTTTTTGATCCATGACTGCGCCAGCTCTTGACCCACAGCCGCTCCCAACCCAACGCCTCTGGCTAGCCGCCATCAAACCTCCCATGTATAGCGTTGCGATCATGCCCATCTGGGTGGGATCGGCGCTGGCCTATCGAATCCAGGGATCCTGGCATGGGGGGATTTGGGCGGTGTTTACCCTCTCAGCCATCTGTGTTTTGGCCTGGACCAATATCAGTAATGATGTCTTCGATGCCGAAACGGGTATTGACCGCAATAAAGCCCACTCCTTGGTGAATTTGACTCAGCGGCCTGGGCTGGTGTTTTGGGTGGGGAATGGTTTTTTGTTGGCGGGGCTGGTGGGCATCGGCTGGATCACCTGGCAGCAAAGGGATCCGACCGTTTTGGGGCTGGTGCTGATCTGTTGTGTTCTGGGCTATGTCTACCAGGGGCCACCCTTTCGCTGGGGCTATCGCGGTTGGGGAGAGCTGCTCTGTTTTTGGGCCTTTGGGCCATTGGGGGTCTCAGCCGCCCTCTACAGCCAATTGGGAGCATGGGATCCCCTCCATCCCCATCGCCTGCTTTGGATTGGGGTGGCCGTTGGGGTGGGACTGGCCACTAGCTTAATTTTGTTCTGTTCCCACTTTCACCAGGTCAGTGATGATGTGGCCGCCGGTAAGCTCTCGCCCGTGGTGAGATTGGGCACCTATCGTTCCGCTCAACTGATCCCGTGGGGGGTGGGGATCCCTCTCTTGATTCCGGTGGTGGGAGTGGTGATGGGCCTGCTGCCGCTGTGGACTCTCCTGAGCTGGGCCGGATTGCCAGCGGGGATCCGGCTCTCTCGCCTGCTGGGTCAGCATCACGATCAGCCCCATCGGATCAGCGAGGCCAAGTTTTTGGCGGTGTCAATGCATTTTTGGTATTGCCTCTTTTTGGGCTTGGGGCTGGTGCTGTGAGGATGAGTCCTCTTACCCGCCAGCCATTTCATCGTCGCTGGTGACAGACAACCCAAATCTTGCCCAATTGAGTTAGCGATCACAAATGAGTCTGAATCGCCTCCAGGCACTCCGCCAGAGGCCGCTGTCCTCGCAGAGCATTGACTGCCGCTGCCAGGGCAGCCGGATGAGCATCCAGGAGGTCTTTGGCTTGACGGCGATAGCGGGTCAGTGCTGCCCCCACATCCGGCATCTGACCCGATGGGGATCGCAACAAACCCAAGAGCTGCACCACCTGTTGCTGGTCAGATCGATCCCCCTTCACCTGAGCTGAGTAGAGGTATTCTGCCGCCCCCCCTGCCATCCAAAAGGTGCCATAGCGATCCAAGTCTGGGCCAAGGATCCGCCCCTGCTCTTGCCAAGCCAACATGGGATCTCGATCCAGTTGTACACCGCCATAGTCCGGATAGCCCCGCCGAAAGGCCTGCACCGGATCCAGAACGTAATCCACCAGCGGGATCCCCAAGATACAAGCCGCCGTCAGATGCCCTGCTTCATGGCGAATCACCCGTTCTCGATAGGCTGGCGACCGCCAATCCAGCCATGCCCCCAGCAATCCCGACCATTTGCCCCCCACCACCAACTGCTCCACCACCAGCAGAGCCACCCCCACCACCAGCGGGCCACTGATTCTGGATCCCAGCAGACTGGATAGGGTGATCGCCGCAATGATCAGAGCCACCCGTGTGATCCCAGCCTCAGACATGATCCTCAACCTTCAATCCATGTTTCAATCCCTGAAGCTGAATGGGCTGGTCTTCTGACTCAGTCGAGGGCACAACTTGAATCGCGGGCCGCAGTGAAAGATAAAGCAGGGATCCCAACAGGGGCAAACCATTGACCCCAGAGAGCAGCCAGGATCCGGGATCGACTCGACCGGATCGGTCTTCAGCAATCATGTAAGGCAGAAGGGCGGTGAGCAAGACAAAGTCGAGGGTCATGACATGAATAAAACGGCTGGACTGCCACTGCCGCACAAAATCTTCCCAATCCCCCCGCAGGATCCCAAAGCCCAGCAGGGCAAGAGTCAGCCCCAACAGGACACGCCCTGTCCAGGCACTATTCCAAATCTTGAGGGTCCAGGGCAGCGGGGTCAGGATCCCATCGTCTTTAAGCTGAGCCACAGGTTTTCGTAAGGCCAGATAGGGCAGCAGCGCAAAAGCCCCCACCGCCATCATCAGACTGGCAAATGGCCAGGCCGGCAGCCGGGATCCTTGAGTGCGGTGCCGGTAGCCATCCACCAACAGCAGGCAGCCGTAGCCCAAGGGCAATACCCCCATCAAATTAAACTCCGCCACAATCAAGGGATTGATCCCGTCAATATCCCCAGCGATCAGCCGTTGAATCAGGACAAAGGTTGCATCAGGATCATCCGGCGGGGCCAAGACAAAGGCATAGAGGCTAAACCCCAGCCAAAGTAACCCAAACAGCAAGCGGGATCCCATGATTTGTCCTGGAAAAATGCACATCAATGTTTCACACAGTTTAGGCGATCCTCAAGTCAGGATGATCCTCACCTCAAAATTGTCCGTCATATTAATTCACAGTCTGCAATAAACTGAGGCTAGCTTAAAATAAGAGATCCAAAGACCGGGATCCAAGCCTGACTGAGGAGTTTTAGGGGTTATGACAGTTGTTTCTCCGCCGGTGTCGGCTCAACTGACCGTGCAGACCGTTGAGATCGGATCTGAGACCACTGCTATCCGCAGTCTGGATTGGGAGCGGGATCGGTTTGATATTGAGTTCCCACTGGAGAATGGCACCACCTACAACTCCTTTTTGATTGAGGGGGATCGGCTGGCCCTAGTGGACACCTCCCACGACAAGTTTCGACCCCTCTATCTGGATATTTTGACGGGACGGGTGGATCCAGCTCGGATCGACTATCTGGTGGTCAGCCATACCGAACCTGATCACAGCGGCTTGGTGGCGGATGTCTTGCGGCTTGCCCCTCAGATCACCGTTGTGGCCACTAAGGTGGCGATTCAGTTTCTGGAAGACTGGGTGCATCAGCCCTTTGAGCGGATCCAGGTCAAAAGTGGCGACCGGCTGGATCTGGGCCAGGGCCATGTGCTGGAGTTTGTGGCGGCTCCCAATCTGCACTGGCCTGATACGATGCTCACCTACGACCACAAAAGCGGGATCCTGTTTACCTGTGATGTCTTTGGGATGCACTACTGTGATGACTATGTTTTTGATGAGCATCCAGAGCTACTCCGCCAGGATTTTAAAATCTACTACGACTGTCTGATGGGGCCTAATGCCCGCTCGGTATTGGCGGCCCTGAAACGAATGGATGGGCTGCCCCCCATCAACCTGATCGCCACCGGGCATGGCCCCCTGATCCAGCATCATTTGGGTCAGTGGGTGGATCAGTATCGCCAGTGGAGTCAGGCCAAGGCCAAAGGTGAGACCAGTGTGGCGATTTTTTATCCCTCTGACTATGGGTTTGGGGAGCGGCTGGCCCACAGCCTTGCCCATGGCATCACCAAAACAGGGGTGGCGGTGGATCTGATCGATCTGCGCTGCACCGATAGCCACGAGATCCGGGAACGGGTGGGATCCGCGGTTGGGGTGGTGGTGGGGATGCCCAGCCAATCGGATCCAGATGGGATCTCGATCCAGGCTCTGATCAGTACGTTGTTGGCCGCCACTCATGCCAAGCAAGCCTTTGGACTGTTTGAGTGTGGGGGTGAGGATGACGAGCCGGTTCACCCGCTGCGGCAGCATTTTCAGGAAGTGGGTCTACACGAAGCCTTCAGCCCGATCCTGGTTAAGGAACCCCCCAGTGCCAGCCTTGATCAGCGGTGTGAGCAGGCCGGTACCGATATGGGCCAATGGTTGACCCGTGACCGCAGTATCAAACAGATGAAATCCCTCGATGCGGATCTGGACAAAGCCCTGGGTCGGATCAGTGGGGGCCTCTACATCATCACCGCCAGTCGGGGGGATGCCTCCAGCGCCATGCTGGCCTCTTGGGTGGCGCAGGCCAGTCAGGATCCACCAGGACTTTCGATTGCGGTGGCCAAAGATCGGGCGATTGAATCCTTGATGCAGGTGGGGGATCGTTTCATTCTCAATGTGCTGGAGGAAGGTCGCTATCAGCCGTTGATGAAGCATTTTCTAAAACGATTCCAGCCGGGGGCAGATCGCTTTGCCGGGATCAAGACCTATCAAGCTGATCAAGGTAACACTGCGCCGATTTTGGCGGATGCTCTGGCTTATCTGGATTGCGAGGTGCTCAGCCGCCTAGAAACCCCCGATCACTGGGTGGTTTACAGCCGTGTGGTGGAGGGCCGAGTGGCAGAGGTGGATGCCCACACGGCTGTTCATCATCGCAAGGTGGGTAATCACTATTAGACCTAGATAGCCAAGCTAGATAGTCAATGGCCACTTAAATGGCAAAAGGGTTACTTGGTGAGGATTTTACGAGGCGTCAGCAGAAGGCCAACTAGGCGGGATCCACCCAACGACCATCGGCCTTGATCAGGTTGACTAGCTCCTGCACCCCCTCGGTTTCAGGTACTTTTTTGACCTCTTCTTTGCCCCGATAGAGGGAGATAAAGCCGGGATTTTTGCCCACATAGCCATAGTCGGCATCCGCCATCTCTCCGGGGCCGTTGACAATACAGCCCATAACGGCGATGTCCAGTCCAGTCAGGTGCTGGGTGGCCTCCCGGACTTTGTGGAGCACCTGCTCAAGATTAAACAGCGTGCGGCCACAGGAGGGACAAGCCACATACTCCACCATCGTTTTGCGCAAATTCAGGGCCTGTAAAATCCCGTAGGCGACTGGGATCTCTTTTTCGGGGGCTTCGGTGAGGGAGACCCGGATCGTATCTCCGATCCCTTCTGCTAGCAGGGTGCCGATCCCCACCGCCGACTTGACCCGGCCATATTCTCCATCTCCGGCCTCGGTCACCCCCAAGTGGAGGGGATAGTTGTAGCCCAGCTCGTCCAGACGGCGGGCTGCCAAACGATAGGCCGCCAACATCACCTGAGGCCGGGAGGCTTTGAAGGAAAAGATCAGATTGTGGTAGTTCAACTCGTTGCAGATATGGGCGAACTCAAGGGCCGACTCCACCATGCCCTCTGGGGTATCTCCATAGGTGAAGGTCATGCGCTCGGCCAAGGATCCGTGGTTGACCCCGATCCGCATGGCTTTGTTGTGATCCCGCAGGTACTCCACCAGAGGGGTAAAGGTCTCCCGAATCTTGTCCCGAATCTGATTGAATTCGGCTTGTGTGTATTCCACCCGATCCGCCTGCGGCTTTTCAAACACAAATAGGCCGGGATTGATCCGGACTTTGTCCACATGGCGGGCGGTTTCGAGGGCGATTTTGATGCCGTTGTGGTGGACATCCGCCACCAGGGGGACGGGCCGATAGGTCTGAATCAGCTTTTCGCGCAGGGTGGCCATCGCTTTGGCATGGGCCATGCTGGGGGTGGTGACCCGCACAATTTCCGATCCGGCTTCATGGAGGCGACGGATCCCGGCCACAGCCCCCTCAATGTCAAGGGTGTCTTCGTTGATCATGGATTGCACCACCACCGGATGGTCGCTGCCAATGGGCACGTCTCCCACCCAGACGGTGCGGGTGGGACGGCGGGGGTAGGTGAGTTCGGGATAGGGCTGAGGCGAGGTTGGGGAGGCCGAGGTCAGGGTCTGCATGGCATTGTGGCAGGGATCCCTCTCATTTTACGGCTTGATCTGGCTCGACCTTGAGGTGAACGGTGGGGATCCTCCAGCAAGATCAGTACCACCAATACCTGCAAAAGAGCCTCAAAAGTCCTCATCAGGGGGCAGATCCTCTTGATCTTGATCCATCTCGCTGGCATCTGCGTCTTCGTTCTCATCGGGAGGCACGACGGAGGTGGGAGAAACCGCCAGTCCTTCGGCCAGTTTTTCCCGCAGAGCGGCTTCAATCTCCGCCAGTGTTTCGGGGTTGTCCTTGAGGTAGAGGATCAGGTTATCGCGCCCTTGGGAGACATTTTCGCCCTTGTAGCTATACCAGGCGCCCCGTCGCTTCAGGATCCCGGCTTCTTCGGCTAGATCCACAATGCAGCCCACCGAAGAGATCCCTTGCCCAAAGATGATGTCAAATTCGGCTTTGCGAAAGGGGGGGGCAACTTTGTTTTTGACCACCTTGACGCGGGCCCGGATCCCATACTCTTCGTTACCTTTTTTTAGGGTTTGGATCCGGCGGATATCGAGACGCACTGAGGCATAGAACTTGAGGGCATTGCCACCGGTGGTGGTCTCCTGAGGGCCATAGCCCATGCCGCCAATTTTGGAGCGCAGTTGATTCAAAAAGATCACAATGGATCCGGTTTTGCTGATATTGCCGGCGATCTTGCGCAGGGCTTGGCTCATCAGTCGGGCCTGTAACCCCACATGGGCATCCCCCATATCCCCCTCGATCTCGGCCCGGGGCACCAGGGCTGCCACCGAATCCACCACCACCACATCGACGGCAGCCGAGCGCACCAGTTGATCGACGATTTCGAGGGCATCTTCGCCGGTATCGGGCTGTGACACCAGCAGGTCTTGGATATTGACCCCCAAGGCCGCCGCATAGACCGGATCCAGGGCGTGCTCGGCATCCACAAAGGCTACGGTGCCCCCTTGTTTTTGCACCTCGGCGATGGCGTGCAGAGCAATTGACGTTTTGCCAGAGGATTCGGGGCCAAATACCTCGATCACACGGCCTTTGGGATAGCCTCCCCCCAGGGCCAGATCCAGCGTCATGGCTCCACTGGGAACCGTCTCCACCCGCATACGAGAGGCATCCCCCAAGCGCATGATGGCCCCCTTGCCAAAGTTGCGCTCAATCTGGCCTAGCACCTGCTCCAGCGCCTTGCG
>CAZODP010000004.1:0-33259 GCA_964578595.1 uncultured bacterium
TAGCCCCTTGTGACTTGCCCCTTGGGGCTAAAGCCCACAAACCAGATCTGTCCTCTTCGCTAGAACCGATTCGCTAGAACCGACTCCAAGCCTCCAACCAAGCCCGGATCGCTGCCTTCCAGCCCAGAACTTGATCGTCTTGCATGGGATTAGGGAGCGGGAGAGGTTGGATCCCGGTTTCCGCTGCCCCAACTTCCCACAGTTTGATCAAAGAGGAGCCTTTGGCAGAGGTGACCTTGTGGGAGCGGGCGGTTGTCAGATAGCTTTTGGCGGCTGCGTAGACCGTTGGTGACACCACCAGATGGGTGCCCAGCTTGGTATTGATCTCATCCATCCAGGTGACCATGCCCACCGATCTGCCAAAGGCCGACATTTTTTGGGCATCCTGCGGATCCGCATTCAACAAAATCGTGGATCCGTAGTGGATGGCGGCTGTCATCTGCACCTGAGGATAGGACAGCTCCACCAAAGCCCTGTTGAGATCCGCCAGGGATCGGCTCAAATCGAGTACCGCCTGAATCGCCTGCCTGATACCAGTATCTGCCGGTGTATCCAGACCAAATAGGGCCAAGCTACGGAGGGCATTTTGACCGGCGAGGGATCCTTGATACTGCTGAACCACCGCCCCCATTTGGGTATAGAAGCGACCCAGTGTATAGACGATATCGTAGGGAAAGTTGTCTTCATCAAAGTTGGCGATCCCCCGCAACGAAAGAGCCACTATCGCTGTATCCGCCTGCCGACCTATGGTCTGAGCCTGAAGCTGCTGATGGGCCACGCCGATATCAGCACTGTCCAACACCAGCCGCTGCACCTCCACATCTCCTGTGATCCGGGTCTGACAGGCCAAACGGATATGAACTGGCAGATCCAGTCGCTCCGCTAGGGCCTTTTCAGCGGGGGTCATGAGGCGGCAGTGTTCGCTACCTGACAGGATCATAATTCGACAGGTGGAGCAAGCTGCATTACCTCCACAGGCATGAGGATGGGGCACCCGGGCTGCCAGTAGGCTCTCCAAAATGCTGCGGTTGGCTTTGGCCTCAATGGCGATATTATCTGGGCGGCAGAGGATCTGAGTCATGGTATGGAACCACCGAGCTGAGTGAAGCGAGCTGGGTAAAGTGGGTGCAATCTAAAGGGCCGTCTGTGAATTGCAAAGCAGCAATGTTGCCATTATCTACTGGTTGTCACTTAAGAGTCAAGTTATAGAACTTACAGAAGTGCCACCGAAACAATCGCCAAAGTGATCTTGGTTTTGTTTTAAGCTAAACCTTATACTTGCAATTCAAGCAGGAGCAGGCTCTCAAGGGATCCCCACAATGCACAATGTTGCGCCGCTGGGTTGCGCTGCTGGGGAGGGCAAGGGCTGGGGGACTAGTTCACAAGGTCATTGATAGCCACGGATTCTGGGCTTGAGGATCTTGGGCTTGAGGATCCTTGAGCCAGTGCCAAACAGTCTTTTTGATGGGGTTTTTGGTAGGATGGCGACGACACGAACAATGCGGGATCCAATGCTCAAGATCATGGGAGACTATCCGGAGGGATTGCCTCGGAGTGAGGAAAACTTGACGCTGCGCTTCTCCCCCAGTAAAACCTCGATTCAGCAGCGTTGGCGAAACAACGGTCTGTCTGCTGATTTTATTGCTGACTACTTGATGACTTTCTTTTTGGGGACTGATCAAGAGGAGAATGCTACCCTCTTGGTAGAATTAAAGGCCTCGACAGCTTATATTTCCAATGAGCTGTTGGAAAATGCCATGAAGTATAACGATGAATCCTCTAACCAAGCCATTGTTTTTAGCCTAAATCTTTATCCTGAGCAGCTAGTTTTTTTGACAGCCAACTCAATTCGCATGAGCCAAATCGAGGCGTTTCAAAGTTATATTCAAGAGCTGATTGACGGTGATCCAGAGGAGATTTATTTTAATAAGCTGCTGGCAGAGGATGATGCAGATTCCAATGCTAAGGGATCTGGGCTAGGGCTGTTGACCATGATCAACCAGCACCAAGCTAGACTGGGTTGGAAATTCGAAAGAATAGAAGTGGTGGATCCGACTCCGCCGCTGGTGACAACGGTAACCACCAGTGTCTGTCTACCGATTGGATCCTCTCTAACGATGCACAATGCAAAGCAGAGTGCAAAAGGGCACACCGGAAAAGGAACGTCTAACCGCGATGGAAATTAAATCTGATTTGTATCGAGTCTGGCTAGATTCCCAAACCAACCGTGTTGTTTTGGAGGGGATCCTGAGGCTGAATGGGGGAGAGGAGTATGCCCCCATTGCACAGCTTTTGGATTATGCTGCGGGGCTGACGGATTCTATTGTGGTAGATTTACGTCAATTGACATTTCTCAATAGCTCTGGGATCCATATGCTGTCAAAGTTTGTGATCCGGCAGCGCAAGCAGGACAATTTAGAGGTCAAGATAGTCGGATCCAATGCCATTCCGTGGCAGGAAAAATCTCTTCAAAGTTTGCAGCGATTGCTACCTAAGTTAGTGATCACCCTCGAAGATGGCAGCCAAAGTTGATTTCGAGAGAACTGATTTGATGGGATCAATTGGATGAGATTAAATTATGGACAGGTCTTATTAAATTGTGGATAGACCTTGATGTCTAGCCTTTGCCGCCATGAGAGCTTGACTCACCACTTCAAATCCGGTTCCACCGGCACTGAGCCGAGCGGCCACCACCTGTCGTGGGTCAATAGCTTGATCAATATCACCCTCAAAAGCGGTGCTAAAGGCTTGCCATTGCTCCAGGGATAGATCCCGCAATCGGATCCCCTGCTGCAGACAACTACGCACAATCTGGCCCACTAAGTCATGGGCAGTCCGAAAAGGGATCCCTTTGCGAACCAGGTAATCAGCGACATCGGTAGCATTGGAAAAATCCTGATCAAGAGTGGCGGCCATGCGCTGGGGCTGAAAGTGGATCCCATCGGTGAGCAGGATCCCCATCGCCTGCAGACATTGCTTGATGGTTTCGACACTATCAAAGAGTCCTTCTTTGTCTTCTTGTAGATCTTTGTTGTAGGCCAAGGGCAACCCTTTGAGGGTGACCAAAAGGGCTTGCAAATGTCCAAAAACGCGTCCTGTTTTGCCTCGAATCAGCTCAGGTACGTCAGGATTTTTCTTTTGGGGCATCAGGCTGGATCCGGTGGCACAGGCATCCGTGAGGGTGATAAAGCCAAACTCTTGAGAGGCCCACAAAATCAACTCTTCAGACAGGCGGCTGAGATGCACCATCACAAGGCTGGCTGAGGCATGAAACTCTACAACATAGTCGCGATCACTGACGGCATCCAGACTATTGAGGGTAATACTTTCAAAACCCAGTAAATGAGCGGTTAAATGACGATCAATCGGCAGAGGTGTGCCCGCCAAGGCTCCGGATCCCAGCGGACAAACATTGATCCGTCTGTAAAGGTCACTCAGGCGTTGACGATCCCGCTGCAACATTTCCACATAGGCCAGTAGGTGGTGGGCCAAACTGACCGGCTGTGCCCGCTGTAGGTGGGTATACCCCGGCATCAAGGTATCGATGTGCTGATCCGCCAAGGTGAGCAGGGATCCCTGTAGGTCGTGAATCAACCCTTGAACCTGATCCGTTTGATCCCGCAGATAGAGCCTCAGATCTGTCCCCACCTGATCATTGCGGGAACGCCCGGTATGGAGCTTTTTGCCCAGATCGCCAATTTTTTGGATCAGGGCACCCTCAACCGCATAGTGAACATCCTCAGCCCCTGGCTCCGGCTGAAAGGATCCGGACTCAATCTCCTGCTGAATGGATTGAAGACCCGCCACGAGTTGGTTGGCTTCCTCCACAGGAATGACCCCGCACCGTCCCAACATCTGGGCATGGGCTAACGATCCCTGCACATCGTAGGGCAACAGTCGCAGATCAAAGCTGAGGCTGCTATTAAACTGCTCAATGAAAGGATCCAAGCTGCCCTCAAAGCGTTGGCTCCAAACCTTGGGGGCAGGGGAAGGGTCGAGAGGTTCGCTCATCACATCAAAGGGATCCTTGTGCTGTCAGGCTTAGCTAGGCTGGATTGGATGATATCACGCCCCAGCCCTGCAATTGAACTCTAAGTGAACCCCAATGGTAATCCCAGCGATCAGCTGAGCTGGGGGGACTGAGCCAAGAACTTCTCTAGCTCTGTCAGAGCTTCCGAGTCCATTTTGGTTTGCATCGGACAAAACTTAGGGCCGCACATCGAGCAAAACTCAGCGGTTTTGTAGATATCAGCCGGTAGGGTTTCGTCATGGTATTCTTTGGCCCGTTCAGGATCCAAGGACAGCTCAAACTGGCGATTCCAATCAAAGTTGTACCGTGCCCTCGACATCTCATCATCGCGGTCGCGGGATCCGGGGCGATGGCGAGCAATATCGGCGGCATGGGCCGCAATTTTGTAGGCGATCAGTCCAGCTCGGACATCTTCGGCGTTGGGCAAACCCAGATGTTCTTTGGGGGTGACATAGCAAAGCATAGCAGTGCCGTGCCATCCCGCCAGGGCCGCCCCAATGGCAGAGCTGATGTGGTCATAGCCCGCCGCGATATCCGTTACCAATGGCCCCAGCACATAGAAGGGAGCCTCGGAACATTCCTCCATTTGTTTGCGAACATTGAACTCAATTTGATCCATCGGCACATGGCCTGGGCCTTCCACCATGACTTGAATGTCGTGTTCCCAAGCGGTGCGGGTGAGCTGACCCAGGGTTTTGAGTTCGGTGAGTTGCGCCTGATCCGAGGCATCGTGCAGACAGCCGGGACGCAGCGAGTCCCCCAAACTAAAAGACACATCATATTTTTTGAAAATCTCAATGATGTCTTGAAAATGGCTGTACAGAGGATTTTGCTGGTGGTGAGCCAGCATCCAGCGGGCCAGGATCCCGCCACCCCGCGAGACGATCCCCGTCAGACGGTTTTTGACCAAGGGCAGATGTTCAATCAGGATCCCGGCGTGGATGGTCATGTAGTCCACCCCTTGCTGAGCGTGCTTTTCAATCACATGGAGAATGTCGTCGGCGGTGAGTTTTTCGATATTGCCGTGGACGCTCTCCAGAGCTTGATACATGGGCACCGTGCCGATGGGCACCGGCGAAGCCGCAATAATCGCGGAGCGGATTTCGTCCAGGTTGCCCCCACCGGTGGACAGATCCATAACGGTATCGGCCCCGTATTTGACCGCCAACTTGAGCTTGTCCACCTCTTCCTGCAATCCCGAGGAGTTGGGAGAAGCCCCGATATTGGCATTGACTTTGCACTGGGCCGCAATACCGATGGCCATGGGATCCAGGTTGGGGTGGTTGATATTGGCGGGGATGATCATCCGGCCCCGGGCCACTTCATCTCGGATCAGCTCTGGGGGCAAGTTTTCCCGTTGCGCCACAAAGCTCATTTCCTCAGTCAAAATCCCTTGGCGGGCATAGTGCATTTGCGAGACATTGGCCTGGCCCCGACGAGCCGCAATCCAGGATCCTCGGCGATTGGAGGAGGTGGGGCTAGTGGAAATTGAAACGGCACTGGGGGCCGCGCTTGATGCAGAGACGTGATCCAACATAGATAAATCCTTAGTAACAGCTTCCCTACGCCGATGTGAGTCGGGTCAGGTTCGAGGGATGTTTCTCAGCCTGATGGCAGTCCATCAGACACTCCCAGCGTGTTGGCATCCTATCACGAGGATTTTGATAACTCCCAGATTTTGATAACTCCCGAGTTTGACTTCTGACAAAAAGTTCAAAAAGAGAGCAAAGTGGGACATTCAGTCCATCAACTCCGTCGTGTTGGTCTTGTAGACTGGCCTCAATCAAACTGGCCCCAATCAAACTGGAGCTGAGGCTTTTGGGGGATCCTGCTCGCTTTCTGTCTGATCAGATCGGATCTTGGGAGGGATCAGGAGGGGTCTGATTGGGCAGAGGCTCTTGTTGAAGGCTAGAAAAATCGGCCTCATAGCCTGATGAATGAAAGGGAGCAGAATAGCGATCAGGATGGGGTGTGGTTTTGTAGCTTAATAAACCTTGATGTTCGGCCAGGGCCAAATTGACCTGATCCCCAAACAGCAGCATAAAACTACTCAACCACAGCCAGAGCAACAAAATAATCACAGCTCCCACCGTGCCATAGACCTGGTTGTAGTTGCCAAAGTAAGTGATGTAGAGCCGAAAACCCAGTGACATCCCCATCCACAGCAGGCTAGCCAGGATCGCCCCTGGAAAAACCGGCACCCGCGCCCGCCGCCGACTGGGGCCAGAGCGATAGACAATCACACAGGCGCTCACCATCATCACCAGCGAGACCGGCCAGGCCAACAGCCGCCACACCACCAAGAGCAGCATGGCTGTGGTCTCCCAGCCGATTTCGCGCAATTCTGAGACCACCCGGCTGAGGGCGGTGCCCCCAAATACCACCAAAACGCTGGATAGTCCTGTCAACCCCACCATCCCCACCATCAACCCAATCGCCAACAGCCGCCGCTGCCAAAAGTTTCGCCGGATCCGGGATCCCACCTCATGGCTTTGGTCAAGGGCGATCATGGCCGCATTGAGGGCACCGGAAGCTGCCCAGATCGCCCCCAAGAAACTAATTGAAAACAAACCCCCATTTTCGCCGTAGCTAACCGCCCGCACAAAGTTATCCACCAGGGCCAGCGGTTCGGTGGGGGATATCTGCTGAAACCAGCTCATGATCGACTGATAGATCGCCTCAGAGTTGCCAAACAAACTCACGGCTGTCAGCAAGGTCAAAATCAACGGAAAAAAAGCCAACATCCAGTTGAAGGCCATCTCGGAGGCCAGTCCCGCCAGCCGATAGCGAGCTGAGTTGACCACCGCCAATCCCAACACAGAGGCCAAAATCGAGGCCCGCCGCCGGATCCGCCGCAGAACTGTTGCCAATAGCCGTCGCAGTCGTGGTGCTCCCAACCGGATCCCTCGCCAGATCTATTTCAAGTCTATGATCGGATCCTGACCTTCCTTTGGCATCCTGCGGGATCCTAGCACCCATGTTGAATCCTGTGGCTGAGCCGATTTTGTTGGCCTCTGATCTCAAAAAAGTCTACTGGCAGGGCCAGCGTCCGATTGAGGCGGTGCGAGATGTCTCGCTGCGGGTGGGGGCGGGCGAGGTATTGGCTTTTTTGGGGCCGAATGGGGCCGGCAAAACCACTTCCATCAAAATGATCGCCGGGCTGATCTATCCAGATGCCGGATCGGTTCGGATTGCTGAGCGGGATCCCTATCGAGATCCGATGGCTTTGGTGGAGGTGGGGGCGGTGTTGGAGGGCAATCGCAATCTTTATTGGCGGCTGACCCCTCGGCAAAATCTGATCTACTTTGGGGCCTTGCGGGGGCTGAGTCGGCGGCTGGCACGGCAAAGGGGGGATGACCTTTTGGAGCAGTTTGGCCTGAGCGAAAAACGGGATATGGCGGTGCAAACCCTATCGCGGGGGATGCAGCAAAAGGTGGCTCTGGCGGTGGCAATGGTTCACAATCCCAAGTTGCTGCTCTTGGATGAACCCACCCTGGGTCTGGATGTGGAGGCCACCCAGGTGGTGAAGGGGCTGATCAAGCAGATTGCCGGATCGGGGCGTGGGATCCTGCTCACCACCCATCAGTTGGACATCGCCGAGGCTTTATCCGATCGGGTGGCCATTATTCAGCAGGGGCAGATTGTGGCGGAGGCTCCGACCCGGGAGCTGATCCGGCAGTTTTCGGGATCCGCCTATTCGATTGAACTGGAGCAGGATTTGGATCCGTGGCAAAAAGAGCAGATCCAGGCCCTGGGGGGGGTGATGGCCCGATCCCATCAGATCAAGTTTGTGGGGGAATCAGAGCAGCTCTATCAGCTTTTGGGGATCCTCAAGCCTGTGCCCCTTCACAAAGTGGTCAAAGATGAGGCGGATCTAACCCAGGTCTTTTTGAAAGTGTTGCGGTCTGAAAGACTATCGGGGGAGGATAAAGTAGGCTAAATAAGCATTGGAGGTTGAGAGCAATCATGGGATCCGACCAACAAAAGCTCTGGGATAGCTCCTGTTCAGAATTAGATAAAAAACCTATTACCTTTTTGCACGTTGCGGATGTTCATTTGGGCTATGACAAATATGATAATCCTGAGCGATCCAAAGACTTCTTTCTGGCCTTTCGGGATCTGTTGCTGCGTCATGCCCTCCAGGATCCGGTGGATTTTGTCTTGATTGCGGGGGATCTATTTGAATATCGTTCGATTTTGCCCCATATTTTGAATCAGGCGGAGCTGGCTCTGCGTCCCCTCCAAGAGGCTGGGATCCCCGTTTTGGCGATTGAAGGTAATCATGATAACCGTCCTTTTGGGGTCAAAACCACCTGGTTACGCTATCTATCCGATCATGATTTATTGATATTATTAGAACCCAATGAAGCCAGCGAAGGAATCCAATTAGAACGGTGGGATCCGGCCCGAAAACGGGGGGGATATATCGATCTTGACTGCGGTATTCGGGTGATCGGATCCCAGTGGTATGGATCCGCTGCTCCGCGATCTATCCAGCTTTTGGCCTCAGGTATCGCGTCTTTGCCTTCTTGGGATGGGCCAAGGATTTTGATGTTTCACCATGGCATGGAGGGCCAAATTGCCCGTTATGAAGGTGCTCTCCGCTATGCTGATCTGCTGCCCCTGCGAGAGGTCGGCATCGATTACCTGGCGTTGGGGCATATTCACAAGCACTACAGCGTTGAGAACTGGATCTTTAATCCCGGATCCACAGAGGCGAATAATGTGGAAGAAAGCAACTTTGATCGGGGCGGACTCAAAGTGAAATTGTTCCCCCAACCCTCTGGATCCACCCATATCGAAGCCCAACTGATTCAGGATTACTATCAACGTCCCATCCATCGCCTTCGGATCGAGGCCAAGGGTAAAGAAAAAGTCGCAGATATGCGGGAGCAGATCCTAAAATCCGTTCGCCAAAAAGCAAAACAATGGGATCCCAGCTTGCCACCCATCTTAGAAGTCAAACTCAGTGGATCCATTGGCTTTGAGCGGGCAGAATTAGATGCTCGCAATCTGCGCCGAGATATTCAGGATATCTCCCAAGCACTGCTGGTTTTGCTCAAGCTAGAGGCGATACCGCTGGAGCTATCATCGGGATCCTCTGGATCAGATCCTGACGAAAAAGTCGTGGTCGAAGAACAGGTTTACAAAGATATCTTGGCGGCTAAAGCCAGCTATCGAGATCGGGTTGAAGACCTGACCCAACTCCTTTTGGATCTCAAGGAAATGACCCTCGATGACCGTCCGGTGGAGCAGCTCTATCAACATCTGGACGCGGGCTTATTAGGCACTAACTCAGTTGCCGATTAAATCATTTGAGTTGTTTGTTGAAGCTGCTTAATTTAGCCCTCGCTTACCGAATAAAGCGATCCAATGCTCGCCGCAATTCTTCAAGCTCATGATGGATCACCGCTCGATCTTGGCTATCCACAGCTCGGGTGATGCACTCAGAAATATGCTCTTCCAAAATCAGCCGCGCCACCCGATCCAATGCCCCTCGCACCGCCGCCATTTGCAGCAACACATCTGGACAGGGCTGATGGTCTGAGATCATGGTTCGGATCCCGCGCACATGGCCCTCGATCCGGGAGAGGCGATTGAGGAGTTTGCGCTCCGATTCTGGGTCATGGACATGGGGGTGGGCGTGACTATGCCGCTCAACCGGATTGAGATGAGTCCCGGATCCATCGGAAATACTATCAGGCATGGCGTAGCAACTCAGACAATATCCTCATTTTGCATCACATTGAGCGGGCAACTTCTGGCCTGAACAAAAGCAAATCAGAAGATTGTGATCTGACCATGACCGGATGATGACCTGTTATGACCTGATCAGACTCTGCTCACGACCGTGTGGTCTGTTGCTGAAGGTAGCGCAAAAACTGCATCAACTCATGAGGTTCTAGCAACTGTCGGGAGCGCTTGCCAAAGGTTTTGACCAAGTAATCCCGTCCCTGATTGGGGGTCCAGCCCACCCGTTTCATCTCTACATCCGTCTGGGCAATGACATCTGAAAGATCCTCCTCATCCATCAACTCACCGGATCCCCTTGCTGGCGATGGGGGAGGAGATGGCAGTGGGGATAAAGTCGGCACCGGATCCCAGCTTGAGGGCTGGTTGGGGCGATGGCCGTTGCCAGAAAGACCACTCACACTATGGCCACTGGTGTTATGGCTACTGAAATTGTGACCACTGGAGCTGTCCAAAGGAACTTCGCTGGGAAGATCCTCATAGCTGGAATAACCAGGACTCGGCCAAGCCCCCAGAGCGGATCCCGGATGGCTGGCTCGGCCAAATCCAGCATGAATCAGAGCCCGTTTGAGGGCAGCATCCTCCGCATCTTCGACGGTATGGGATCCGGCCATGCCAGTCCCCAAAACTGTGCTGTTGACCACCACCTGAGCGCGCACAAAATGGATCCCTTCCTCGACCCGGAGCAGCTCAGTCATAATGCTTCCCATCGGGTGATGATCCCGGAAGTTGTTGAGCATGGCGGCAATTGAGTCCATATACCCTCATTGTGTCTGGCCTACCTTGTTCTGGCAACCAAATCCAGCTCTTTGATTTCAAACCAGCTCACACTCAATCCCAAATTCAACCCTAAAAAAGATCCCCAAGCCAAGACTCAGGGATCCCAAAAACAAAATTAACGATCAGTTCTGGATACCTAGACTGCCGTCGCAGCCATCGGGATCTGTACCGGCTCAGCACTAAAAGATGGCATCACCACATCGGAGCTGTTGATGATAGCCTGCAACTCTTCACCGTCAATGGACTCCACCTCAATCAAGCGATGGGCAATTTTGTCCAGCAAGCCACGGTTGCCTTCGATCACCTGCTTGGCCTTGGTGTAGGCTTCATCCACCAAAAGACTGACTTCTTCGTCAATCACAGCCGCAGTTTCTTCGGAAAAGTCCCGCTCTGTGGTCAGCTCTCGCGCCAAAAAGACATTGCCGGACTGCCGCCCCAAGGCCACCTGACCCAAGCGATCACTCATCCCAAATCGGGTTACCATGCTGCGGGCGATCCGGGCCACCTGTTGCAAATCCTGAGAGGCCCCGGTGGTGACATGAGGGGTGCCATAGACCACCTCTTCGGCCACCCGCCCCCCAAGAGCCACCGCCATCATATTTTTGAGGTGAGCGCGGGTATAGCCGGTTTCGTCATCACTGGGCAAAAACCAGGTTAACCCCCCGGCCCGTCCACGGGGAATGATGGTAACTTTTTGGATCGGATCGTAGTTGGGCATCAAGGATCCCACCAGCGCGTGTCCCACTTCGTGGTAGGCCACCAGCTCTTTGGTCTTGTCGTTCATGAGGCGGTCTTTCTTTTCGGGGCCAGCAAACACCCGATCCACCGCATCATTGACTTCGTCCATTGAGACCTCGGTCATGCTGCGCCGAGCCGCCAAAATCGCCGCTTCGTTGAGCAGGTTGGCCAGATCTGCCCCCGTAAAGCCAGGGGTGCGGCGAGCAATTTTTTCCAGATCCACATCTTTGCCCAAGGTCTTGCCCCGAGCATGGACATTGAGGATCTCTAGGCGTCCCGCAAAATCAGGCCGATCCACCGTGACCTGCCGATCAAATCGACCGGGGCGGAGCAGGGCCGCATCCAACACATCCGGTCGGTTGGTGGCCGCGATCACGATGATGCCAGAGTTGCCCTCAAAGCCATCCATCTCGGTCAAGAGCTGGTTAAGGGTTTGCTCGCGCTCGTCGTTACCGCCCCCCAGACCGGCCCCCCGCTGCCGACCCACCGCATCAATCTCATCGATAAAAACAATACAAGGGGCATTTTGCTTGGCCTGCTCAAATAGATCCCGCACCCGCGAGGCCCCCACCCCCACAAACATCTCCACAAATTCGGATCCAGAGATGCTAAAGAAGGGCACCCCCGCTTCACCAGCCACCGCCCGGGCCAGCAGGGTTTTGCCGGTTCCAGGGGGGCCGACCAACAGCACACCCCGAGGGATCTTGGCCCCCAGAGCTGTGAATCGCTCAGAGTTTTTGAGGAAATCCACCACCTCAGACAGCTCCAGCTTGGCCTGCTCGATCCCCGCCACGTCGTTGAAGGTGATCTGGGTTTTGGGTTCCATCTGGACGCGAGCCTTAGATTTGCCAAAGTTCATGGCTTGGCTACCTGGCCCGTTTTGCGCCCGCCGTAGCAAGAAAAACAGCCCCACCAAAATCAGCACCGGCAGGATAAAGCTGGGTAGCAGACTACCGATGCCGCCTTCCTGCTGAATGGGGGAGACCTCAATCTGAACGTTGTTGGCCAGCATCGTGGCTTCAAACTCAGGGGTGAGCGGGGGCAGCTTCACCTCCAGTTGCACAGGCCGGTCATCAAGGGTGGTCTCGGCAATGGCTGTGGCACCGCCATCCCGGATCCGGATCTTGCTGATCTCATCTCTTTCGACCCGATTGATCAGATCAGAGTAGGTGATCCGTTCGGCCCGATTGGCGGGGTTACCGCCCCACAGGCTGGAGGCCAGAAAAATTAGAACAATACCCAGCAGGACATAAAGTCCCAGTCCTTTCCAGCGTTTCGGGCTTTTTTTATCGTTGTTTTGACTCACAGGGGCATTCCCTCCTTCACGGGGATCAAGCTCAAGTCCTTGGGGTCAGCTCTACTGGATTAGGCTTGCCTGAGAGCTAGGGACTTGGATTCAGTTTGTTTATTATAGACTGTTAACTTATCTTAACATCCCGGCAGGGATCCTTGATGCTCGGTAGTGGACTGGGCTGATGGGGTACGCTGAGCACAGACCCAGAACATCTTTTCAATCAAATCTCACTATTCTCACTATGCTGACTCAACTGCGTGAATTGAGCCTCAAGGCGGATGGCCGCTACGCCACCGACAGCGAGATGGCTTTTATGGGTATCTACTTGGCTTCGTTTGAGCGGCGGTTGGCGGTCTATCAGACGCTTCAGGCCCAAGAAGCTCAGATTATGGCCGAGGTGGAGGCCCATCTTAGGGCACAGGATCCTCATCTGATGATGCGGGGGATTGAGGACTTTAGTGCCAAGTGGAAGGCAGATACGGTGCGGGTCTATCGGCTGACAGCGATGGCGATGCTGGTGGATGACGTGGAACGCTACAAAGAGCGATTTCTGTTCTGGTTTCAGACCTTGATGCGGGCCTTCAAAACCCAGAAAAGCTGTGAGGCCACCTATCGTTTACTCCAGGAGAGTGTCCGTAACCATCTTTCGGATGCAGATGCGGCTTTGGTCTGCCCCATTTTGGAGATCAACCGGGAGATGTTGGGGTTGGCCTCTTGAGCGATTGGGGGAAGGTTAGAGACAAGGGAGCCATCGGGGGTAAACGCTATGATAAATCTGAATGATCAAGCTGGATCCAGCCCTGGGATCCTCCTGATCATGTTTTAGTTTTAGCTATCTCAGCTCTATGACACTCCCAATGGCGGCATCTGCTGCGACAACTCACCCCGATCTCGATGCCCTGTCGGTTGATCAACTCAAGACTGCCCTGCTAGAGCAGGTTCAAGATCGAGACCAAGACCCCATGTCCCGCAAGGTCAAACGGGTCACTCAGGACTTGGATCCTTATTTTCAGGCCCTCAGCCGCCTCAATCCCTATCCCGATCCACAGGATCAAAAGCCGCTGCTGCCGGGGATCTGGGTCTCTGTTTGGTCAACCAATCCGTTTCAAGATATTTTTCCGGGCCGGATCCCTGATCAGTCCTATCAAATCTTTGCCGAATCCGGTTATTACGCCAACATTGCCCGCTATGCGCCGGGATCCAGAGTGCCGATTTTGAAGCGGCTGGCGGAGCGATTGTTGGTCTATGACTTTATGATTATTCAAAAGTTTGAGATTCAAGATGGGCAGTGGCTAATCGAAAATGTGGCCATTAAACAAGCCCTGCGATGGCGGCAACGGCCCCTGGATCCCACCCGTGCCCAAAACTGGTTTCAAAAAGCACTCAGCTCCCTCCAAAAGGCTTCGGACTCTAGCTCAAAATCCCCACAAGCCAAAGACAAACGCACCGCCAAACAATTTGAGCAGATCGCCAAAGCTCGCCCCTATCTGGATCATCTCTATATCGATCCTCATTTTCGTCTGGTCAAAACCCAGCGGGATCCGAAGCAACGTCCCTCCTACACCGTGGCCACCCGATTAGAGATTTAGGCGATACTTTAGCGATACTTTTTGGGGTATCCTTCAGGACTGAAACCTGGTGGTTTCGACGGCCAAGGTTTGAGCCAAAAAGGCCCATTTGTCTGCCTGTTCTTCGATCACTTTGGCCGTTGGTTTGCCAGCCCCGTGGCCAGCCTTGGTCTCAATCCTGATCAAAACCGGTGGATCCCCTCGATGAGCGGCTTGCAGGGCTGCGGCAAACTTGAAGCTGTGGGCAGGCACCACCCGGTCATCGTGGTCAGCCGTGGTGATCAAGGTGGCGGGATAACAGGCTCCAGGCTTGAGATTGTGCAGGGGGGAGTAAGCATAGAGAGCCTGAAACTCTTCCGGATCCTCAGGGGATCCATACTCCGACATCCAAGCCCAGCCAATCGTAAACTGGTGAAATCTCAGCATGTCCATCACCCCCACCGCCGGCAGGGCCGCCCCAAACAAATCGGGCCGTTGGGTCATACAGGATCCCACCAATAGGCCCCCATTACTGCCCCCGCCGATGGCAAGTTTTTGAGGGGAGGTGTAGCCTGTTTCGATCAGCCATTCCGCCGAGGCAATAAAGTCATCAAAAACCGTTTGTTTGCGGGTTTTCATACCGGCTTGGTGCCAGTCTTCACCATATTCACCCCCGCCCCGTAGATTGGCCACCGCAAAGATCCCCCCCATCTCTAGCCAGACCAGGGTGCTAACCGAAAAACTAGGGGTCAAGGAGATGCCAAAACCC
Organism: uncultured bacterium; assembly: GCA_964578595.1. Taxonomy (GTDB): domain Bacteria; phylum Cyanobacteriota; class Cyanobacteriia; order Thermostichales; family Thermostichaceae; genus JAAUUM01. The sequence continues at coordinate 14,910 of CAZODP010000004.1, forward strand.
CCATAGCCATACAAATAAGTGGCATGGGATCCATCCAGAGCTATCCCAGCTTTGTGGGTGATAAACAGAGGGATTTGGGTGCCATCTTGGCTAGAGACAAAAACCTGCTCCACCACATAGTGATCTGGATCAAAATTGATCTCTGGTTGGCGAAACAGGGTGGTGGTTTGGGTGGAAAAATCATAGCGATAAATGGTGGGTGGTGTGGTGTAGCTGGTAAAGGTGTAAAAGGCTTCGGTATCATGACGTTTACCCCCAAATCCAGCCGCAGATCCCAATCCCGGCAAAGGCAATTCCCGCTCAAACTTACCCTCTAAATCAAAAAACTTGACTTGGGTATGAGCATCCTTGAGATAGAACGCCACAAATTGATTATTGATCAGCGAGATCCCTTCCAACGTTTCGGCGACCTGGGGGATCACTTCTTGCCAGTTGGATCGATCAGGATCAAAGATATCGATCTCCACCAGGCGGCGGCGCGGGGCATTGAGATCCGTCACCAGCCAAAATCGGGATCCTTCATTGCCAATCACCCCATAGCTGGCCTCAAACTCACTGATCAACTCCTGGACTGGGCTGTGAGGATCGGTCAAATCTTTCCAAAAGACCAGATTCTTGCTTTCTGTGCCCAACCAAACTGAAATGATTAGATAACAACCATCCTCCGTGACCCCACCACTGAAGCCCCATTCTTTGTGATCGGGCCGCTCATAGATCAAAACATCTTCCGATTGAGGGGATCCCAGCTTGTGATAGTAAAGTTTCTGAAAATAGTTGACCGCTTCATATTCGGATCCAGACTTGGGCTGATCGTAGCGGCTATAAAAAAAGCCCTGGCCATCGTGGGTCCAACTGGCCCCCGAAAACTTGATCCAGCAGAGATGATCGCTCAAATCCTGGCCCGATTCGATATCTCGCACCCGCCATTCTTGCCAATCGGATCCGGAGGCTGAGGTGCCATAGGCCAAATACTTGCCATCCTCGCTAATGGCAATTCCAGAGAGAGCAACTGTGCCATCTTCAGAGAGGGTATTGGGATCCAGTAGCACGCTGGGATCGCTGTCTAATGTCTCTAGGGTGTAGAGCACACTTTGATTTTGTAGCCCGTCATTTTTGAAATAAAAATAGCGGCAGCCCTGCTTAAAAGGGGCACTATATTTGGCGTAATTCCACAGTTGGGTCAACCGGGCACGAATGGCCTCCCGACAGGGGATCCCATCCAAATAGGCAAACGTGACTTGATTTTGAGCCTCCACCCAAGCTCGCGTTTCTTCAGCGTCAGGATCTTCTAGCCAGCGAAACGGATCCGGGACTTCGACACCGTGGTAGAGGTCTACATGATCAGAGTGGCGGCTGACGGGATAGACAATCGGAGATGAGGTCATGGGGGAGGATGAAAGCTCTGGTAAATCAGTATAGCGGTTTGCTATTCCAGCCCACTGTCGGGTAAATTCGCCACTGCCGCAGCAGGCAAGCCCCAGGTTTCGGCAATCTCGGTCAGGGATCCCTCCGCAATCAGGGCCTCAATCGCAGCATCAAAGGCGGATGTGATCTCAGGGGTGTCTTTGCGGATGGCAAGCCCATAAAACTCGGTGGTGAAGGCGTCTCCCACCAACATCAGCCGGTCGCTAAATTGAGCATTGACAATCTCGGCTGAGGTGGGGCCATCCGCAATCACCGCATCCAAATCCCCCTGGGCCAAGGCCACCATCGCCAGGTCAATGGTCTCAAACCGCTGGATCGCCCCCTCCTCGGTAAAGTCTGAGGCCACCAAATCCCCTGTGGTGCCCAACTGCACCCCCACCGTCAATCCCATCAGATCCTCAGGGCCGGTCACGTCGCTCCCCATCGGCACCGTTACAATCTGGCCAGCATTGAGATAAGGCCGAGTAAAGTCCACAATCTCAGCTCGCTCGGCTGTGATGGTGACAGCAGAGGCCACCAGATCAAACTCCCCCGCCGCCAGTGCCGCAAAGATCCCGTCAAAGCCAGTGGACTGAACTTCAATGATGCAATTGACCTTCTCACAGATGGCATTGAGCAGATCAATATCAAACCCCACCACCTGGTTATTTTCATCCACAAACTCAAACGGCGGATAGGCTGTATCGGATCCCACCGTCAGTGTGATCCCCTCCAGATCCGGTAGCTCTTGGGCCAGACTTACCGCCCCAGATCCAAGGATCCCAGATACCACCACCACGCCCATGAGTGACTTCCACATAGCGTTCTTCCTTTTTGTTGATTGATTTTATGGGTTGACTTGGCTTGTTTTACGCCTGATTGCAGCCCCTAGAGTGTAGCGACAGCCACAGAAAGTAAGGATCCTGAGCTGCCTATTCCCCAGCCTTCAGCCGCCCCCCACCATGGTGACAATCTCAAAGCGATCCCCCGCTTGGATCCGGGTATTGGACCAATGTTGACGATGTAAAATCTCGCCATTGTGTTCCAGGGCCACCAGACGGGGATCCAACCCCAGATGGGCCAGCAATTCGGTCACACTCAAGGATGCGGCCACTGAGTGAGTTTCGCCATTGACGGTAATTGTGCAGGCTGACATGGGGCAATTGTGATTTAGTCGCGATTCAATTGGGCTGTGACAGATTGTTTTTGATCCTAGATCAGCCCGAGCGCAACTGCCGCAACGCCTCAAACAGCACAATCGCCACCGCATTGGATAGATTCAAACTTCGCACCGGCCCAGACATCGGGATCCGCAGGCTGGGGTGCTGGGCCAAAATCTCAGGATCCAAACCCTGGGACTCGCTGCCAAAAATCAGCCAATCGGTCGCCTGAAAGGCCACATCCGTATACACCTGGGATCCGCGCACACTCAGGCACCACAGCCTAGAGCCGGATAGAGAGACAGCCTGATCACAAAACTCAGTCCAGCTCCTGTGACGGTGCAGATCCACCGCCTGCCAATAATCCAGCCCCGCCCGTTTGAGATAGCGATCACTGAGCCGAAACCCCAATGGATCCACCAGATGCAGCGGTGTTTGGGTGGCTGCACAGGTGCGGGCGATATTGCCGGTATTGGCGGGGATCTCAGGGGCAACCAAAACCACTTGAACCATCAGACCTTTGTGCCCAGAGGCTGGGGCTTGTGAAAAGATTGTTGCGAAACCAAATCGGATCCTGTCTTAGCGGTTAGTCTACAGCCAATGGCTGACGCCTGACGGGGTTTCAGTCCCTTGCCCTCCACCTCTCTGGATCCCTATGGTTAGCCTTGCCGAAAACCCCCTGCGGATTGGCCTCAGCCAGGAACGCACCCCTGAACCGCTGATTTTGGTGCAGTTTGGAGCCTCCGGGGATCTGGCGGCCCGCAAGTTGATCCCGGCCTACTACCGGCTATTTGTGCAGCGGCAGTTGCCACCCGAATTCACGATTGTGGGGGTGGCGCGGCGGGATTGGAGCCACGAGGTCTACCGCCAAAAGATGCGGGAGGCCATGGAAGCCTTTGCCGCTAAGGATCTCGGCCCGGAGGAGGTCTGGCGCGATTTTGCCAGCCGTTTGTTTTATTCCAAGCTGGATATCAACAATCCTGAGAGCTACCAGGCCCTCGATACCCTTCTGAGCAAGCTGGATCACGAGCGCGGCATCCGCGGCAATCGGGTCTTTTATTTGGCGGTGTCCCCAGATTTTTATGGGGAGGCGATCCAGCAGTTGGCGGCAGCCCGGATGATCGAGGATCCCAATAAAACCAAAGTGGTGATCGAAAAACCCTTTGGCCACGATCTGACCTCCGCCCAAGACCTCAATCGCACCGTGCGCGGGGTCTGCCATGAGCGACAAATCTATCGTATTGACCACTATCTCGGCAAAGAAACCGTCCAAAATCTGTTGGTGTTTCGCTTTGCCAATTCTATTTTTGAACCCCTCTGGAATCGCAATTACATCGACCACATTCAGATCACCGTGGCGGAAACGGTTGGGGTTGAAGATCGGGCCGGCTACTACGAGACCTCTGGCGCGCTGCGGGATATGGTGCAAAATCACCTGATGCAGATTTATTGCTTGACGGCGATGGAGCCGCCGGTTTCACTGCGCACCGATGGCGTGCGGAGCGAAAAAACCAAGGTCTTGCAGGCCACCCGTCTGGGGCATCCCCAAAACATCAACCAATCTGCCATTCGGGCCCAATACGGATCCGGTTGGATGGCGGGCAAAGGGGTGTCTGGCTATCGGCAAGAACCCAATGTCAACCCCGAATCCACCACCCCCACCTATGTGGCTCTGAAGCTGGAGTGCGACACCTGGCGCTGGAAAGGGGTGCCTTTTTATCTGCGCACCGGCAAACGCTTGCCCAAAAAAATATCAGAAGTGGCGATTCACTTTAAGCAGGTGCCCTTGCTGCTGTTTCCATCGGCGGCGCGGGAGGTCAACCCCAATATCTTGGTGCTCAGGATCCAGCCCAATGAGGGGATCTCGCTCCGGTTTGAGGCCAAGATGCCGGGGCCAGAGATTCGCACCCGCTCGGTGGATATGGACTTTAGGTATGGATCCGCCTTTGGGGCAGGCACACCGGATGCCTACGACCGTCTGTTGCTGGATTGTATGCTGGGGGATCAGACCCTGTTTACCCGCTCAGATGAGGTGGAGGCGGCCTGGCAGGTGGTGACCCCGGTGCTCTCCGCTTGGGAAGGGGGATCCCTGGCCAATAATGGCAGTGGTGGGGATCCGCCGGTTCACACCTATGAGGCGGGCACCTGGGGGCCACAGGCGGCAGAAGAAATGCTCACCCGCGACGGTCGCCGCTGGCGCAGGCTGTAGGCTAGTCTCTAAAAATAGGTGATGACAGGGGATTCCTAGAGGATCCTGAAACGGTTGAGCTTGGGGTTGGGATCTAATCCTCAAGGCCCATCACTTGACGATAGCGAGTTTCTGTCGCCTGAGCTTGGAGGGATTGGCGCAACGGATCCCACTGACTACGGGCATAGAGTTCTTGGCGCAGATGATCCAGATCGAGGGTGGTGGGCTGCTTTTGGGCGATCAAGGCTCTGCCTTTGACCCAGGCATACTCCACCGCTTGGACAGGGCGACCCAAGATCAACAGTCCAATCGGATCCGTGCGGGGGAGCAGAGACAGACTTTTGAGGTCATAGAGTACCAGATCGGCTTCCATGCCCACCCTCAGGCTGCCCAGCCGCGATTGCATCCCCAACCCTTTGGCCCCGCCATAGGAGGCCATCTGAACCGCTTGGCGGGGAGAGATCCAGTGGTGATAGTCCAGATCCGTAACGGTATGCAAAATGGATCCAATTTTGATGGCTTCTAGCAGGTCTTGAGAATCATTGCTGGCGGCTCCATCGCAGCCAAAGGTGACATTGACCCCGGCGGCCCGGTACTTGAGCACAGGGGCGATGCCACTGCCCAAGCGCAAATTGCTAAGGGGATTATGAACCACTGTGGATCCCGTCTCCGCCAACAGAGCAATATCGGGATCCTCTAGCCAGACACAGTGGGCCAGCGAGGTCTTGGATCCCAGCCAGCCCAGCTCATGGAGATGCTGCACCCCACTGACGCCATATTTTTCGTGGGCCAGCTTTTTTTGGGCCTGGGTCTCGAGCAGGTGGGCATGGCGGCAAAGCTGATGGGTCTGGCTCAGTTCGATGCAGCCCTGAAATAAAGCATCCGAACAAAGCTGGATCCCGGTGGGGGCCACCATGATCTCGATCCCCTCAGCCGGTCGATGAAACCGTTGGATCGCCTCTGCCATCAGATCGAGGGTGGCCTGAGTAGACCGAAAGTAGGGATCTGGCTCCAAAGCCGTCTCCCCCGACGGGATCCCCAATTCTTGGGGCTGATCCTGGATCAGGGGGCCAATAAAAGCCCGGATCCCCACCTCTCGATAGGCCCGCTCCGCCGCTTCAATGGTGGCCATCTCCTGGCCTGGGATCAGCACCAGATGATCCACCACGGTCGTTCCCCCCGACAGCAGGGTTTCGAGGGCTGTGCCCAGCGCCCCCAAATAAATCTGCTCTGGATTGAGGGGGCTAAACTCGTGCAACTGAGCGATCCAGAGTTCCAAGGGATAAGGGGGGATGATGCCCCGCTGCCATATTTCCGAGGAGTGGGTATGGGCATTGATAAATCCCGGCAACAGCAGTTTGTCCTGGCCATCCACCACGGATCCCACTGGATCTAGATCGGGGGCAATGGCAGCGATCTGGCCCGCCTCAATCCGAATATCAACGGTGTCATAGCCCCTTTCAGTTGGGATCAGAGCCTGTTGGATGGTGGTGTCAGTCACAGTCGGTAAGGATAATTTTGGTAAAAGACGTCAAGACAGATGAAGGCTTGTCATCACAGCACTAAGTCCTCGACCTCAACTATACCCCTCAGTTTCTCCCGATACCCCTGCAAGCCTTAGTTTTCGGGGTTTGTGGGGCTACCAAAATCCCCTGGATTGACCACAATGCCTGGGATCTCAGCCTCCACACACCGACCGATGATCCCCGCTTGCCCAAACCCTTCCTGTCTCAGCAGAGCCATCACCGCATTCACGCTATCTGGATCCACCGCCAATAGCAGGCCCCCGCTGGTTTGGGGATCCGCCAAGATCAATTTCTGCCAGTCTGGGAGCTGATCAGCCTGCACCTGAGCATACCCCTGCCAATTGCGACGGGCCGCCCCCGGAAACAGACCTGACTGAGCCAAGCTGACCGCCTCTGGCATGATCGGCACCTGACCATACTCCACCACCGCCCCCAGCCCGGATCCTCGGCAGACTTCCAGCAGATGACCCAGCAGGCCAAATCCGGTCACATCTGTCATGGCATGAACCCCAGGATCTTGGCTGAGTTGGGATCCCACTTGATTGAGCTGAGTCATCACCGTCAAAACCTGTTCATAACCAGATGAGCTGAGCTGGCCTTTTTTGAGGGCGGTGGTCATAATGCCGATCCCCAAGGGCTTGGTTAAAATCAGCACATCCCCAACTTGAGCGGTGGCATTGCGGCGCACCTGAGCCGGATCCACCAGACCCGCCACCACCAGCCCAAAGATCGGCTCTGGCGAATCAATCGAATGGCCCCCGGCTAATGGGATCCCTGCGGCCCCACAGACCTGGGATCCCCCCCGCATGATCCCTTGGATCGCCTCCATCGGCAGGGTATTGACTGGCATGCCCAGCACCGCTAGAGCCAAGATCGGGGATCCGCCCATCGCATAGACATCAGAGAGGGCATTGGTGGCCGCAATCCGGCCAAAATCCACCGGATCATCCACAATTGGCATAAAAAAATCAGTGGTCAACACCAACGCCTGGGTCTCACTGATCTGATAAACCGCCGCATCATCACTGGTTTCGGCCCCCACTAATAACTTCGGATCCGAGCTGAGCAGGGGGATATCCTGCAAGATCTGGCGCAGTTGGGTGGGGGAGATTTTGCAGCCGCAGCCGCCACCGTGAGAATACTGAGTCAGGCGAATAGACATCAGAGCCAACCATCAGAGCAAAAAAACAGAACGAAAAAACCGCAACCCAGACGTCAATTTGGATCCAGTTTCATCAGTCTAGTTCAGTGTCATTTTCAGAGCGATTGATCTCAGAGCAATTGAAACTCTCACATGGAACTATCACAGATAGCGATATCACAGGTGGAAATCAGAGATGTCGGGGCAGATAGATCGTGAACACATCCCCCTGCTGGGCGCGATGGCGAACGGTGAAATGTCCCCCCAAGGCCCGAAATAGAGTCTGGGTCATAGGAATACTGAGGCTGATCGCCCCCGTTTCTGGCTGTAGCACCAGGATTTGGCCGATGGCTTTGGAGGCGGATCCTTCTGCTTGTCCCATCACCTGGAGTTGCAGCTTGACCTGCTCGCCGGCGCTGACCACCCGGATCCGGATCTCACTGCCAGGGGGAGAAATCCGAGCCACCCGGTCGATCATGCCAGACAGGATCGTATCCAGCCGTTGGGGATCACTGACCACATTGGGCAAATCGGTGGGGATCTCAATCTCAAGATCGGATCCGCGTCGCCGGACTTGTTCTTGCCAGCGGGGAAGTTTTTCCTTGAGGATGGTAACCAAAGCCGTGGGTTCTAGCTGGAGATGTTGAGGATCGGTTTCAGTGGCCTGAAAAAACAACTTAAATCGCTCAATTTGCTCCAAACATTCCTGTTCGATTTTTTGTAGATGCTCCTGTACCCGTGGAGCTAGCTCAGGCTGCTTGAGGGCCAGCCGCACTCGTGTCAAAATCGCACTCAGAGGAGTATTGATCTCGTGAACCAGAGCACGCAATAGCTCCACCTCAGATCCATTTTGGGGGGTGGGATCCTGGGCAGGGTTGGACGGTAAAGGGGCCTGGGTCTCAACCGCTTGCTCCGATCGGGGCTGAGATGAGCCATCCAGATGCCATCCCCGGACAGAATCCTCATGGACACTGGCCTGCTGAGGCAGGGCTGGCTGGATCGAGATCCCATGGGGAAGCTGAGCCGCCGCTGCCGCTGCCGGTCGTGATGCCCGCAGCAATAGGGTGCTGTAGTGGGCCACCACCCGGTGATGGGGATCCTGGGGTGGAAAAGTTTGGGTCACCCGTTCCCAATGGGCCAGCAGCCCAGCATCCAGGATCCGCAACCGCAAGCTGGCCCAGGTCTGCTGGATCGCCTCTGCTTCAAAAGACACCAGGATCCCTGTCTGGCCGGTATGAGGATGCCGACCCTGCACCGCCACCGCCCCAAATACAGGGGTCAAAATCCACAAAAACTGCTCCTCCGCCACCGGATCCTCTGGTTTGAGAGCAATGGGGCACGTTCCCAGAACTGCCGATGTCGAAGACACCAGAGAGGCTCTGGGGGGGATGGATCGATGGTCGGGGCTAAATAGCCAACGACACTGCTCCAAATGAGGATAGTGGGGATGCCAGGTGGTGGGTCGATAGTCCCAATCAGACACAGACATCCAAGGGATCGGGCCGCTGGCAATCACCCCCAAGTGCCCCACATCTTTCCAAAGCTGAACCAGAGCCCAAACCATCTGATTCCACTCACCGGATCCAGAGGCAGGGATCCATTCGGGCATCAGCACCTCAGCCCATAAAGTAGACAACAGAGAGGTAAAAGGGGAATTCACAGCAGCCTATTGATGGCAAAGATCATGCCCTCCCACAGTAGCGAAGAGACAATGGGATCCAGCGGTGGAAAACCCTACTCAGCCGTTGGAGAGATTTCCTGCCAGTGCCGAGTAGAGGGTGTACAAAAAGTAATCGTCTGGAAAGACTTTGTGGCATTACAGCCTATTTGGACATCACCTGGCACAAGGGTAACTTTGGGATCCTTGCTAGACAAGACTTTCACAACTTCAGAAGTAATTGATGGTTAGTGAACAGGCTGTATTTTGTGGGGCCCTATCAACTCGAGATATTTTCTGATTGAATCAGTGGCAAAAATGGGCTGGCAAACATAGCCGCTTGGATCCGGCCCGATAGGTTCAGGCAGCTGAGAATGCTAGTGACATGATTTTTTACAGTGCGCTCCGAGATGAAGAGCGCCTTAGCAATTTCGGTGTTTGTGGCCCCGGTGATAATCCAGCAGAGTACCTCCTTTTCTCGCTTTGTCAGCTTTTGCAGTTCAGGGGGAAGGGCTGTAGGCACATTTGAAGCAGTATCAGACACTGTTTTTACAGCTCTTGAAGCCGTTGCCATGATTGATTTTTGAAACACACCTGGACTAAATTGAGTGAAGCCCTGAACCGCCATGCGAATGGATTGAACCAACTCTACCGCATTCGTATCCTTAAGCAGATAGCCAATTGCCCCAAACTGCATGGCTCGGAAAACATAATCTTCGTCATCAAACGTAGACAGCATCAAAACCTTGACATCCTCAAACCGCTGGCAGATGAGCTGGGCTGCCGCAACGCCATCCATCTCTGGCATGCGCACATCGAGCAGCACGAGATCAGGCTGCAGAGACTCAACCTGTTGAACTGCTTGCTTGCCATTGTCTGCTTCTCCCACGACTTGAATATCATGGGCTTCAATCAGGACTCTAAAGCCTTGGCGAACGAGGGTCTGATCGTCAACTAACAGAATGCGAATCATATCAGTGGGATCGATAGCGGAATCTGAACGGTAATCAGGCATCCAGCCCCAGGTTCGCTGAACAGGTGAAATTGCCCACTCAATGCGAGCGTTCGCTCACGCATACTCTGGAGGCCAAAGCCGGTTGAATCTTGGGTAGGCTTGAAGCCCTGTCCATTGTCTCTTATGACAAGATACAGTGTTTGGTTGTGGACAGAAACTTGCAGAGTGGCCTCCGTTGCACCACTGTGGCTGATGATGTTAGTGAGCGCGGCCTGAAAAATTCGGTATAGGGTATGTGTTAGCTCTGGCGGGAGCGATCGCGGCACATCAATTGACCAGTTGATTGTGATAGTAGTCATTGACTTAAACTCGTCAACTAGGGCGGTGATCACCTCCTCTAAAGACTGCCCGGCCAGGCAATCTCGCCGCAGCACTGAGACAGACTGCCGAACTTCTTGTAAGGCTTGAGCACAGAGGGATTTTGCGGTCTTAAAAAAAATGTCCGCTTGTTCGATTTGGTTCTTATTCAATAGATGTAAACCACTGTCTAATTGTACACTTTGAGCCGTGAGCGTATGTCCCAAGGCATCGTGAATTTCACGGGCAATACGATTGCGTTCCTGTAGGATGGCTTGATCTTCAATCTGTAGAGAATAGTTTCGTAGTTGAGATAACGCCACCGACAACCGTTCGCGACCTTGACGTTCTGATACCAAGGCATTCACAAATAACCAGACAAAGGACAGTATCATACCATAGTAGATAACTGAACAAAGTTTGAAAAACAAGAGGCTGGTATCAATAGGTAGGACAGGGCTACCCAACCACAAATTAAGTGGATTGATAAAGGTAGTCTCTAAGATAAATAGATTTAAAATAAACAGAGTATAGACACCTCCTGCCACCCCAAGACGGCCCAACAGGTCAAATCGTTGAGCACTTCGGAGCACGAGCACCGCGCCTAAAATTGGAAATGTGACAATTGACTTGCCAATCAAAACTGGTAAACTGATCAGACAAAACTCTACCAAAGTGAATCTAATAGGACAGAAGCCTCTGATCGGTTTTATTAGCCCTAGTGGTGTCAAGAAGCCTATACAAATTATTGTCAGAACTGGAAATTGAGGGAATATATTGAGTATCCCGACAATGCTGGTTAAAAAAGCAGCTATTCCCAGTAAGATCCATTCCAAGATAAGCAGTAGGCGAGGCGAGGCAAGGAAACGCAGCATAGGTGTTATGGGTGAGTGATACAGCAAACCAGAAAGAGATGTAAGATAAGGTAGGGACAGTGACTACATCCTGGCCGTAAGCATACCTGATGAACTGATCAATCTGATTAACAGCCAACCCGAAAGGATAGACAAGCTGTGATTGAGTGGATCAAAGCCACAAATGTTACACGATAGCTTAAAGATGACAAAAAAGGACTAGATCTGGTAACCTAGCCCCTACAAACAAAGTATTTAAAAATGACTAACCTACGCTCTCTCTCCGGCGTTGTCAAGTCTCTGTTATCTAACCTTCCCAGCCGCAACTATCCGATAATGAATGCCCAGTTGTTCATCAAGAGCTGGTTGAGCTATATCTTTGACCAATCAGCCACAAGTTTGAGGGATCTATTTTTTCAACTCAAGCATACAGGCGTTCAAGGTAGTTTGTCTTCATTTTCTAGGGCTTGCTCCAGTCAGAGTTTACGAGTCATCAACCGACTCTTTGTAGATTTACTTCGCCAATTTCTTCGTCAGACTCATCACAAAGATTTGATGATCTGTCCTTTTGACTCAACGCTGATCAACTTAACCAGTAAACTCTTTTGGGCGCAGCAGTATCATCAAGTCAAGCTACTTACATCTTTGAATCAAGAGACGCAGGCCCCCAACGAGGCCGTGATCCATTTTGGAGAAAGACATGACGCATATTTTGAGGAATGAGTCTTAGGAATGATATCTGAGAATGTCATAGCGGTAGAAGATAGAGGTTTTGCGAGCAAGAAATTATTCAAAGAGTTTATCGATAGTGATGTCCTATTTTTAGGATGGCACTCTAAACCTGGACAATAGAGCGATAAGGGTTGTTAGTTTCTGTGACTTGGAAACACCGACAGAATATCGACTAGCGACGAATGTGGATTCAGAGATTATGGATGATGAATAGATCACAGAAGCCTATCGGCAATGGTGGGGAATAAAAGTATTATAGAAGTTTCTAAAAGGACATCTAAAGCTAGACTGATTGGCGACAAAAAGTGTGAATGGAGTGACGATACAAATTTACATGGTATTGATAGGGTATCTGATTTTATTGTTGATGGAAATTCCGAAGATGTATGGAAAGAAATTGATAGATAAGGTGAGATATATTCAATTGATTATCCGTCAGCAGAGCAGTCTTTTCGTTTGGATGACTCGTATGACGGGAGACCCTAAAGTGCAAAGTATTACGTCAGAATGCAACACTTGTGGTATTTGCTATAGCGAGTGATTGAGAGAAGAGCTGTATTTTTCAAATCATCTGAATAGACCTTACCTCACCCAGAAATGTCTAGGTACAGTCGAGAAAACCTAAAAAATGTATCCTAGTTAACGTTTTTTGGGGGAGAGGCCCTTTAAAGTCACAATCATTGATTTGCGCTTTCGGCAGATTGTCGGGGTGCAGATTCTGTGAGGCTGACTGAGTTGCTTTCACTTTGATTGCATGCTCTACTCACGAAGCTCATTTTTAGTCATTCGATTAGGATCCCCTGGGTCTCAGATTTGCAATTCTGGGTTGAGTCTTTGGCTCTTCTCGATCATTTTGCACAGTAAAGACAGGTGTGATTGCCCCATTTTGTTGTGCTTTCCCTATCCAGTCCGCTGCTAAGGCTAGCAGATGGCCGATGCTGACCCTATCCCAAGAATACGAGGTATTTGTCCATGTCCAATTCATTTAGTCGCCGCCAAGTGTTGAAAGCCGGTGCTGTTGCTGCTGCCAGTGCTGCTGTTGGCCCCTATCTGATCGTCAAGCGGCCTCTACCCGCCTACGCCCAAGGGGAGACCGTCAAAATCGGGATCCTGCACTCTTTGAGCGGCACCATGGCCATCAGTGAGGTGTCGATTCGCGATGTCTGTGTTATGGCTGCCGATGAGATCAACGAAGCTGGTGGGGTTTTGGGCAAGCCCATCGAGTACATCGTGGAGGATGGGGCCTCCGATTGGCCCACCTTTGCGGAGCGGTCTCAAAAGCTGATTGAGGTGGACGAGGTGGCGGTGGTGTTTGGCTGCTGGACATCGGCCTCCCGCAAAGCTGTATTGCCGGTCTATGAGCGACTGGATCATATGCTCTGGTACCCCGTCCAGTACGAGGGCAACGAGTGCTCTAAAAACATCATGTACACCCCAGCAGTGCCGAACCAACAGACCAAGCCCGCCTTGGACTATTTGATCCGGGAGTTGGGTGCCCGCAAAATCTATCTGGAAGCCTCCGACTACGTTTACCCCCGCACCGCCAACCAGATTGCCAAGGCCCAAATCGAAGTTCTCAAACAAGAGTTTCCTGATCTGGAGCTGGTGGGTGAAAACTATCAGCCGCTGGGGGCACAGGATTATTCCACAGCTGTATCTCGGATCGTGGCTTCCGGTGCCGATGGCGTGCTGAACACCATCAACGGGGACAGTAATGTTGGTTTCTTTGCCCAGTTCACAGCCCAGGGCTTGACCGCCGAAATCTGCCCGGTGATGTCTTCCAGTATGTCCGAAGATGATGTGCGTGGCATTGGAGCTGAAAACGTGGTGGGGCATTACGCGGTGTGGAACTATTTCCAAACCATTGACCGACCCCAAAACAAAGCCTTTGTGGATGCCTTTAAGGCTCGCTATGGCCAAGATCGCACCACTGGGGATCCGATTGAGAAGGGCTATGTGGGGGTCAATATGTGGAAGTTGGCCTGCGAGAAAGCCGAAACGTTTGAGATTGCTCAAGTCCGGGAAGCCTGCTATGGACTGGAGTTTGATGCGCCCGGTGGGGTTCACATCATGCGGGGTAACCACCACACCCGCAAGCCCGTCTTTGTGGGCCGCCACAACGCAGAGGGTCTGTTCGACATCCTTGATGAATTGGGGGATACGGAGCCTCAAACCTGGGATCCTCTCATTGCTGGGGACAACGTCTGTGACTGGTCTCAGCACGATGAAGGCACAGTTGAGATCGCCGACCACCCAGCGGATGCATTCCGCTAAGGTCAAGGATCAACTTTGAAACCTTGATTTGAAACCTTGTAAGGGATGTGGGATCGGCAATCTATTTCACATCCCTCCCTGAAGCACTAGCAGAAATTAACGAGCATCAAGATTAGTCCAATCTGGCTCACATTGGCTTTATCTGTTGAGGGATCCCATGCTTGATGCACTGCTCATCTCGCCACCTGTTGTAACGCTGAGCACCACAGTTATTGATCAGTTATTTGCCAGACGGGGCTTTTATCTGATCACACAAATTTTTAATGCCATCAGCACCAGCTCTATCTTTTTGCTAATTGGACTGGGGCTAGCCATCACCTTTGGGCTAATGGGGGTGATCAATATGGCCCACGGTGAGTTCATTATGTTGGGCTGCTACACCACATTTGTGCTGCAAAGTATGGTGTTTGGCAAGCTCTTTTGTGGCAACGGCTGTGGCGGGCGAGGGGCAGGGGAGATCAGTAATTTCCAGAGAGCCTACTTTGAAGAGATTCCCTTTGCTCATGGGATCACCTTTTGTTTGACCATCATTGCTGCTTTTTTTGTGTCAGGCTTGATCGGGCTAATCCTGGAAAGATTGGTGGTCAAGCGGCTGTATGGCCGAGCACTGGATACCCTGATGGCCACTTGGGGGGTGAGCCTGATCTTACAGCAGTCGGTGCGGGTGATGTTTGGGGCACAAAATGTGGATGTAATTGCCCCCCAATTTCTACGAAGCCAGCTTAAGATTCCAGGTACATTCGTGGTTTTGCCCTTTACCCGGTTGTTTATTTTATTTATTGCCATTGCAGTTTTGCTCGGTCTTTACCAATTTCTCAGTAAATCTAAGTTTGGCCTTCGGATCCGAGCTGTGACCCAAAACCGAGAGATGGCCTCCTGTGTGGGGATCCCGACTGAACAGGTGGATGCCCTGACTTTTGGGATTGGATCCGGTTTGGCAGGGGTATGTGGTGCGCTGCTGACTCTGATTGGATCTGTGGGTCCCTCAACTGGACAAAACCTGATTGTGGACTCGTTTATGGTGGTGGTGATCGGCGGTGTGGGCAAGTTAATTGGCACCTTAGCTGGAGCATCGATCATGGGTTTTTTAAACACCTTCAGCGAGACCTTTTTGGGGGGCAGCCTGGGGCGAGCAATGACCTTTGCTATTGTGATCTTTATTCTTCAATTTAAGCCGGGTGGATTCTTTCCACAAAAGGGTCGCAATGTGGAATAATCTACCCGCTAGAGGATGGTTTGACTGTCTTGGTTCAGCTTATTTGTTTGAGGGTTGGGGCTTATGTCGGATCCGGTCAATCAGTCTTTTATAGACAAACTCAAGTCTCGGCAGCGCATGATTGAAATTGCCACGGTTGTGGTGATTATGGTGATTGCTGTGGTGATATTGCCCAGTACACTGAGTGCTTTTCGTCTCAATTTATTGGGCCGCTGGCTGTCCTTAGCGATTGCAGCGATGGCCATCGATCTGATCTGGGGCTACACCGGTATGCTCAGCTTGGGGCACGGGGTTTATTTTGCTTTGGGCGGTTACTGCTTGGGGATGCATCTATCTCTGATGGCTCCACGCGGACGAACACCAGCAGGGGTACCATTACCAGACTTCATGGCGTTTGGAGGATTGGAGCAGTTGCCCTTTTGGTGGGAGCCATTTTACAGTCCTTGGGTCGCAATGGCAGCAGTGGTTTTAGTGCCAGGTTTAGTATCTTTGATCTTGGGTTACTTTGTCTTCCGCAATCGCATCAAAGGGGTCTATTTTGCCATCATCACTCAAGCGACCTCACTGGTGTTGGGGGTGCTGTTGGTGGGCTACCTTCAGTACACAGCCGGTACTAACGGGTTGACCAATTTTGAGACCTTCTTCGGGGCCAGTGTCAACACTCCTGAGTTTCGTCGGGTTATCTATATTGTCACCTGCTTTGTGCTGCTGGGATGCTATGTTTTTTCCCGTTGGCTGACGTCAGGCAAGTTTGGTCGGCTGATGATTGCCATCCGAGATGATGAGTTTCGGGCACGGTATGCTGGCTATCACGTTGATTTTTACAAGCTGGTGGTTTACGTGATCTCTGGGGTCATGGCTGGTGTAGCGGGTGCTTTGTTTGTGCCACAAGTGCTGATCATTGATCCCACCCGCGCTGGGATTGTCCAATCGATTGAGTTTGTGATCATGGTGGCGATTGGGGGGCGGGGCACAATTGTTGGAGCGGTTGCAGGGGCGATTTTGTTCAACGCTATTCGCACTTATTTGAGTGAGAGTTACCCTGATTACTGGTTGTTAGCTCAAGGGCTAATGTTATTGCTAGTGGTGATGTTTTTGCCCATGGGTTTGATGGGTCTACTCAAGGAATGGGGTAAACAGATCAAGATCGGATCCCAGGTCATCTTTCCACAGACTTAGTCGCCCAACGCTAGTCACCAGGGCTGCTGGTCAGCGTTTTGTTCTTGTTGAACCGTTACATTTTCTGCGCTAGGACTAGAATTAGATTGTTGCTAAGGACATACCAGCCATGAGTCAGGATATCCTTCGGGTTGAAAATCTAACCATTGATTTTAGCGGCTTCAAGGCCATTACCAATTTAGACTTTTCTATAAAAGAGGGAGAGCTGCGGGTGGTGATTGGGCCGAATGGAGCTGGTAAGACCACCCTTTGTGACGCTATCACGGGCAAGGTCAAGCCCACTTCCGGTAAAATCTATTTTCATAATGAAGAAATTTCTCATTTGCCAGAATACAAAATTGCTCGAAAAGGCATTGGTCGCAAGTTTCAAACTCCGCGTGTTTTTCTGAATCTAACGGTCTATGAAAATGTGGAACTGGCCTACAACCAGAATAAAGGTGTGATCAAAACTTTATTTGCCAAACGAACTCCCGCAGAACGGGAGCAAATCATCCATGTTTTAGAAGTTTGCGGCTTAGAAGATGCCACGTACCGATTGGCCGGGATCCTGTCTCATGGACAAAAGCAATGGCTGGAAATTGCCATGATGGTGGCTCAGGATCCAGACTTGCTGTTGTTAGATGAGTGTGTGGCTGGGATGACTGATAAAGAGACAGAGGCCACCGGCGAGCTGATTGAAGAGCTATCCAAAAGTCATGCCATTTTAGTGATTGAGCACGACATGGTATTTGTCAAGCAGATTGCCAAAGTGGTTACGGTTCTGCACCAAGGACAGCTCTTGTGCGAGGGTAGCTTCGAGCAAGTCCAGCAGGATAGCCGGGTGATTGAGGTTTATTTGGGCAGCCACAAATCAGAAGTAGTGGCGGCTGCCTAGTATTGTTTTAGGGCTGGATATAAAGTCTTGATTTCGGAGCCAAAAGTTATGGTCACGATGGTGGAAACCCAGCCTCTTTTGGAGGTCAGCGATCTCAATGTCTATTACGGGCAAAGTCACATCGTCCGCAATCTCTCCTTTAAGGTGATGCCGGGGCAGGCGGTATGCCTCTTGGGTCGGAATGGGATGGGCAAAACCACCACCCTCAAAACCCTGATGGGCTTGCTCAGACAACGTAGCGGATCCATCTCGGTTGCCGGGGATCCGGTCTCTACGTTTGCCCCTTATCAACGGGCCTGTGCTGGCTTGGGTTATGTGCCCCAAGGGCGAGAGATTTTTCCAAAATTAACCGTTGAAGAAAACCTAATAGTTGGTCTGGAAGCCTCCGCTGGGACAATCAAATCATTGCCTGACTATGTCTTTGATCTGTTCCCGATTCTCAAAACCTTCTTGAATCGATTTGGGGGGGATCTCAGTGGTGGCCAGCAGCAACAATTGGCGATTGCTCGTGCTCTGGTGGCCAACCCCAAGGTTTTGGTTTTGGATGAGCCTACCGAAGGGATCCAACCCTCAATCATTATTGAAATTGAAGAGGCGATTACAAAAATCAAGCGGGAGCGAGGAATTGCTGTGCTTTTGGTGGAGCAGTACTTTCAATTTGCTCAAAGTTTGGCGGATTACTACTACTTGATTGAAAATGGCAGTCTTGTCATGGAAGGACTGACCTCAAATATGGACGAAGCCAAAGTTCAATCCTACTTGTCGGTCTAAATCTATTGGTCTAAATCTATCCGCCCTGAACCCCAAAAAACTAACCCCAAAAAACTAATCTA